>JAJZRD010000289.1 GCA_021845945.1 Chloroflexota bacterium
CCGATCATAGTGCCGTTAATTATCAGGCCGGCCGGCAGTATCTGCACCGTGTCGCGCAGCGGCTCGATAGAACGTTCGGCCACCAGGGTCCGGATGGGATCCAGAATCCGGCTGCCGGCCAGGGCCATCTGGCGACCGACGATGACCGCCTGGGGATCGAAGGTGTTCACGAGATTCACGACGGCAAGGCCGAGGTACCAGGCCACCTCGTCCAGCGAGCGCCGGGACACGGGTTCGCCGAGGTCGACCGCCTCCAGTATGGCCTCCAGACTCAACTCGCCCCCATGGCGCCGGACGGCCTCCTGGAGCAGAGGGGTCCGCCCCTCCTCCAGAGCGGGGCGAACTCGTGCCATCAGGCTGGGCAGGGAGGCCACGGTCTCCAGGCAGCCGGTGTTCCCGCACCAACAGGTGAGGCCGTGAGGCTCGATGCAGGCATGGCCGATCTCCCCTGCCAGGTCCGAGCTGCCGCGATACAGCTCTCCGTTGAGCACCAGGCCGGCACCGATGCCCGCGGCGACCCCCACGAAGACGAAATCGGTGAACTGCCGCCCGGCACCAAACCAGAGTTCCGCCAGGGCGCAGCACTTCTCTTTGGCGTCGACGAAGGTGGGGATGCCGAAATGGTGAGAGACGATCTCGGCCAGGCCGACGTTGCTGAAGACGGTGCGGTCGGGGGTGCTGCGGACGGTTCCGGTGCGGTAGGTAACGGGGCCCGGGGAGGCGATGCCAATCCCCATGATGCGCTGGCGCTGCTGCTGATCGCAGCGACCGAGGATCTCCTGGATGGTGTCCAACACCGCCGCTATGGCGTCCTCCGATCGCCGCCGCGGTATGTCCGCGCTGGTCTGAAGGAGGATCTTAGCATCGAGATCGGTCAGGGCAGCGGTGACGCCGAAGCGCTGGAGATCGACGGCGACCACATTGCGAGCGGAGCTGTCCACCTCCAGGCGGATGGGGCGCCGCCCCCCGCTGGACTCGCCGAAGCCGGTCTCTCGGACGAGACCGGCCGCGATGAGCTCCTCCACGACTCGGCCGACGGTGGCGGCGTTCAAGCCCGTCAGCTCGGCGAGCTCCGACCGGGAGACTGGTCCCCGGTTTCGGATGGCCAGGAAGAGCACGGACCTGTTTCGGCGTCGAACGGAAGAGGCGTTGGCGCCCTCCAGGGAAGGGCTGGCGAAGGGGTGGGTCATGGCGAGCCCTCGCTTACTTGCTTGCAGATATCAAGTAAGTTCCGTCGCGTAGTGTAGGGGGTCCCGCCCGCCCTGTCAATAGCCCGGGCGCGGATCGCCTCCTTGACGAAGGGGGGCCACGGGGCTACACTGGCGTGGTGGGCATAACAGGATAATGTTATATCATCCCTCCGTCCAGGGTGCCCTGGACCCGCTTTCCACGGAGGAGAGAAGCATGGCAGGGAAGACTACCCCGAGGGACAGGATCCTCGATGCCCTGGGGCATCGAGAGCCGGACCAGGTCCCCTTCGACCTGGGCGGGACCAAGGTCACCTCTATCTGCAAGGGGGCCTACACCCAACTGGTGGAGGCGTTGGGCCTGGAGGTTGCCCCGCTGAAGGTGGTGGACCAGGTCCAGCAGCTACCGGAGCTGGACCCGAGGCTGCTGAAGGCCGTGGGCGCCTGCTGCACGGGCATCGCACCCCGGCCCCCCTCCCAATGGCAGTTGCAGATCACTCGCGACGAGGACTACTACCAGTTTTACGACGAGTGGGGCTCTCGCCTGCAGATGCCCGTCTCGGGCGGGCACTACTTCGACCGGGTGGAAGCACCGCTGAAGGAGCCGACCTCGGAGGCCCTGAAGAGCTTCTCCTGGCCGGATCCCGCCGATCCTGCCCGCTACCAGGGTCTGCGCCAGGAGGCGATCCGGCTGCGGAGGGAGACCGACTACGCATTGATCGGTTCCTGCCCCCTGGGCACCGACCTCACCAGCCGCCTCCTCTGGCTGAGGGGTTACGCCGAGGGGATGATGGACCTGCTGGACAACCCCGCCTTCGTCGAAGCCCTGCTGGATCGGGTGACCCAGATGGCACTCGTGGCGTGGGAGCACTTCCTCCAGGAGGTCGGGGACCTGGTGGACGTGGTGGTGATGGCCGACGACCTGGGCACCCAGCACTCCGCCCTCTTCCCACCGGCCCTCTACCGCCGCTTCTTCAGGCCCAGGCTGGGCCAGATCATGGCTTTCGTCAAGCAGCGCACCCGGGCGAGGGTCTTCTTCCACTCCTGCGGATCGGTGTACCAGTTCATTCCCGATCTGATCGACATGGGGGTGGACATATTGAACCCGGTCCAGGTCGGCGCCAACGGAATGGGGGACACCGCGAGGCTGAAGCGGGAGTTCGGGAAGGATCTGACCTTCTGGGGAGGGATCGATACCCAGCAGGTGCTGCCCTTCGGCCGCCCCCAGGAGGTGCGGGACGAGATGAGGCGCCGGCTGGACGACCTGGCCCCAGGGGGCGGCTACGTCCTGGCAGCGGTCCACAACATCCAGGACGGCGTGCCGCCCGAGAACATCATCGCCATGGTGGAGGCGCTGCGGGAGTTCGGGCGCCACTAACCCCCATGCGAGGCTGCCGTCGACAGAGGCAAGGGCAACCGACTACCTCGCCTCCAGCCCCAGCAACCTCGCCATGGTACCGCCGAAGATCTTCCCCTGGGTCTCTCGGTCCAGGTGGAGGTCGTCGAAGATCCGCCGCTGGTCCCAGAGAACCCACTCCATCTCCGACCAGTGGACGTCGGTGCCGAAGACGATCTTCTCGTAAGCCCCGGGCCAGAAGAAGAGCTCCTCGTAGAAGGAGATGGACTTGCGTGAGCGCCATCCCCCCTTCGCTCCGGTGAGATCCAGGTAGACGTTGGGGTTGAAGCGGGCCACCTCGGCGGCCTCGACGTGCCAGGGCACCGCCAGGTGGGCGGCTATCAGGTTGAGGCCCGGGAAGGCCCGCGCCACCGTGTCCAGGAAGACGGGCCGCATCCGGGCAGAGGAGGCGCCGTACCTGGCGTCGTCCGCAGTGCGGACCAGCATGCCGGTGTGGAAGAGGATCGGCATCCCCAGCCGCTCCGCCCATTCGTAGACGGGGTAGTAGGAGGGGTCGTCGTAGTTGGCCGTGGGCCGGGTCACCTTGAGCGCCTTGAAGCCCCGGGCGTGCAGTTGGTCCACCAGACCGGGATCGTCCCGACCTAGCCGGAAGTAGCCGAAGCCGACGATCCTGTCCGGGTGCCGCTCGAAGGCCCGCTGCACGTCATCGTTGGAGACCGTCCCCGGCAGGTCGGTGCCATCGGAGAAAAGGAGGGGGAAGTCCGACAGGGCCGAGACGCAGACCCTGTCTATCCCCAACCGGGCGCTCTCCTCCAGCAGCCTGGGCAGGTAGTCCCTCAGGTTGAGCAGGTGGTGATGGGCGTCGATGATCATAGGTGTGTGGAGGCCTCGGGCGACGGGCCCTCGGCGGGCGGGTAGCCGACGGTCACGGGGTCGGCCACGATCTGCCAGTCGGGGTGGTCCCGGATCAGGCTGACCGGGTACTCCACCGTGGGCTCCAGGAAGAGGGCCGCCCGCAGCGCCGTCCGCTGCCAGATGCCCCCGTCACAGTATAGCCGTAGGCGGCGGGCATCCAGCAGCTGCTTCATCCCCAGGGTCACGGCCATGGGCGGGAAGCTGCTGAAATCGCCGTCGGTCCAGCGGGCGACCGCCATGACGATGGTCTCCGGGTTCGGGTGAACGACCCTCGGAATGGAGGCTTTGAACTCCTCGGGCGTCACCCTCCACAGGCCGTTTATTGGGGGCTCGTTGAAGGCGATGTGTCCGTGGATCCCGACGCCGCCGTAGCAGGTGTCGATGCCGCCGACCCGATCCATCTCCTCAAGCAGCTGCTCCAGCCGGACGGGGTTGGGGAAGTGGAGCTGCGCCTCGGGCAGCTTCAGTTCGGGATCGAGCCGGTCGAAGAGATGCTGCCGGGCGTGGCCCTCGAAGCTGAGGGGGTGGTCCACCGGCAGGACCCGGCCCTGCCAATCCAGGTACTCGTCCATGAAGAAGATGTGGGCGTTGGCCCAGCTGATCCGCCGGCGGTTGCAGATCTCCACCAGCAAGGGAAACTGCCCCCGGGGTCCGAGGGGGAGGATCAGGCGGGTGGGCC
>JAJZRD010000290.1 GCA_021845945.1 Chloroflexota bacterium
CCGATCTGTGCCCAGGGAGTGCCCGCCACCGGTGCAGAGGGTATCGGGCCGTGCGGTACTCCGGGTGTCTGCAATAAGTAGGAGGAGAGAAACCCTATGGCTCAGACCCAGACATCGAGCAAGCCCTCATCCACCGGGAAGAAGTGGGTGTATCTCTTCGAGGAGGGGGAGGGATCCTGGCGCGATCTCCTCGGGGGTAAAGGTTCAGGGCTAGCTTCCATGACCAAAGCGGGGCTGCCGGTCCCCCCCGGCTTCACCATCACCACGGAGGCCTGCAACGAGTTCCTGGCCATCGGGGAGCGGTTTCCTGAGGGCATGTGGGACCAGGCGATGTCGGCCCTGAAAGAGGTGGAGCGGAAGACCGGCAAGAAGCTGGGCGATCCGAACAATCCGCTGCTGGTGTCGGTCCGCTCGGGTGCCAAGTTCTCCATGCCCGGCATGATGGACACGGTGCTGAACCTGGGCCTCAACGATGAGACCGTCAAGGGGCTGGCCGCGCTCACCAGCGACGAGCGCTTCGCCTACGACGCCTACCGGCGGTTCATCTCGATGTTCGGCCGCATCGTCATGGGGATCGAAGGCGGCAAGTTCGAGCACGTCCTCGACCAGTACAAGGAGAGGACCGGAGTCAAGTCCGACGCCGAGCTGAGCGCCGACAGCCTGAAGAAGATCGTCGAGGAGTACAAGGTCATCTTCAAGGCGGCGACCGGCAGCGACTTCCCCACCGATCCCTACGAACAGCTCCGGCTGGCCATCAGGGCCGTGTTTGGTTCCTGGAACGGCAAGCGTGCCATCGACTACCGCAACTACAACAAGATTCCCCACACCCTGGGCACCGCGGTCAACGTTCAGACCATGGTCTTCGGGAACATGGGGAACGACTCGGGCACCGGCGTGGCCTTCACCCGCAATCCTTCGACGGGTGAGAAGGCGCTGTACGGCGAGTTCCTGATCAACGCCCAGGGCGAGGACGTGGTGGCCGGCATCCGGACCCCGGAGCCGATCGCCCGCTTGCAGGACGAGCTGCCCCAGGTGGCGCAGCAGTTCAAGGAGATCGCGCAGCGACTGGAGAGCTACTACCGCGACATCCAGGACATGGAGTTCACCGTCGAGCGTGGGAAGCTGTACATGCTGCAGACCCGCTCCGGCAAGAGGACGGCCCAGGCCGCGGTGAAGATCGCCGTCGACATGGTGAAGGAGGGGATCATCACCCCCGAAGAGGCCATCATGCGGGTGGAGCCCGGCCACGTGGTGCAGCTGCTGCTGCCCGGGTTCGATCCGAGCGCCAAGGATGGTGCCGCCCGGGAGGGCAGGATGCTGACCAAGGGGCTGAACGCCTCCCCCGGCGCGGCTGTGGGCAAGGCCGTTTTCGATCCTGACAGGGCGGAAGAGTGGGGCAAAGCCGGACAGAGGGTGGTGCTGGTCCGCACCGAGACCTCTCCGGACGACGTCCATGGGATGATCGCCGCCCAGGGTGTGCTCACCGCCCGCGGCGGCGCAACCAGCCACGCGGCCGTGGTGGCTCGGGGCATGGGCAAGCCCTGCGTGTCCGGTGCCGAGGGGGTCGTGGTGGACGGGGAGCGCCGCCAGTTCACCGCCGGCGGCAAGGTGGTGAAGGAGGGCGACGTCATCTCCATCGACGGCGCCACCGGCGAGGTGTTCGTGGGTGAGATCCCGGTTCGGGCCCCCAGCTTCGGCGAGCTGAAGGATCTGGACCAGATCCTGAAGTGGGCCGACGAGAAGCGGCGGCTGGGCGTGTGGGCCAACGCGGACTATCCGCGCGATGCCATAAAGGCTCGGGAGTACGGCGCCGAGGGGATCGGCCTCTGCCGCACCGAGCACATGTTCATGGAGACCGACCGGCTCCCCATCGTCCAGAAGATGATCCTCGCGGCCCCGGAAGCCGCGCGCCTCGGTGCCGAGCTGGAGAAGGCCAAGGCCGACCTGGCTTCGGCCACGGCGGACCGCAAGGGCGCTCTGCAGGAGCGAATCGCCGAGCTGGAGAGGGAGGCCTCGGGCCCTCTCAGCTCCTACCGGTCGGCTCTCGACGAGCTGCTTCCCATTCAGAAGGGGGACTTCGTCGGTATCTTCCGGGCGATGGCCGGCCTGCCCGTCATCATCCGAACCATCGACCCGCCGCTGCACGAGTTCCTCCCCGACCACGAGACCCTGCTGGTCGAGGTCACGGAGCTGAGGCTCAGGGGCGATCGGCCCCAGGAGCTGGCTCAGAAGGAGCGGCTGCTCCAGGCCGTCGGATCGATGCGCGAGGCGAACCCGATGCTGGGGCTGCGGGGATGCCGCCTGGGCATTCTCTACCCGGAGATCGTAGAGATGCAGGTACGGGCGATCGTCGGGGCAGCCTGCGAGCTGACCAAGGAGGGGGTCGTCGTCAAGCCCGAGATCATGATCCCGCTGGTCGGCCACATCAACGAGCTGCACCTGGTCCGGGGGCAGGTGGAGCACATCGCGCAGCAGGTCATGAAGGAGTACGGCGTACAGGTCCACTACAAGGTCGGGACGATGATCGAGATCCCGCGGGCCGCTTTGACCGCGGACGAGATCGCCAAGGATGCCCAGTTCTTCAGCTTCGGCACGAACGACCTGACCCAGACCACCTTCGGCTTCTCGAGGGACGATGCCGAGGGCAAGTTCCTGCTGCAGTACGTGGATCGGAAGATCCTGCCGGTGAACCCGTTCCAGACCCTGGATCGGAACGGCGTCGGCAAGCTGATCAAGATGGCCGTCGAGTTGGGGCGCGGAACCCGGGCCGATCTCGAGGTCGGCATCTGCGGCGAGCATGGAGGGGATCCGAGCTCCATCGAGTTCTGCCATCAGGTGGGGCTCAACTACGTGAGCTGCTCCCCCTTCCGGGTTCCGGTTGCCCGTTTGGCGGCCGCTCAAGCGGCACTCGGGCAGGCCGAGAAGGACAAGTAGCATTCGAGGAGGGGCGGGTCGTCCCCGACCCGCCCCTACAAGGCACCAGCCGGTGATTCCCCCTCCCGGGGACCATGCCGGCGTAGATCGCCAGGTGGTGGCCGGGTTGTGGGCCTCTCTGAAGGGACTTTGCCGTGGAAACCGTCCGTGAACGCTTGGAGAAGGGCGAGGAGAGGTTATCGCCTTTGGCGGCTCGAGCCAGCCTCAGCCGGGGCAGGCAGACTCCCGAGGATGAGTGCCCGTGGAGGCTCTCCTTTCAGCGTGACCGGGACCGAATCCTCCATTGCAAAGCGTTTCGGCGGCTGAAGCACAAGACCCAGGTGTTCGTCGCGCCGGCCGGAGACCACTACCGCACCCGGCTGACCCACACCCTCGAGGTGTCTCAGATCGCCCGGACCATCGCTCGGGCTCTCAACCTGAACGAGGATCTGACCGAGGCCATAGCCATGGGTCACGACCTCGGCCACACACCCTTCGGGCACGCCGGCGAGGGGGCGTTGAACGGCCTGATGCCCGGGGGCTTCCACCACAACGAGCAAAGCCTGCGAGTGGTCGAGGTGCTGGAGAAGTCCGGTCGTGGGCTGAACCTGACCTGGGAGGTGCGCGACGGCATCCTCCTGCACAGCAAGGTGCGGCAGAGTATCGCCGCCAGCACCGGTAGTGTTCCATCCACGCTGGAAGGCCAGATCGTGCGGGTGGCTGATAGCATCGGCTACGTGAACCACGACCTGGAGGACGCCATACGAGCCGGGGTCATCGCGGAGTCCGACGTGCCCCGGACCGTGGTCTCGAAGCTGGGAGTCACCGGCCGGCAGAGGATAAACGCCATGGTGGTCGACATCATCACCAACTGCTGGCCCGTGGTGGAGGGGAGACTGCCCGAGACAGAGGCTCAGAGCGGACTCGTTATCCGTCCCAGCTTAACTATGTTAAGCTATATTGACGCTCTTCGTGAGTTCCTGTTTCAGCGGGTGTACCTTTCCGGTTTCGCCAAGGATCAGGGCTCGAAGGCTACCTACCTGGTTCGAGAGCTGTTCAACTACTACAAAGCCCACCCCTCCGATCTTCCGTCCGATCTGTGCAGCCACCTGGCGGGCGAGCCGGTGGAACGGGTGATATGCGACCACATTGCCAGCATGACGGACCGCTACGCGCTGCAGACCTACAAGCAGCTGTTCGTGCCGGAGGGGTGAAGGTG
>JAJZRD010000291.1 GCA_021845945.1 Chloroflexota bacterium
CATCATCTCGATGCTGTTGTCGCCCAGCTTGTTGCTGCGGCCGTAGAAGGTCGGGCACTGGGAGATGATCTCGACGAAGGAGAAGCCCTTCTTCTGGATCGCCTTCTTGATGAAGTTGATGCTGGGCCTCGGGTTCGTGGTGGTCGATCGGGCCACGTAGGTGGCGCCGGCCGCGGTCACCAGATCGCACAGGTCGAAGCCATCCTCCACCAGACCGTACCTGGAGGTGGCGGAGAGGGAGCCGATGGGGGTGGTGGGCGAATACTGGCCGCCCGTCATGCCGTAGGTGTAGTTGTTCACGCAGATGGCCGTCACGTTGGCGTTCCGGCGGGCCGTCTGGATCAGGTGGTTGCCGCCGATGGCCGAGGTCTCGCCGTCGCCCATGTGGCAGATGACGTTCAGGTCCGGGTTCGCCAGCTTGATGCCGGTGGCGAAGCCCAGGGGCCGGCCGTGGAGGGTGTGCATGTAGTCGTACTTCCAGTAGGTGCACATCCGGCCGGTGCAGCCGCTGCCCCCCACCCACACGACAGAGTTGGGATCCAGCCCCAGCTCGTCGATGGCGATGGCGGTGTAGTACCAGATCTGCCCTATGCCGCAGCCCTCGCACCAGATGTGAGGGTTGCCCGGAGCGCCGAAACGAAAGTACTTTATGGCCGGATGCTCCAGCACCTCGGCTTCTTCCGTCTTGATCACAGGAGCCTCTGCCACTTACATCACCTTCCTTATCTGGTCCAGGATCTCCACCGGCGTATGCATGGCAACCCCGGGCTTGGAGGACAGGATCACCTCGGTATCCCTGCCGAGGCAGCGCTGGACCTCGCGAGAAACCCTGCCCATGTTCATCTCGGCGACGACGACCTTCTTGACGTTCTTGCCGACCCGCGCGACGTACTGATCCGGGAAGGGCCAGATGCCGATCAGGCGGCTGAAGCCGACCTTGAGCCCGTTGGCCCTGGCCTGCCGCACGGCGGCCTTAACGGAGCGGGCCACCGAGCCGAAGCCGACCACCAGCACCTCCGCGTCCTCCACGAAGCCGTCCTCGACCCTGGTCAGCTTGTCGGCGTTGGCCTCCACCTTGTTCCACAGCCGGCCCACCATCTCCTTCTGGACGTCGTAGGCCTGGGAGGGGGCGCCGTCGGCGGTGCGGGCGAAGCTGGACACGGCCATGTGGTAGCCTTCGCCGAAGGCGGGCATCGGGGGCACCCATTGGCCCTCGGGCACCGCCCAGGTCTTGTACCCTTCGCCCGGCTTCTCGGTGGGCTTGCGCCTCGGGGTCACCTTCACTTCGGAGGGGATCACCACCCGCTCGCGCAGGTTGGAGAGGATCTCGTCGCCCAGGATGAAGGCCGGCACCCGGTACTGCTCGGAGAGGTTGAAGGCCTCCACGGTGAGGTCGAACATCTCCTGGGGGGACTCGGGGGCCAGGGCGATGATGGAGTAGTCGCCGTTGCTGCCGTAGCGGACCTGGTAGATGTCACCCTGGGCGCTCTTGGTGGCGATGCCGGTGCCGGGTCCCGCCCTCATCATGTCCACGATTACGCAGGGGGTCTCGGTCATGGCCGCGTAGCCGATGTTCTCCTGCATCAGGCAGATGCCGTTGCCGGAGGTGGCGGTCATCGACTTGTAGCCGCCCCAGACCGAACCGATGACGATAGTCAGCGAGTCGAGCTCGTCGGCACCCTGCAGGTATATGCCACCTGCCTGAGGCAGCCGTCGGGCCATGGCCTCAGCGATCTCCGTGGCGGGGCTGATGGGGTAGCCAGCAAAGAGGTTGCAGCCCGCCGCCAGGGCGCCCTCGGCGCAGGCCTGCTGGCCCTGCATCAGGTGAATGCCTGTCAGAAGTCTAGGATTCCCCATTAGACCGTCCCTTCCTCGTCTGCGTTAGACTTGGCGCCCACGGCGATGGAGAAGTTGCCGCAGTACATCTCGCACAGCTTGCAGCCCGTGCACTTGTCCAGGGCCACCGTCACGGGAGCGTACACACCGCGCTTGTTAAGCTTGCTGTCCTTCTCCAGCACGTGCATGGGGCAGTACTCGACGCAGTTGCCGCAGCCCGTGCAGTAGTTGTGGTTGACCGTGATCCTGTACCCGGTCTTGACCTTTGGAGCCACCTCGTTCCTCCTCACTACAGCAATGACGACCAGACCCCACCGCGGAGAGCCCCCATGCACCCGAAGGGTTCCCCGCAGTGCCGATTGCTCTAAGATGCGCCACCCCCTGACCCTCCCGGGCGAGGAGGTGGCGCAGGGACACCCGAGACAAGACATCGAGAAGTAGGGAGGGGCCCTGTGCCCCTCCGCCCGGCGGACGATCGCAGGGACGGGCGGCAGGGCAGAGCGCCCTGCCCTACTTCTCCCCTGGAGCGGCATCCAGCCTGTCCAGGGCGAACTCCGCCATCACCCCTCGAACGTGTGCCGAGAGCGCGGCCTTCACGTCCGGCAGATCCCGAGACTCGAAGGCCCTCAGGATAGCCCGATGCTCGCGGACGCTGGCAAGCCGGCGGCGGTAGCCCCCCTGGGCGGCGAGATTGGTCCGAAAGATGTGCAGGTGAACGCTGAGGCCGCGATAGATCTGGAGGAGGTGCCGGTTCTTGGCGGTGGCGACCACCAGGAGGTGGAACTGGGAGTCCAGCCTGCTGAACTCGGCGTAGTCGAGACAGTGCCCTTCCTCGTCGAAGAGCGGGGCCATCTCCTCCAGCAGCAGCCGCATCTCGTCCATCTGGTCGGGCTCGGCCAGCTCGATGCCCTGCTCCACCGCCGCCAGCTCGATCAGACGGCGAGCGTCCAGCAGGTCGACGATCTCCTCGTGGTCCAGCCTGGCCACGAAGTAGCCCTTGCGGGGCACGTCTTCCACCAGCCCCTCGGCTGCCAGCCGGTTGAGGGCATCCCGAACGGGCGTCAGGCTCACCCCGAACTGGCGGGCCAGCTCCACCACCGGGAGCGGGCTGCCTGGGGCAAGTTCGCAGGTGACGATCTGATCCCGGATGGCCTCGTAGACCTTCTCGCCCAGGTCGGGGTAGTTGACGAGCGGAGCGGAATTCGCCATGGGAACGCCTCTGAAGGTGAAGCTAGCGTCGGTGCGATCGACACCAGATACTCCATGTGCCGCGCACCATATCTCATATATTTGGTGCGGGGCGTATCCTATAACGGTCTACGGGGCGTGTCAACAGGGAAAGTGGGGGGTGGTTGCGGCAACCCACCTCAATGAGGCTAGTGCTTTGACACGATGAAGGTGATACGCCCTGTCATGCTGAGCGCAGCGAAGCATCTCCTCGTCACTGGAGATCCTTCGCTGGCGCTCAGGATGACACCTAATCGCTCAGGATGACACCTGTCACGATCTGTGTGGCGGCGTAGTAGAGTCGGGTCGGGCGGGTTGAGACAACCCGCCCTCATCGACATCAGTTCGTGGGGCCCCCGGCTACCAGCTTCGCTCCCTCCTGGAAGCCCTCCTTCAGGGCGGCCAGGTTCAGCTCCACCGTCTTCTTGGGAACCGTCCCCTTCACCGCCCCCACCAGCGCCTCGTAGCTCACCAGAGCTGTGATGGCGGAGAGAGCACCCAGCATCACCATGTTGGCCACGATCTTCTTGCCCAGCCGAAACTCGGCGATGTCGGTCAGGGGCAGCGCGTAGAGGTGAGCTATCCCCGAGGGGATACTGGCCACCAGGCTGCTATCCACCAGCACCGCCGCCCTCTTCCGGTCGACCTCGTTGATGTAGCGGTCCAGGGCGGGCTGGGACATGGCCACCAGCACGTCGGGGTCCATCGGCTTGATGTAGTCGATCTCCTCGTCGCTGATGACCACCTCGGCCCGACAGGCCCCTCCCCGGGACTCGGGGCCGTAGCTCTGGGTCTGAGCCACCTCCTTGCCCTCGTGGATCCCCGCGGCCACCGACAGGATCAGCCCCGAGAGAATCACCCCCTGCCCGCCGAAGCCGGCGATCCTCATCTCACTTCTCACGGTCGCCCTCCACCACAATGGCAAAGTCCGGGCAGATCACCTCACACAGCTGGCACCTGTTGCACGCCTCGGGCTTGGTCGCCGCGGGTACCAGGAATCCGGCCGAGCCGCGCTCAGTGGACACCGCCAGCACGTCCAGCGGGCAGTTGGCGA
>JAJZRD010000033.1 GCA_021845945.1 Chloroflexota bacterium
ACTATCGGGCCCGACAGCAGGAAGGAGAAGCGGGCCGCATCGGCCCGGTTCATCTGGAGCAGCAGTGCCGCCGTGATGGTCACGCCGGACCGGGAGGTTCCGGGGGCCAGGGCGAGCGCCTGGGAGAAGCCGATGATCAGGGCGTCGCGGAGGGTCAGGTTGGACAGGGAGCGGCGGTGGCTGGAGAGGTGATCGGCCGCCAGCATGATCAGCCCCATAACCACCAGGAGGGTAGCCACCACCCAGGGGGTCCGCAGCAACTCCTCGATCCTCTGCTCGAAGAGCACACCTGCCACTGCACCTGGAATGCAGGCCACCACGATGTACCACGCCAGCTGCCGATGGTAGTCTCCTCGGAGGCTGCGATCCCTGAGACTGGCGAAGAAGGCGCCCGCCAGGGCCTTCCAGTCCTGCCAGAAATAGATGATTATGGCCAGCGCCGTGCCGCCGTGGAGCGCCACGTCGAAGGTCAGGCTGTGTTCGGGCCATCCCAGTACCCAAGGCACCAGGATCAAGTGGCCTGAGCTGCTGATCGGCAGAGGCTCCCCCAGCCCCTGCACTATCCCGAGAAGTATGGCCCTGAATAGATCCATGAAAGCTAGCCCTCACCTTTCTGTCTGCTTGGTCAAACCCGCATCGGATGGCGGCTAAGATACAGCAGCAGCGCCGCCGCGGCAAGCCGCAGCACCCCCATGGCGGCGGGGATGGATAGCATGGCACCGGCAGTGCATTCGGATGCTCGGGCCGGCTACGGGAGCCCCGCCAACGTCACGGCGTGGGACCTCCGAAGGGGGAGGGCGATGGAGTGGATAGTTCGGAACTGGCTGATCGTGGCCGCCGCCCTGCTGCTGCTGACAGCGGGTGGTAGCTTGCTGGAGGGTGCGGGCCTGGCGGGCAGCGGCGCTCTCCTACTGACCGTGGGCTGGTGGGCCGCGGCAGCCCTGGCCCTGGTGGATGGTGTTCGGCGCGCCATGGGGGGGCCGTCCTTTCTCGGCACCGGGAGGGGTGCCAACCGGGCCCTGGCCGTGGTGCAGATCGCCCTCGCCCTTCTCCTGATTAGAAACTTGTTGTCGCCCACCCTGTAGCCGCGGCCTCCATGGCTTAGAAGCCTTTCACACAATAGGCTCCGGATGTAACTTCCGTCAGAATCTTCCTCTTCTGGTACTTGCCCTGCTTTTCCCCCTTTCAGGAGGCTCAGTCGGCTCCGATGGGATCCAGGAAGCCGGTAGTCGCCGTCGCGGCGGAGTTCGCGCCAGTCGGCTCTCGCTCGGGCACCACCTTTTCAGGACGTCCAGGGCGCCACGCATTCCCCCGTCACACCAGATCTCTGTGCGCTCCCGCAGGCCGGACTGGATCAGTGCCTGGTGGACCTGCTTCACCCCGATCTCGGCCGGCAGCCCCACGTGCCGGATGGC
The DNA here is from genome assembly GCA_021845945.1 of Chloroflexota bacterium. The sequence continues at coordinate 1,416 of JAJZRD010000033.1, forward strand.
GTGCTTTCGGGCGGCCCCGGTGCCTCCGTCGTAGCCGCTGAGGCTGATGATGTCGGCTCCCGCCTTGGCGATGCCCACTGCTATGGTGCCTATGCCCGGCACCACCGGCACCTTCACGATCACCTTCGCCCTGGGGTTGGTGGTCTTCAGCTCCTCCACCAGCTGGGCCAGATCCTCGATGGAGTAGATGTCGTGGTTGTTGGAGGGGGAGATCAGCCCCGTGCCGGGGCGGGCGTGGCGAGCCGCCCCCACCTTGGCCGATACCTTGGCCCCCGGCAGGTGACCGCCCTCGCCGGGCTTGGCGCCCTGGCCGATCTTGATCTCCCACAGGTCCGAGGAGTTGGCCAGCTCGATGTTGACCCCGAAGCGGCCCGAGGCCAGCTGCTGCCCCCGGTTTCGGCGATACTTGCCGATCATGTCCTTGATCTCGCCGCCCTCGCCGTTCAAGGAGATGATGTCCAGGCGGCGGGCCGCCTCGGCGTGAGCCCGGAAGGCCATCTCGCTCTGAGAGCCGAAGGACATGGAGGCGATGAAGAAGGGCAGAGACGAAAACGGATAGGGTATCATTCTACCAACAGGAGTTGGGGCATGGTTCACTAGGGCGCGAGATCGGGTGACAGTTGCGGGAGGGCGAGCCTCCCGGCGAGCCGGCTCAGCAGGAGCTTCGCCCTCCCGCACTGTGACCACGTCCGTGAACCATCACGGAATTGGGCTCGCCTGGCCCGGAATTCGCACTACAGGAGGATGGTTCGAGATCCTCCGCACCGGGAGAGAGCGCTTTGGCCCGAAGATGGCAGCGGGCCCGGAGGCAAGAAATGCAGAACGGAGTTGAAAGCCCGGCGGACGACAAGGTGAAGACCGCCGACCGGGGCACCGTGACGGCCGCCACCGAGGTGCTGGAGGGAAAGGGGAAACGCGGGGGGATAGCCCGCATCCTTCCCTTCCTCGGTCCTGCCTTCGTGGCCACCGTCGCCTACATCGACCCCGGCAACTTCGCCACCAACATTCAGGGGGGCGCCCAGTTCGGTTACATGCTGGTGTGGGTAGTCCTGGCCAGCAACCTGATGGCCATGCTGATCCAGGCCCTCTCCGCCAAGCTGGGGATCGCCACGGGCCACAACCTGGCGGAGGTGATGCGGGAGCAGTACCCGCGCCCGGTGGTGTGGAGCATGTGGCTGCTGGGCGAGGTGGTGGCCATGGCTACCGACCTGGCCGAGTTTCTGGGGGCTGCCCTGGGGTTCAACCTCCTCTTCGGCATACCCCTCCTGGCGGCGGGGGTGCTGACCGGGGTCGTCACCTTTATCATCCTGGGGCTGCAGCGGTATGGCTTCCGGCCACTGGAGGCGGTGATCACCGCTCTGGTGGGCGTCATCGCCCTCTCCTACCTGGTGGAGACCATCTTCGCGCCGCCGGATTGGGCGCAGGTCGGCTTGGCCATCGTGCGCCCGCAGTTCGAGGGGACCGAGAGCGTGCTGCTGGCCACGGGCATCCTGGGGGCCACGGTGATGCCCCACGTCATCTTCCTCCACTCGGCCCTCACCCAGGACCGGATCGTGGTTCGGGACGAGAAGAAGATGCGGCGCCTCTTCCACTTCGAGGTGATCGACGTGGTTATCGCCATGGGCATTGCCGGCCTGGTGAACGCGGCCATGCTGATCATGGCGGCCACCACCTTCCACGCCCGGGGGCTGACCGAGGTGGCAACCATCCAGGAGGCCCACCAGACCCTGGCGCCGCTGTTGGGAAGCGCCTCCAGCTTCATCTTCGCCATCTCGCTCCTGGCGGCCGGCCTCTCCTCCACCACCGTGGGGACCATGAGCGGCCAGGTGATCATGCAGGGCTTCCTGCATCGGACCATCCCCCTGTGGCTCAGGCGGCTGGTCACCATGCTGCCGGCGCTGATCGTCATAGCGATAGGCCTGGATCCCACCCGCACCCTGGTGATCAGCCAGGTGGTTCTAAGCTTCGCCATACCCTTTGCGCTGATCCCCCTGGTGATGTTCACCCGAAATCGGGAGTTGATGGGTTCTCTGGTCAACCGGCGGCTGACTACCGTCGTTGCCTCGGGGGTGGCCGGCCTGATCGTGTCCCTGAACCTCTTCCTGCTCTACCAAACCCTGTTCGGAGGTGGCGCCCTATGAAAAGCATGCAGAAGCTACTGGTGCCGTTGGATGGCTCCCGCCTGGCCGAGGCGGTGCTGCCCGCGGCCCATCGGCTGGCCGAACGGTTCGGTGCCACGGTGTCGCTGCTCCACGTCTTGGAGCAGGGGGCGCCGGAAACCGTCCACGGGGAGCGCCACCTGGCGGACGTTCGGGAGGCAGAAGCCTATCTGCAGAAGGTGGCTGAGCAGTGCCGCTGCGAGGGGATCGTGGTGGAGATCCACGTCCATCCCAACGAGGAGCGGGATGTGGTGGCCAGCATCATCGGCCACGCCCGGGAGTTTGGGGCCGACCTGATCCTGCTGGCGACCCACGGTTGGGGGGGGATGCGGGACCTGCTGGTGGGCAACATCGCCCAGCAGGTGCTGCGGCGAGGTAGCCTCCCGGTGCTGCTGGTGAAACCCACGGCGGCGGGGGAAGCGCCTCCCTTCGAGGGCAAGAGGCTGCTGGTTCCCCTGGACGGCAAGCCGGACCACGACGGGGCGGTGATGCCGGTGGTGGAGGCGGTGGCGCACCTCCTCGGCTCCGATCTGCTGCTGCTGATGGTGGTACCCACCCTCGGCACCCTGCCTCGAGACCAGGGGGCGGCGGCGATCCTGACCCCCACCGCGACCTCCATGGCGCTGGACATGGAGGTGGAGGATGCCGGCCGCCACCTGGAGCGGACCGCGAAGCCCTTGCGGGAGGCAGGTCTGTCGGTGGCGACGGAGGTGCGGCGGGGGGATCCGTCCTCGGCCGTGGTGGAGGCGGCACAGGCGACCGGTGCCGACCTGATAGTTATGTCGACGCACGGCAGAGCGGGATTGGACGCCTTCTGGTCCGCCAGCGTCGGCTCCAAGATCCTGTCCCGCATCCAGCAGCCGCTGCTGCTGGTGAAGGTGCCCGAGTAGGGCGGGCCGCTGCTGTCAGTCTGACGGTGGAAAGGCCACCAACGCGACGTTGGTGGCCTGCCTTCCTTCGGTCGGCGGGGAGGCCGACGATCTCGCGACCTCGGCGCCTCTTGCTCTAGCCGGTCAACGGCGCGCCCGGGTTTGCTGGTAGAGGAGGAACAGCCCTATCGCCACCAGCACCAGGGGCCACAGCCTCCAGAAGCTGGCCCACCAGAAAAGATTGAGGTTCTGGAGCAGCAGCAGTAGCCCCAGCAGCAGCACGATCACCCCGGCGATGAACTGCCGGTCCCCCGAGGGTCGAGGGTGGGTGTGGATGGGAGGTTCGATGATGGTGGTGGTCGGCTCCCCGGTCGTTTCGCCGGTGGTGGTGGCTGACCCCTCGGTCGTTTCGCCGGCCGCGGTGGGTCTGCCGGTAGCCCGCCTCAGCTCCTCACCCAGCCGTTCGGCATCCTCCCGCATCTTGTCCAGGTTCTCGCGCACGACCTCCCTGGGCGGGCGTTCCACGCTCCCTTCCTCCGGCATGATGATCCAGAGGAGCGGATAGAGCAGAAAGCCGATCCCCGTCAGGAAGGCCAGCAGCACGAAGGCCAGCCTCATGAAGACGGGATCGACGTCGAAGTACTCGGCCAGACCGCCGCAAACCCCGGCGATCATGCGCTCCGACTGGCTCCTATGCAGCCTCTTCGGCATTGGACACCTCCCTGAGCAATCCCGCTACTTTACACCCTATTGGACAAGGGAGGGGGCGGTTGGGTTTCGGAGCACAAAGGAGGTGAGCGGCCCTAGACCGCCCACCTCCTTTGTGCGTGTTGCCTCGTTCCTACTCTCCCGTCAGCACCTGGAAGATCCCCTCCAGCTCCTCGTCGGAGTAGAAGTGGATCACCACACGGCCGCCCTTCCGGCCCCGGTGCAGCTCCACCTTGGTGCGGAGCGCCTCTCGGAGCCGGTTCTCCAGGTCCGCGACCTCCACGGACTTTCGGTGCCCCGGCGATTGCTCTCTGGCCGAGCCCCGCCGGGCGGCCTCCTCCGCCTCCCGCACCGTAACCCCCGCCGCCAGCATCGAGGCCAGGAGCGCCAACTGCTGCTCCGTGGTCGGTAGGGAGAGCAGGGTGCGGGCGTGGCCCTCGGTGATCCTGCCCTCCTCCAGGGCGGCCTTCGCCTCGGGCGGCAGGTTCAGCAGCCGCAGGCTGTTGGCCACGGTGCTGCGGCTCTTGCCCACCCGACGGGCCACTTCCTCCTGGGTGAGGCCATGCTCCTCCAACAGCTGGCGGTAGGCAGCCGCCTCCTCCAGGGGGCCCAGGTCCTGCCGTTGGATGTTCTCCACCAGGGCCAGTTCCAGCAGCTGCTGGGGCGACGTGTCCTTGACCACCACCGGCACTGTCCGGAGTCCGGCCAGTCGCGCGGCCCGCCACCGCCTCTCCCCGGCAACCAGGGTGTAGCCCGAGCCGGAGCGGGTGACGATGAGAGGCTCGAGGATACCGTGCTGGCGGATGGAATCGGCCAGCACGGCCAGCGCGTCCTCCTTCATGAGGGTTCGAGGCTGCCGGGGATTGGGGGATATCCGGTCCAGATCGATCTCGAGCAGGCCGTTGCCCCCCGATCCCGAGGGGATAAGGGCGCCGAGACCTCTGCCGAGTCCGTGCTCCTTGGGCAATGTTACCTCGACCTTACTCCCGGATTCTCACCGCCACTTCCAGGGCCAGGGCCGCGTAGGCCAGGCCGCCTTTGGAGATGGGATCGTACTCCAGGATCGTCTTCCCATAGCTAGGTGCCTCGGTCAGACGGATGTTGCGCGGTATCACCGTCTCGAAGACCAGATCGGGGAAGTGGCGGATCACCTCCTCGACCACCTGGCTGCTTAGATTGGTGCGGCCGTCGTACATGGTGAGCAGCACCCCCAGCACCGCGAGGTGCGGGTTGATGCTGTCCCGCACCATGTCGATGGTGTGCATCAGCTGGGCAAGCCCTTCCAGCGCCAGGTACTCGCACTGGACCGGGACCAGCACCGCGTCGGCGGCGGTCAGGGCGTTGACGGTGAGGAGCCCCAGGGAGGGAGGGCAATCGATGATGGCCAGGGAGTAATCGGCCATCACCTTCTGGAGGGCCCTCTTCAAACGCCCCTCGCGGACCATCAGGTTGACCATCTCCACCTCGGCGCCGGCCAATCGACGGGCCGAGGGGATCAGGTGGAGGTCGGGATGGCGGGTGGTCCGCACGACCTTGGCCATGGATTCGCCCTCCACCAGCACCTCGTAGACGGAGCGCTCGAAGTTTCTCTCGTCGAAGCCGAGGGCCGTGGTGGCATTGGCCTGGGGATCCAGGTCAACCAGCAACACATTCCTGCCCTGGGAGAGATAAGCTCCCAGGTTCACGGCTGTGGTGGTCTTACCCACGCCACCCTTCTGATTGGCGACGGCGATGATCAACTCTGCAGACCTCTTGTAGCGTCGGGCCTTGTGCCCGACGGTCCCGGGCGATGGTACCAACGTCGGGGACGAGCCCCGACGCTACATTATGCGAGCCTCCTGTACCCCTGGAGCCGCTCTTCCACCTTCGCCCGGTCCGGCACCCCCTCCAGGCCGGGTTGCTCTACCGCGAAGGAGGCCGCGCAGCAGGCGAAGGCAGCGCTGTGGTAGGGATCTCGCGTGCGATGATACTCGATCAGGAAGGCCGCCGCGAAGACGTCCCCGGCTCCCGTCGGGTCCACCTCCCGCACCGAGAAGGCTGGGAACTCCCGCGGGTCGCCCCGGACGAAGATGGTTGCCCCTCGTGCGCCCTGGGTGAGCAGCGTGATGGGGACCCTATCCAGACAGCGGGGGAGGAAATCCGGATCTCCGGCCAGATCCTCCTCGCTGAAGATCACCACCTGCGATCCGGCCAGGAGGCGGTCGTCTCCCCTCCACGGACCCTGCCGGACCACTCCGCCAGCATCCCATCGCCGCAGAAGACCCTGAGGGGTCAGGCCGATCAGGGAAGCCGAGAATGGCTCCAGAAGGCTGCCGTCTATCTCGTGGGCCACCGGGGCTAGGTGAACGATGGGAGAGCCGGTCCACGCCTTCGGGACGGCTTCGGCGGGCACCCCCCCCGCTGCCCCCAGGACCCTCTGGGTCCGGCGCCCCCCCTGATACAGATTCTCGAAGCTGGTAGTGGCGGGAGCCGGACGGCGGGCGATCTCCACGCCGGGCAGGAGGCCTCCCCAGTCTAGCTCCTCACCCGCCACGGTGACTATCCCTGCGGCCAATCCCAACCGTGCCGCGGTGGTAGAGGCGTAGGCCACGCTGCCGCCCACGGCTGTGCCCCGCGCAAGCCGGTCGATGGTCAGGTGGCCCAAGGCCAGGTAGTCGGGCATAGTCAGAAAAGGGGTTATCTCTATGTAGGGCGGGGGCTTGTCCCCCGCCGCCCCCAAACAACGGCAGGGGCGGGCGGCAGGGCACACGACCCTGCCCTACGCCCTGTCACCGCCAGCAGGAGTTGGCTCCTACGAATATCTGGACGAGCGGCTCGGCGTCTTGGGGATGACGTTGACCCTGCGGTCCTCGCCGTAGCCGCTGCTCTCGGTCGCGACGTAAGGGTTGTTCTGAAGAGCCATGTGGACGATGCGGCGCTCGTTGGCGGGCATAGGCTCCAGGGCGACGGTTTGGCCCGTCCGCCGAACACGGTCGGCGACCCGCGACGCCAGGTTGCGGAGGGACTCCTCCCTCCGGGCCCTGTAGCCCTCCACGTCGACGGCGATCCGGACCCAGGAGTTGAGCTGCTTGCCCACCATCAGGTTGAGCAGGAACTGCAGAGAGGAGAGGGTCTCGCCCCGTCTCCCGATCAGGATCCCCAGGTCGTCGCCCGTGACCTCCAGGAGGATAGGGGACTCATCGTCCCCCGTCCCGCCCCTGCAGTCCACCTCGGCGTTGATGTCCATGTGGTCGAGCAGCTGCGCCAGCATCTCCTCGGCCACGGCGACGGCAACCCCCGGCTTGGCGGCGATCTCCCCCTTGGCTGGGGCGGCCGGCGCCTCCTTCTTGGCTGTGGCAGAAGCTGTATCCTTGAGAACCGTGACCCTCACCCGGGCGCTCTCTCCCCGGACGAAACCCAGGAGGCCCTTGTGGCCCTCGCTGAGGACGGTAACCTCTACTTCGTCGCGGCTCTTGCCCAGCTTACTGAGCGCCTGCTGGACCGCCTCCTCGACGCTCCTGGCGCTCACATCAACGCTTTCCATTCGCTCTCTTTTCCTCCCTCGGAGGCTTGGCGCCAGAGCCCTTCTTGGGCCTGGCGCCCTTAGAAATCTTCTGCTGAGGATTCACCGCTGCCCCGTCGCCGGGCGCGGGATCCGTGTCCGCCGACACCACCCGAGCTGGCGCCACAGAAGGCTTAGAGCCGGGCAGTATCCCTCCCCAGCCGGTCGTCAACCCTTGCTGGAAGAAGGTGAACAGGTTGGTGGTCACCCAGTACAGGGCCAACCCCGAGGGCACGCTGGTCGCCACGAAACCGAAGGTCAGCGGCATGAACAGCATCACCTTGTTCATGGTCTGCTGCTGCGGATCGGTGGACGGCATCGTCATCATCCGCTGCACGATGAACTGGGTCACCACCGTAAGGATCACCAGAATGTAGAAGGGATCCGGGTGGGCCAGACTGGGCAGCCACAGGAAGCCCTGGCTGAACTCGGGCGCCGTCTGCGCCAGGTGGAGCAGGGCATAATAGAGGCCGAACCAGACCGGCATCTGAATCAGCATAGGCAGGCAGCCCGCCATTGGGTTGATGCCATGCTCCTTGTAGATCCGCATGGTTTCCTGGGTCAGCCGTTCCTTGTCCTTCCCGTACCGGCGCTTCGCCTCCTCCATCAGCGGCTGAACGTCCCGCATCGCCTTGGAGGAGCGGATCTGCATCAGGTTCAAGGGGAAGGTTATGAACTTGATCGCCAGGGTCAGAACGATGATGGCGAGGCCGTAGCTCCCCAGAAACCCGTGGAGGGCAACCAGTGCTCCCGTCAGCGGCCATACGATTAGAGAGTTCCAGACCTCGGTCAAGCAAATTCCTCCTAAAGAGTTCGCTACTGCACAGTTGGCAGCCGGAGGCGTGCCATCGTCTTAGGGGACCGGATCGTAGCCCCCCGGATTGAAGGGATGGCAGCGAGCAATCCGCCCGGCGGCCATCCGCCCGCCCTTCCAGAGTCCGTACCTATCGATAGCCTCGTAGCCGTAGTGGGAGCAGGTGGGCTCGAAACGGCATGCTGCCGGAAGCATATGCGAAAGCGTAAGCTGATACAGTCTAATCAGAAACAGTCCGATCCATTTCGGAGCTAGTGTGATCCACGTCATTCTTGGTTAGGTCCCGTTTCCCGGACGGCGGTTGCTCCTTTGGCAGCAAACGGGCCCGCCGCAGCAGGATCTCCACGGCCCGGCTGACCTGCTCGAAGTCCGCCTCGGCGATGGCCGGACGGGCGATGAACACCAGGTCGCGCCCCCGGACGAGCCTTGGGAGGAGGCTTCTGACCGCCTCCCGGATCAGCCGCTTGGCCCGGTTGCGCGCCACGGCCTTGCCGACCCGCTTGCTGGTGGAAATCCCGATCCGGGTGATCTCCAGGTTGTTGGGTGCTACGTATAACACCAGCAGCGGGTGCGCCCACGATTGCTTAAGGGCACGCACCCGCTGGAATTCTGCGCTCTTCTTAAGACGGTGTCGTCTCTGCATGGGAGCCGCGCGGGGCGCGGTCACCACCCGGATATCTAGACGACGGTCAGCCTCTTGCGCCCGCGGAGCCTCCTCATCTTGAGGACCCTCCGACCGTCCTTGGTGGCCATCCGCTTGAGGAAGCCGTGTTCGCGCTTCCGCGGGATTCGCTTCGGCTGGTACGTGCGTTTCATGCAGCGCAAAACCCCTTGCAGTCAGTTCATTGATAAGCAAATTATACGGTTTGGGGTGCGGAGGTGTCAATGTGAGGGGGACAGGGGCGCCGACGGGGGAACGGGGAGACGTTGTGGGGCTACCTACGACGGGGACGGCGCTCGGAGGAAGAGGCTGGACACCAAGGGGACCATCCACTACGTGGGCCCCTACGAGCGGAGCGCGGGGAACGGCCAGGACGTGACCGAGGTGGTGACGAAGTGCAGCTAGTCGCGGCCCGGGGGCAAGATGCCCGGCTCCCAGCGCCAGGCCCTGCATCTCGCGGGACCAGCCCAGTGGAGCGAACTGGATAGACCGTTCCTCCTGCCTGCTCCCTGTGAACGTGCCGGAGGGCAAGTTCACGCCTCTCCCAAGGGGAGAGCAATGGATAGACACATAGTTAAACCTGGCTAACAACGTAGCTGTTGACTAAGTAGCTCCACCTCTGCTATACACCACCCAACCGAATATCGACCGGATTCCGGCAGGGCCGCCGGAGCTGTCCGACCAGTGTAGGTCGCCTCGCGCGACGATGCCTGCAACTACCCGCGTCCTATCGGCAAAGGGTCTTCGCCCAATTAGAAGGAGGGTATTGTGGACAGCATGCAATCGCCCGCGTCTCCGGAACCCCTGAAGCGACCCCTGACCCGGCGCCAACTGCTCAAAGGCCTCGGCCTCGCCGCCCTCGGCGCCGCCGCCGCGGCCTGCGCCCCGAGCGCGTCCCCGCCCGCCGAAGCCCCCAAGCCCAGCGGCGCACCCGCCCCGGCAGCCACCACCGCTCCTGCCGCGGCCGCTGCGGCCGCCAAGCCCGCAGGTGGCACTCTCAAGATCGGCGCCATCTTCCCCTTCACCGGCAGCCTCGCCCTGTTAGGGGAGGAATCCTGGCGCGGTGCCGAACTGGCCCGCATCCTCCAGAACAACAAGGGCGGCGTGCTGGGCAAGCAGATCGAGTGGGTCAAGGGCGACGCCCCGGACGCCAACGCGGCCGTCTCCGAGGCCAACCGGATGATCTCCTCCGAGAAGCTGCCCATCCTGGTGGGCACCTACTCCAGCACCCTCTCCCAGGCGGCCACCGAGGTCGCCGAGAGGAACAAGACGATCTACTGGGAGATGGGCGCCATCTCGGACCCCATCACCGAGCGAGGCTTCCAGTACCTCTTCCGCACCTGCGCCAACGGCTCCTCCGACGGCATCGTGGCGGCCAACTTCACCAAGGAGTCCATCGCCCCCAATCTGGGGATCGACCCCGCCAAGCTGCGCTTCGCCGTCGTCCACGAGGACGCCCTCTACGGCACTACCGTGGGTACCGCTGCGGAGAAGCGGGCCAAGGAGATTGGCCTCAACTTCATCGGCCGCGAGCCCTACAACAGCCAGGCAACGGACCTCTCATCCCTGATCCTCAAGCTGAAATCGAATCAGCCCGACGTGCTGGTCGCCACCTCCTACATCCAGGACCTGCTCCTCTTCTGGAAGCAGTCCCGGGAGCTGGGCTTCAGCGTCAAGGCGGTCATCGGCACCGGTGCGGGCTACTCCCTCACCGACTTCGCCAAGGCCCTGGGCGATGACACCACCGGCGTCCTCAACATCGACTTCCCCCAATACGACGTCAACGAGAGCTACGCCAAAGGGATCAAGGAGTATCAGAAGTTCTACCAAGACACCTTCAAGGAGCCCCCGCGGTCGGGCCACTCCCTGGCCAACTACATGGGCGCCCTGGTGCTGTGGGACGTGATCGGCCGGGCCGGGTCCACCGACCCCGACGCCGTCCGGAAGGCGGCCCTGGCCACCGACATCCCGGTGGGCGGCACCATCACCGGATGGGGCGTCAAGTTCGCGGGCCCCGGCGAGAAGGAAGCGGGCCAGAACCTGCGGGCCGATCCCCTGGTTATGCAGTGGCAGAAGGGACGCCAGATGGCGGTGTACCCCAAGGAGGCCGCCGTGGCGGATCTGGCAGTGCCCTGGAAGCCTTCCTGGGCGAAGTAGACAAGACCAACCTCTCCCCCTAGCCCTTCCCTGCAAGGGGAGGGAAACTGCCCCCTTCCCGATGCGGGAAGGGGGTTGGGGGTTAGGTCACTTAGAGGAGTCACTATGGTAGGGATACTCGCCCAGGTTGCGGTGTCCGGCATCCTCCTGGGTGGCGTGTATGCTCTGATAAGCATCGGCCTCACCCTGATTTTCGGCGTCCTGCGCGTCGTGAACTTCGCCCACGGCGAGTTCCTGATGATCGCCATGTACGCCACCTTCTGGCTGTTCCACCTGTACGGACTCGATCCTTACCTTTCCATCGTCCTGGTGGCGGCGCTGCTCTTCCTGCTTGGGTTGCTGGCCCAGTTCCTGATCATACGCCCTATCCTTAATGCCCCCTCCTCCATGCAGATCTTCGCCACCGTCGGGCTCTCGGTGGTCCTCCAGAACGCTGCCCTCCTGGTGTGGAAGGCCGACTACCGCTCGGTGGATACCTTCTACTCCAAGGCCGTGATCTCGATGGGACCGCTGCTGGTGGGGGTCTCCCGGCTGGTGGCCTTCCTGGTGGCCCTCGCCATCACCGCCGGCATCTTCCTCTTCCTCAAGAGGACCTACCTGGGTAAGGCGATCCGCTGCGTCACCCAGGATCGGACGGCAGCGCTGCTGATGGGGATCAACACCAACCGCATCTACATGGTCACCTTCGGCATCGGGACGGCGCTGGTGGGGATCGCCGGCGCCCTGCTGATGCCCATCTACCCCACCTTCCCCACCGTGGGCAGCTACTTCGTGCTCACCGCCTTCGTGGTGGTGGTGCTGGGGGGCATGGGCAACATGACCGGCGCCCTCTTGGGGGGGCTGATCATCGGGCTGGTGGAAGCCTTCAGCGGCTTCTACGTCCCCGCCCTGAAGGAGGCGGTCTACTTCGTCGTCTTCATCCTGGTGCTGCTGATCCGGCCCACAGGGCTCTTCGGGGTGGTGGGTGCCGAGGAGGTGGGACTGAAGTGAGCGCGATGAAGCGACCCCGGCAGGCTGGGCGATCGCCAGGATCGCTACTACCCCTGCCCGCTGGCACCGACTTCTACGTGATCCTGGCGCTGATCGTGATCCCTGCCCTCCTGGCCCTGGTGGTCAAGGACAAGTTCTATCTGCACGTCCTGATCATGATGCTGTTCTACGCTGCCGCCAGCTCCGCCTGGAACATCGTCGGCGGCTTCGCGGGGCAGCTCTCCCTTGGCCACGCTGCCTTCTTCGGGATCGGCGCCTACAGCTCCACCCTGCTGTTCGTCGACTGGGGGGTATCCCCCTGGATCGGGATGCTGGTCGGGGCTCTCCTGTCGACCGCCGTATCCGCCGGCATCGGCTACCCCAGCTTCCGGCTGCGGGGCCCGTTCTTCACCCTGGTCACCATCGCCTTTGCCCAGGTGCTTCGCATCCTGGCCGTCACCTTTCGGGACGTTACCAAGGGGTCCATCGGGATCAGCGTGCCCTTCCGGCCCTCCTTTCAGAACTTCATCTTCCGGGAGACCTCCGACTACGCCTACGTGGCGCTGGTCTTCATGCTGATCATGATCCTGATCAGCCTCTGGGTCGAACGCTCTCGCCTCGGCTACTACCTGGCTGCCCTACGGGAGGACGAGGACGCCGCCCAGGCCCTGGGCATCAATACCTCCCGTTACAAGCTGATGGCGGTGTTGATCAGCGCCTTCTTCACCTCCCTGGCCGGGAGCTTCTACGCCCAGTACATCGCCTACATCGAGCCCTTCGCCATGTTCTCCCTGGACTTCTCGGTCCTGCTGGCCATGATGTCCATCATCGGCGGTGTCGGGACGGTCTGGGGGCCCATCGCGGGGGCCTTCCTGGTGACCCCTCTCCAGGAGTTGCTGCGGGCCCGCCTCGGTGGAGAGCTGCAGGGGCTGCACCTGGTGGTCTACGGCACCGTCCTGATCGTGGTGGTGATCCTGCTGCCCCAGGGCATCGTCCCCTCCCTCGCCCGGTGGAGGAAGCGAGCCTTCGGTGGGAGAAAGGCCCAGCCGGTAGCGCTGGGGAAGGAGGCCCCATGATCCTGCAGGTAGAGAACGTCACCAAGCACTTTGGCGGCCTCTACGCCCTGAAGGGGATCAGCTTCGGGGTGGAGGAGGGGGAGATCGTCGGCCTCATCGGCCCTAACGGGGCGGGCAAGACCACCCTCTTCAACGTCATGTCGGGCTTCTTCCGCCCGGATCAGGGGCGGGTGGTTTTCGCCGGCGAGTCCATCGGCCATCTGAAGGCCTACGACGTCAGCCGGCGGGGACTGGTCCGCACCTTCCAGGTGGTGAAGCCCTTCGGCAACCTGACGGTGCTTCAGAACGTGATGGTGGGCAGTTTCCTCCAGACCGGCAATCCGGGGCGGGCTCGCCAGCGAGCCCTGGAGGTGATGGATCTGGTGGGGCTGCTGGACCGGCGGGAGAAGGCGGCCAAGAGCCTCACCATCGCCGACCGGAAGCGGCTGGAGGTGGCGAGAGCCCTGGCCACCCGCCCCCGGGTGTTGCTGCTGGACGAGGTGATGGCGGGGCTCAACCCCACCGAGCTGACCCAGATGCTGGAGATCCTCCAGCGGATCCGGCAGCAGGGGGTTACCCTCCTGGTGATCGAGCACATCATGGCGGCCATCATGACCGTCTCGGATCGGATCCTGGTGCTGCACCACGGCGAGAAGATCGCCGAGGGAGCTCCCAAAGAGGTGGCGAAGGACAGGAGGGTTATCGACGCCTACCTTGGAGAGGAGTACCTCCTTGCTTAGAGTAGAGAACATCGACGTGGCCTACGGCGATGTGCAGGTGCTCCACGGGATGTCGCTTGCCGTGGAGGAGGGGGAGATCGTGGCGCTGGTGGGGGCCAACGCCGCCGGCAAGACCACCACCATCAACACCATCTCCGGGATCATCCGGCCCATCGTCGGCGCCATCACCTTCCGGGGCCAGCGGATCGACCACCTGAACCCCTACGACGTCGTGGCCCTGGGACTGGTGCAGGTGCCCGAGGGCCGGCGGCTCTTCCCCTACATGACGGTGCTGGAGAATCTGGAGCTGGGGGCATACAGCCGGGAGGCCCGACGGCAGAGGGCCAAGAGTCTGGAGATGGTCCTCGGCCTGTTGCCGATCCTGAAGGAGCGCCAGGGTCAGCTGGCGGGATCCCTCTCCGGCGGCGAGCAGCAGATGCTGGCTATCGGGCGCGGGCTGATGGCTCTGCCCAGGCTGCTGATGCTGGACGAGCCCTCCCTGGGGCTCGCGCCGATGCTGGTGAAGCAGATCCTGGAGACGGTGCGGGACGTCAACGCCCGGGGGATGACGGTGTTGCTGGTGGAGCAGAACGTCCAGCACTCCCTCCGGCTGGCCCATCGGGGCTACGTCCTCGAGAACGGGAGGATCGTTCTGGAGGGCCAGGGCTCAGAGCTGTTGGGGAACCCCCACTTGAAGAAGGCCTACCTGGGCATGTAAAGACGACGGGGAGACGGGGAGACGGGGAGATTCCCTCTCCCTTTGGGAGAGGGTCAGGGTGAGGGCTGTTTGGTCGGCAGCGTCCCAGCCCTCACTCGCCCTTCGGGCGGCCTCTCCCAAAGGGAGAGGCGGTTGCGGTTTCCCTCACCCCGTCTCTGTCACGCCGCTTTCTTCGCCCCTCGCGTGGCCTTGGGGTTCACCACGTTCTGGGGGTTCCCCTCCAGGAAGGATCGGACGTTGCTCACCGAGGTGTCGAGGATCCGCTCCACGGCCTCCCAGCTATCGAAGGCGATGTGGGGCGTCACCACCACGTCCTCTCGCCGCAGCAGCACGTGCTGGCGCAGCAGCATCCGCAGCTTCTCCTCCGCCTGGGGCGCCCGCAGCAGCTGCTTCTCCTCCTCCACCAGCTCCTCACCCTCGATCACGTCCAGCCCTGCCCCGGCGAGGATACCCTCGTCCAGGGCCCAGATCAGGGCGTCGGTGTCCACCAGCTCGCCTCGGGCGGTGTTGATCAGCAGCGCGCCGCGCTTCACCAATTTCAAGTTGTCCCGGTTGATCATGTGGTAGGTGCCGGCGTTGAGAGGGGCGTGGAGGCTGACGATGTCCGACCGGCGGAGCAGCTCCTCCAGCGGCACGTACTCGAAGCCCAGCACCTCGGAGATCAACCGATCCTGCCGGACGTCGAAGGCCAGCACCCTCATCCCGAATCCCTTGGCGATCCTGATGGTGTGCAGCCCTATGTGGCCGGCTCCCACCACGCCCAGGGTCTTGCCGTGGAGGTCGAAGCCCCGGAGCCCTTCCAGGGAGAAGTTGCCCTGGAGGGTCCGGAGGTAGGCCTTGTGGATCTTGCGGGAGAGGGACAGGATCAGGCCGAAGGCATGCTCGGCCACCGTGGTCTCGCCGTAGTAGGGGACGTTGCAGACCAGGATGCCCCGTTCGTTGCAGGCCACCAGGTCGACGTGGTCGAAGCCGGTGGACCGGGTGGCGATCAGCTCCAGGTTGGGGAGTGCGTCGAGGGTCTCCCGATTCACTTCCGACCGGATGAAGACCGAGATCACCGAGGCGTCGGCGATTTGCGGTAGATGCTGCCTCTCCAGGGGACCGCGGAAAGAGTGGACCTCCAGCCCCTCCAGCCCTTTGGAGATCCTATCCCTTTCCCACTCCTCCACCTCGAAGAAGGCGATCTTCGAGGCGTTGGCTCTCTTCTTGGAGCTATTAGCCATCGGCCTTCCTCAAGCAGCTAGGTAATCTCGACGATGGTCAGCCGGCGTGTCCCCATGGGGGTCTCGACGTCTACCGTTTCCCCGGGGCGGTGGCCCATGAGGGCCCTCCCTACCGGGGACTGGTTGGAGATCCGTCCCTTGCCCGGCTCGGCCTCCATGACCCCCACTATGGCGTACTGCTCCTCCTCGCCGCTCTCGTCGCGCAGGGTCACGGTGGCGCCGACCTCCACTGAGGGCCAGGCGGCAGAAGTGGCCACCTCCACCACTTCGGCCTGGGCCAGCAACTTCTCCAGGGTGGCGATGCGACCCTCCACGAAAGCCTGTTCCTCACGGGCCGACAGGTATTCCGGGCTGTCCCAGACGCCAACCTCTCGCGCCGATCGGAGCCGCTCGGATACCTCGTGGCGTCGCACCGTCCGGAGGTAGTCCAGTTCCGCCATCAGTCGCGCGTATCCGGTAGCTGTCAAGACCTTTTCGGGGTCGCCCATGACCTTACACCTCCTCTGGCCCGCTTCCGGCCATCGCTCTCAGTGGGCTGTCGCCGATCTTCAGCCCTGGGCAGCTAGCATTTCCCTCGTCAAATTGCATTCGGCTGATGGCTGAAGACTCGCGGATAGCTTTTCTCGCGCAAGAGACGTGCCAAGAAGAACGACGCGGAGAAGGGGAGACGAGGAGACGGGGTGATAGCAGCCCCTTCGCCCTGTCGCCCGCTCGCACCGTCTTCTCTGGGCACGTCTCTTGCCCGCTGTTGGCACTCCACCCAGCGATCGGGGAGGCGGAGCAGCGGATCAAGGAGGGATCATGGCAGTCGGTAAGAGCCCTCGGGCGAAGGAGAACCTCAGGCTGATAGGGTTGGTGGAGAAGCTGGCGGTGCCGGTCGAGCGGCTGCGGAGGAGCTGCGATCCGGCCACGATGCCCTTCGAGACGACCGAGCAGGTGGAGCCTCTGCTGGGCACCGTTGGCCAGGAGCGGGCGATAAGCGCCATCGAATTCGGCGTGGAAATCGTCTCCAGCGGTTTCAACATCTTCGTCTCCGGTCCATCGGGCTCGGGACGAAACGCCACCGCTTGCACCTACGTGGAGCAGGCGGCACGCGCTCAGCCGGTGCCGGATGACTGGGTCTACGTGCACAACTTCCAGGACCCCTACCACCCTCAGGCGATTCGGCTGCCGGCAGGGCAGGGCTGCGAGCTGGCCAGCCGGATGGACGAGCTGGTGGAGGCGGCCCGTCGGGAGATCCCTCGGGCCTTCGAAAGCGAGGACTACGAGCGGCGCCGCAACGACATCCTGACCCAGCTCCACCAGCGCCAGCAGGCCCTATACAGCCAGATCCAGGAGAGCGCAAAGTCCCAGGGATTCGCCATCGAGTTGACCCCGGCGGGCATCCTCACGGTGCCGCTGGTGGACGACCATCCCCTCTCCACCGAGGAGTACGAGAAGCTCCCTCAGCAGACCAAGGAGGAGCTGGAGCGCCGGGGCAACGAGCTGCGGGAGCGTCTTGAGCAGGCGCTCCACGAGGGGCGGCAGCAGGAGAAGGATGCCACGGAGCGGCTGCGGGAGCTGGAGCGGGAGGTAGCCCTCTTCGCCGTGGGGCACCTCTTCGACGAGCTGAGAGATCGCTACCGGGACTACCCCGACGTCCAGGAATACCTTAGACAGCTCCAGGACGACATTCCAGAGCATCTGGACGACTTCCGAGCCGGCCCCCAACAGCCCGAGGGGCTCCCAGCGGCCCTGGCCGAGCTGCAGGGCAGCTCCCGGGAAGAGCACCTCTCCCGCTACAAGGTGAACGTGTTCGTGGACAACAGCGAGACCAAGGGTGCGCCGATGGT
Organism: Chloroflexota bacterium; assembly: GCA_021845945.1. Next base: position 18,841 of record JAJZRD010000033.1, read on the forward strand.
CCAGGAGTACAACCCGACCTACTACAACCTGATGGGCCGTCTGGAGTACCAGGCTCGCTTCGGCGCGATGACGACCGACTTCCGCCAGATCAAGGCGGGTGCCCTCCATAGGGCCAACGGCGGCTACCTGGTGCTGGACGCCCTGGCGGTGCTGACCAGCCCCTTCGCCTGGGACGCCCTGAAGAAGGCGCTCCAGACCCGGGAGTCCAGGATCGAGAACATTGGCGAGCAGTACAGCGCCATCCCGGCCACCACCCTCCGGCCCGAGCCGATCCCTCTGAACGTCAAGGTGGTGATGGTTGGCAATCCCTTCATCTACTACCTGCTCTACCACCTGGACGAGGATTTCCGGAAGCTGTTCAAGGTGAAGGCCGACTTCGGTCCTGACATGGATCGCTCGGATCAGCACGTCCTTCGCTACGCCGGTTTCATCAGCCGGCAGGTGCGGGAGCGCGGTCTGCGCCACTTCGATCGCACCGGCGTCGCCAGGATGGTGGAGTACGGCTCTCGGCTGGTGGAGGATCAGGAGAAGCTCTCCACCCGCCTGGCCGACGTGGCGGACATGGTGGTCGAGTCCAGCCACTGGGCGGGCAAGAGCGGCCGCGACCTGGTCACGGCGGAGGACGTGGACCAGGCCATCGCCCACAAGGAGTACCGATCGAACCTGATCGAGGAGCGGATCCAGGAGTTCATCGAAGACGGGACCATAATGATCGACACCGAGGGGACGAAGCCGGCCCAGGTGAACGGTCTCTCCGTCGTCGACCTGGGGGATTACTCCTTCGGGCGGCCCTCCCGGATCACCGCCCGAACCTCCCTGGGGGGTGAAGGCGTGGTCAACATCGAGCGGGAGATCAAGCTCTCGGGCCCCATCCACTCCAAGGGGGTGTTGATCCTCTCGGGGTATCTCTCCGGCAAGTACGCTCAGAGCTACCCCCTGGCCCTGTCCGCCACCCTCACTTTCGAGCAGGTCTACGACGAGGTGGAGGGCGACAGCGCCTCCTCCACCGAGCTGTACGTCCTGCTCTCCGCCCTCTCGGGGCTGCCCCTCCAGCAGGGGATCGCCGTGACGGGCTCGGTGAACCAGATCGGCCAGGTCCAGGCGGTGGGCGGGGTCACCCGGAAGGTGGAGGGCTTCTACGAGGTGTGCAAGTCCCAGGGGCTTACCGGAGAGCAGGGGGTGATCCTGCCGGAGGCCAACGTCAAGAACCTGATGCTGAAGGACGAGGTGGTGCAGGCAGTCCGCACTGGGAAGTTCCACCTCTGGGCGGTGCGCACCATCGACGAGGGGATCGAGATCCTCACCGGAGCCTCAGCCGGGGAGCAGCAGGCCGACGGTCGCTACCCCAAGGGGACGGTGCACCAGTTGGTGGACGCCAAACTGAGGGAGTACGCCCAGCGGCTCAAGGAGTTCGGCGCTCCCGGGGAGCGGCGGGAGGCGCCGGGGAAGCGGGAAGAGAGGGCCGCCTGACCCCCTACGAGAACACCCGGCGGATTGGGGCTACCTGCCGGGGGTGGATGGCTGCTTTTCCGCCGAAGCCCATATCCTTGGCCCGTTGAGCCTCCCCCACGAGCCCCTGCCGATCCCCCACCTTTGGGTAGGGGGCGTCGACGGCGGATACCCCCGCCGACGCGGCCGCCAGGGCCAGCCGGGTGCGGGCCTGCCGCGGTTCCGGCAGGTCGGCACCCCGCGCCGCCGCCAGCTTCTCCCCCAGAACCAGCGCCACCACCCGGCGGCTGGCCCCGGCCATCTCCCCGGCACGTTCCAGCGCCTCGGGGCTCTCCAGGACCGGGATGAAGCTGAGCGCCCCGATCTCCAGGCCGGCGTGGCGCTCCAGATCCTGCACCACCGCCTCCAGCTCCCGGATCTCGCCGGGCAGCTCCACCCGGGGGACGATCAGGGCCGCGACTCCAGGCCTCACCATCGCCTTCAGGTCCAGGGTTACCTCCAGGGTGTCCAAGCCGTCGATCCCCACCGCCACCCGTGCCCTCCCCAGGGCGCCCTCCGCGACCATGCCTTCCACCAGACCGCGGGCGGCGGCCCTCTCCGCCGGGGCCACGCCATCCAGCCCCAGCACCAGGATGTCGGGCCGGCTGGCCATGGCCTTCAGGATCGGCTCCCTCCGGTTGCCCGGCAGGTAGAGAAGGGTGCGTAGCGAGTAATCGGTTGGCATATCTCGATTCTGACAGGAAGGGCAGGGCTGTCAATGGGATAGGTCTCCAGTTCCAGTAATACATAGGAAAGCCAGGGGACGTATGTGGCCTGTGATAAGGGCGCTAGCCGCCTGACGCCGACAGCCCGTGCCACACAACAGGCCCATCCCTGCGTGCCATGATCGGGGATGGGCCTATCATCTTGTACAGTAGGTTGTTTCGATCAGCCTCTCAGCAGCTCGTAGCGTCCTCCGGTCCCGGCTGCCTGGCTGGGACTCGGCTAACTCGACGATCCTGTGAATGCCTCCCAAGTACGAAGGACCACTACAGCGCCTGGGTCCGGGTGCCCGAGAGTGCGTTCCGTGATCCAGGCTGCCCGTCCGGACTTCGCCTTCATCGAAATGGTCGCTTCGACGCCCGCGCGCGCCGCTTCGGCGGCTGCCTCGGCCGCCTCACGGAGCGTCTTGCCCTGAGCCAAGCCCTTCTCCAGCGCCTGGATGCTCGGCCCAAGGGCGTCTAGCATGGTCTTATCCCCAGGCTGAGCCCTCCCTTTCTCTACGATCCCTGCTTGCGCGGCTCGCACCATGCCGACCAGCAAGGCCGGACTCAACTCTTCAACCCCCTTGGCCTCCTTGCCTGCCCGCATGGCGGCAATGGCGAGCAGTGCCCCCATGGTGGAGGGGGCCGCCCCGTTGAAGGCCATCCCGCTCTTGGCCACGATGGTTCCGATGTCCTGGCCGGCCAGGTCCGGCAGCGCTTTGCGGACAGCACGGCATCCCAGGGTAATCGTGACGCCCAGGTCTCCATCGCCTACCGCCGAGTCCAGCCGGTTCAGCTCGTCCACCGATCTTTCGAGATGGTCGAGCACCCGTTCGAAGGCTCGCAACACCCCTTCTCGAGTCACCGACTCGCTCACCTGCCCCTCCTAAGCCTGACTGAAGAAGGGACTCTGCGCCGGAGCGTCCAGCAGCGGTCGCAGCTCGTCGTTCAACTTCATCAGGGTCACGGAGGCGCCGGCCATCTCCATGGAGGTGGCGTACTCCCCGACGTAGGGCCGGTACACCCCGATCCCTCGCCGGTCGAGCTGCTGGTGGACCCGACGGAAGAGGATGTACAGCTCCTCCTTGGGGGTGGCTCCCAGCCCGTTCACCAGGATAGCCACCTGGTCTCCCGACTTCAGGGGCATATCCGCGAGGATCGGCTCCAGCAGGGCGTCGGCAACCTGGTCTGCCGGCTCCAGCTTTCCACGACGCACCCCCGGCTCCCCGTGGATCCCCATGCCGATCTCCATCTCGCCCTCGCCGATCTCGAAGGTCGGCCTGCCGACGGCGGGGATGGTGCAGGGGGAGAGGGCCATACCCATGCTGCGGGTGTTGGCGAGGGCCATCTCCGCCGCGGCCTTCACCTCGGCGAGGGGAGCCATCTGCTCGGCGCGAGCGCCGGCGATCTTGTAGGCGAAGAAGAGACCCGCCACGCCCCGGCGCTTCTCCTCCTGGCCCTTGGGGGCGGAGGCGACGTCGTCGGCGACCAGCACCGTCTCGACGTGGATGTCCTCCATCTCCGCCATCTCGGCGGCCATGCCGAAGTTGAGCTTGTCGCCGTTGTAGTTGCCGAAGAGGTAGAGGACTCCTGCACCACCGTGGGTGGCCCTGGTGGCCTCCAGCATCTGGTCCGGGCTGGGGGAGGAGAAGACGTTGCCGATGGAGCAGCCGTCCACCAGCCCCCTGCCCACGTAGCCCATGAAGACGGGCAGGTGGCCCGAGCCTCCTCCGGTGCAGATGGCGACCTTGCCCTGGATCGGGGCGTCGGCCCTCACGACGGC
>JAJZRD010000292.1 GCA_021845945.1 Chloroflexota bacterium
GCTGGTAGAGGGACTACAACGAATCGGGGGAATCCAAGCAGGCGTAGGGGGCGAAGCATTCGGCTGCAGCCGAATGCTTCGCCCCTACCCATCTTGCAGTGGCTTGATATTTCACACGGCGCCCAACACCCTCCCGGAATCTTAGGCCACACCCGGCTGCGACGGCCGGCTTGCCAAGCGGCAGCCTTCCGGACCATGATATGGTGGAACGGTTCACCGTTCCATACAGCATTCACACACGAAGAGGTGGGGAGATATGGGTGAGTCGGAGTTCGAGGGGCGCGTCGTCGTCATCACGGGAGGGGCCGGGGTCCTGTGCAGCGCCATGGCTGTGGCGCTGGCCGGCCGGGGGGCCAGGGTCGCCATCCTTCAGAGGAGGCTGGAGGTAGCCGAGGCCCTCACCTCGCGGCTTCGGGCCGAGGGGGGCACTGCCATGGCGGTCAGCGTGGATGTTCTGGATCGGCCTGCCGTGGAGGCGGCCGCCGAGCGGGTGCTGGCCGAGTACGGCCGGGTGGATGTGCTGATCAACGGCGCGGGTGGCAACCGGGCGGAGGCCACCACGGCGGCCGACCGCTCCTTCTTCGATCTCCCCGCGGAGGCGGTGCGCTCGGTCTTCGACCTCAACCTGCTGGGCACCATCATCCCCAGCCAGGTCTTCGCCCGCCGGATGGTGGCCCAGGGGCAAGGCTCCATCCTGAACATCGCTTCCATGTCCTCCTACCGGCCCCTGACCAAGACGGTAGCCTACTCCGCGGCCAAGGCGGGGATCGTCAACTTCACCCAGTGGCTGGCGGTGCACCTGTCCCAGGAGTATTCCCCCAACATCCGGGTGAACGCCATCGCCCCCGGCTTCTTCCTGACCGACCAGAACCGCTATCTCCTGACGGACAGGGAGACCGGTGAGCTGACCCCGCGAGGGGAGGCGATCCTGGCCCACACCCCCCAGGGGCGATTCGGTACCCCGGAGGACCTGGTGGGGGCGGTGCTCTGGCTGCTGTCCGACTCCGCCAGCTTCGTCCACGGAGCCGTGATCCCCATCGACGGCGGCTTCTCCGCCTTCTCGGGGGTGTAGTGCCGCGTAGTGGGGGCCCACCACAGGGTGGGCCCTCGCGGGGGGTGGCTACGTTGGCCGGAGGCCAATCTATCGCTAACCTCCGCCCCGCCTCTTGGATCGCTAGCCATCACTTCCGGCCCAGCATGCCGTAGTGACGAGGACCGACGTCGAAGGACTCCACTCGAGTGTAGCCGCTCTCTCGCAGGAGGGCTTCCAGTTGCTCCGGCGCCAGACGATCTTCCATGGGCGGTCCCCATTCTCCGGGCTCTCTGTTCCATTCCACCACTGCCAGGGTGCCGGCCGCTTTGAGGACCCGGGCCACCTCCTTCAGCAGCTTGACTGGATCCTCGACCTCGTGCAGGACGTTGGCCATCAGTGCTGTATCGGCTGCCCCTGAGGGCAGGGGCAAGCGATCCTCCTGGGACAGCATCGTTTCCACATTGGTGATCCCCTCGGCCTCGGCCCGCTCTCTCACCCGCTCCAGCATCGCTGGCTCGACGTCGATGGCGTAAACCTTGCCGGCCGCTCCAACCTTTCTGGCTGCCGGGAGGGCAAAGAAGCCGGGCCCTGTTCCGATATCGACCAGGATCATCCCCTCTGCTACGCCGATGGCCTCCAGGATGCGGTCTGGGTCCTGCCAGCGGCGTCGCTCGGGGCTGAGCATCATATCCATACGATGTTTCGGGTCGAACTTGGTCATAAGTCTCTCCTTGGTTTCTGGGCTTCAGTCTGAGCCCGCACTATTCTACCCGGCCGCGGGAGACGGCGTCTGCCTGCCTGCAGTGAGGGAATGCAGCTGTTCGCGATTCAGTGTGATCCGCTTGCTTGTAGTAGGCAGGGTTGTCTCAACCCTGCCGTCACCACGGGCGGCTTAGGGACAAGCCGCCCTACTAGAAGCTAAACTCTCGGGCCGGTTTCACCCTTCTGCGCGGAGAGCCTTTGCTGCACTGATGTTGGTATCAGACACTATTATGCTATATAGTATGACATCCGATCATTCCGCGCTCTAAACGAGGGCCGGTGGGAGCCCCACCCCCAGGGACCGGGCGCTCGCCACCAGAAGAGCGGCGTGGAACGCGCCTACATTTAACCTCCCGATCACCCCGGTGCAGGCCTTGAGGCCCACTTCGGCCACCGTCATCCGACGTCCTGGCTCCCCAGAGGGTGACCGGCCCCCGCGATGGGCAGTCAACGATACACAAGGAGACCAATCAGTGGAACAGGAGGGTCAGGATCGCAGGATCGGCCGAAGAAGCTTTCTGGGTTACCTCATCGCAGGAACGGGCGGCTTCGTCGCCGCCGTCATGGGGGTCTCGGGCACCATCTTCGCCGCCTCCCCCCTGCTGGGGGCTAAGAGCGAGTCTCAGGTGAGCCTCGGGTCGGTGGATTCCTTCCAGGTCGGCGTGCCGAAGTCGGTGGATTTCTCCGTCCAGCAGAAGGACGGCTGGGTGGTGGAGAACGACTCGAGGAAGTCGGTGTGGGTGGTGAGGAAGTCGCAGAGCACCTTCGACGTGTTCGTCGCCCACTGCACCCACCTGGGCTGCGCCTACAACTGGGCGTCCGACGCCCAGCAGTTCCAGTGCCCCTGCCACGGTGGGCGGTACTCGATAGACGGGCAGGTCCTCGGCGGGCCGCCGCCCAGGAACCTGGACACGCTGCAGTACTCGGTGCAGGGGGGCAACCTGCTCGTCAACTACGAGGAGTTCCGCCTTGGGATCCCTCAGAAGGTGGAGGCGTAGCATGAGCAGCCTCTACTCCTGGATCGACGAGCGAGCGGGCCTCACCCGCACCCTCGCTCCGCTGCTTTTCCGCAAGATCCCGAAGGGTGTTGGCTGGTGGTACACCTTCGGCAGCGCCGCCCTCTTCGTCTTCGTGCTCCAGGCGGTGACGGGCATCCTGCTGGCGACGTACTACTCGCCCAGTCCGGATCACGCCTACGACAGCGTCTCCTACATGAACAACCAGGCGGCCATGGGCAGCTTCATCCGCGGACTCCACCACTGGGGCGCCTCCGCCATGGTGGTGCTGGTGGTGCTCCACATGCTGCGGATCGTGATCATGGCCGCCTACAAGTACCCGCGGGAGCTGACCTGGTTCGTGGGGGTCGTCCTCTTCGTCCTCGTCATGGCTTTCGGCTTCACCGGCTACCTCCTGCCCTGGGACGAGAAGGCCTACTGGGCGACCACGGTGGGGACCAACATGGCCGGCACGGTGCCCCTGATCGGCGGGTGGATACTGATGCTGCTGAGGGGCGGCGCCCAGTTGGGGGCGGTGACGCTGACCCGGTTCTACGCCCTGCACGTCCTGGTGCTGCCGGTGATCACCGTGGCGTTCATCGCGGTGCACCTCTTCCTGGTGGTGAGGCTGGGCATCTCCGCCCCGCCGGAGAGGGTAAAGGACCGGGACCGGGCGGTTGCCGGCGAAGAGGATCGGAGGGCAGCGTAGATGAGAGCAGCCAGCTTGGATGGAGGTGGTTCTCGTGAACGATGAGGATAAGCGACGCTACCTGGCGCGCTACGAGGAGTTGAAGCACCAGGGGGAGTCCTTCTTCCCCTACACGGTGGCCAAGGACGCGCTGTTCGCGCTGCTGGTGTTCCTGATCCTGATGGCGCTGGCGGTCTTCGTCGGGGCGCCCCTGGAGGCGCGGGCCGATCCCACCAACACGGCCTACGTGCCGAGGCCGGAGTGGTACTTCATGTTCCTCTTCGATCTGCTGAAGTACTTCCCGGGCAGTCTCGAATGGGTGGGTGTGGCCGTTCTGCCGGGGGCGGCCCTCGCCTTCCTGTTCTTCCTGCCGCTGCTGGACCGCGGGCCGGTCAGGCACCCGAGCCAGCGGCCGGTGACCGTGGCCATTACCTCCCTGGCAGTGGTGGGGGTCGTGCTTCTCACCCTGCAGGCCTACCAGGTGAACCCCTCGAACCTGATGGCCCAGGCGGCCCAACTGCTGCACTTCCACGGCTAACCTTCGGCCGGACCGATCTTGAACCGGGGGGACGGGGCGGAGCGCCCCGTCCCCCGCCGTT
>JAJZRD010000293.1 GCA_021845945.1 Chloroflexota bacterium
ACTGAAGGACGTAGCCGACGCCCTGCAGTGCTTCAAGTACTGCATCGGGGCCTCCTCCGTGTACCCCAGGTTCGATCGCTTCGATTTCCGCCAGAAGTTCGAGTATTGGGGTGTGGCCATGGGCGGGGTGATCGTGATCCTCTCGGGGCTGATGCTGATGTTCCCCGCCCAGGTGACCCATCTGCTCCCAGGGGCCTTCGTGCCGGCGGCCAAGGAGATGCACGGTGGGGAGGCGATCCTCGCCTTCTCGGTCATCGTGGTCTGGCACATGTACGGGGCTCACTTCAACCCCCTGCGCTTCCCGGGTGACCTCACCATCTTCACCGGCAAGATCTCGCGGGAGCAGATGATCGAGGAGCACCCCCTGGAGTATGCCCGAATCATGGGGATCACCCAGGAAGAGGAGAAGCACGAAGAGGCGAAGAGGCCCCAGACGGCCATACTGGAGCGGCACATCCCGATCCAGTAGAGGTTCAGAGAGACTCCGAACCCCGGGTCGCGGGGAAAGGTGCAGGGGCCGGCAGCGCTGCCGGCCCCGTTCTCTTTTGGGAGTCGGGGCGTTCCCGCCCCCGGGCGGGTCGCGGGCGGCGCCTATCGCATACTGGAGGGCTGAATGGTAATATTCCGCTCGATTCCCGATGAAGGGTTTGAAGCTGATGGTGGCGAACTGGCTGGAATACGCCGGGCTGGCGATTGTCTACTCGCTGCTGGCCGCGGCTATCCTGGAGGCCCTCCTCCACCTCTGGCAGGTGCAGGACCCGCCCCTCGCCCTGGGGTTTCGGCTGTCGATCCTGGTCATCCCACCCTTGGCCCCCATCATCTTCTCCCTCCTCGGCCCGGGGTGGGGCTCGGAGCCCTTCCGCCAGCAGACCGCGCTGCTGGAGCTGCGCCGCTGGCTGGGGCCGGAGCCCAGCCTATCCCACTCGGGTTGGGCCCTGCTGCTGGCCGTCGTCGCCGCCACCACCCTGCTGTCGATCGGCCTGGAGGCGGACGGCTATCTGCGACGGCCGGCGCGCCAGCCGCACGGGTCCCAACCTTCGCTCCCCCTGCCCGCCGATCTCAAGCTGGCCCTAAAGAGGCTGGCCGACGAAGGAATAGCTCCCTTCCCCATCCTGCTGGTGGATCGGCGGGACCCGGCCGCCTGCACCGCCGGCCTCCGGCAGCCAACCATCCTGCTGTCCACGGGGCTGGTGGAGATGCTGGACCAGGATGAGCTGGAGGGGGTGCTGGCCCACGAGATGGCCCACGGGAGGCGGCGGGACAACTGGCTGGGGTGGCTCCTCTTCGGCCTGCGACTGTCTTCTTTCTACAACCCGGTGGCCCTGCTCGCCTTCCACCAGATCGGCCACGACATGGAGAGGATCTGCGACGCCGAGGCTGGGCGGCTGACCCGCAAGCCGGTCGCTCTGGCTTCGGCCCTCCTGAAAGTCCACCAGGCCTCTCGGGCATCGACCCAGACCGCGCCGGGTTGGTCGCGACGGGTCGGGAGAAAGGCCGTCGCCCTGGAGAATCGGGCCCGAAGGGCGCTGGTAGAGGACCGAATAGAGCGGCTCCTTCACCCGGAAGCGGTGGCTCGGGTCAGCTACCCGGGCCTGCGGCTCGGATTGGCCGTGGTGGTCGCGGTGGGATTGGCGTATCTCGTGGTCTAGCCGGCCGCCCTAATAGATGACAAGAGGCTCCCAAGAATGCGGGAGATCACGCTGAAAACCAGCGTTCGACATCTCGCCCGTGAGCTGCCAGGCATCCTCGCGCCCCTGGTGGTGACGGTGGTCGCGGCGGTGCTGCTGCTGCGTGTGCTGAACCTCGTGCCCGACTATTGGCAGCGGCTCATAGCCGGCCCCCCGCCTGCCCTGCCCGTCCTCAGCGAGCGGCTGGAGTTCCCCAGCCTCGAGGCAGCGGAGAGGGAGCTGCGGGTGAGGATCGCCACCCCCAGCTACTTTCCCTCCACCCTGATCTGGCCGCCCGCCTCCATCCGAGGGCAGCGGGAGCCCGCACGGGTCGCCTCCCTGCTCTTCCTCTCCTCCGACGGCCAGCAGGCCCTGCAGGTCCGGGAGCTCTTCTCACCCGGGGAGGAGCTCCCCTTCCCCATTCCCGAGCCGATGGAGGTGCTGGAGCGGAGAGATGTGCCGGTGAACGGGGCTGCCGGCCGGTTGCTAATCGGTCGGGGACAGGGGGGAGGACAGGTGAACCAGCTTCGATGGCACGCCAACGGGGTTCACCTGGTGGTGACCACCATCTACTCGCCCGAGGAGCTGCTGCGGATCTCCGAGAGCATCCACCCGGAGTGAGCCGCCCGCCAAACGTGGGGCAGGGTCTCGTGCCCCGCCCCTACAGCTGTCACAATCACCGTGGCGGAGCACTAGCGGTCTAGAACCACGAAACTCGTTGCAGATGAGTCAAGTTTTCAGGCGGCGAGTCTGGCGCGGTTCACGCGGAGGCGCGGAGACGCGGAAGATACATAATCGTCGGCTTCTCCGCGTCTCCGCGTGAGCCTATACCGTCTCGGCGCGTACAACTCGTCAGTCTGAGGCGAAGCCTCGTTAGTAGTACTGCCGGATGTAGCTATACGCCTTGTCGAACAGCTCCTGGTCGGTGTGCAGCTGGTACTTGAGGAGTGTGCGGCGGAGCTCTCTTTGCACCAGGCGCTCGCCCTGGCTCGTGTGCTGCCAGTCGGGGAAACGGACTCTCTTCACGATGTCGTCGATGTCGGCGACGATGCGCTCGACGATGATGTGGGTATTCTTGCCCCTGGCCTCTTTGAACAACTCGGTCAGGGCTTCCTTCGCCCTGTCGCGTTCCTCGACCGGGTCCGTCTGTCTCTCGGCTTCGACGACCTCTTTCGCCAGCTCGAGGATTTCCTTCAAGAACTGCAAGCTGGTGGTGAAGCCCTGCTCGTGGCGTTCCTTGATCCTCTCGAGGCGCTCGCCCAACGCCACGAATACAGGGTTCCCGAGGTGCTTGCGCAGGCGGGCCATGAGCCTGATCTCAATCTCCTTGCCCTTCTTGGCGGCGTCGGCGTCGTGGATGATCTCCTCCAGCACCTTCGAGTCAAGCACCAGCGTTTCGAGGTCGTCGCGGATGGCTTCGACGTGGACGTTCTGGTTGATGAGTTCCACCGTCTTCGCGCCGAGGGCGTGCCAGAGCAGCTTGCCATTGCCGCTGGGCGGCTTCACCGATTCGTAAACCATCGTCAGCCAGCGGTAGTCCTTCTCGTAGGGGTTGAGGCAGGCGTCGGGGGAAAGCGCCTCCCAGATCGTGCCGAGGACGATGTAGTTGGCGGCGAACTCGTCGCGCACTTCGTTGTTAGGGAGGCATTGCTGCGCGGCCATGAGGCCATCGTAACCGCCCACGCTCCGGTCCACGCCGGGGAAGAAGGCAAGGCACTTCTGCACCTGCACGGGCAAGGCTTTGCGCAACTCGTCGATGTTGGACACTACCTGCTGGACGGCTTTCTCGTCGAAGTCCAGGGCACGCGCCACGTCGTCGAAGATCCCGATGTAGTCCACGATCAGACCGTGGGTCTTCTCCTGGCCGAAGGTTCGGTTGGTCCGGCAGATGGCTTGCAGGAGGTTGTGATCCTTCATCGGCTTGTCGAGATACATCACCTGCAGGATGGGCGCGTCGAAGCCGGTCAGGAGCTTGCTGGTGACGATGACGAACTGGAGAGGGTCGGCCGGGTCGCGGAAACGGTCGAGCAGCTTTTCCTCGGCGTCCTTGTCGCGGACGTGCTGCTTCCACTCGGACGGAGTGTCCTGGCCCCCGCTCATGACGATGGCGCTGGCTTCGGGGCCGACCAGCTCGTCCATCACGGCCTTGTAGAGCACGCAGCACTCGCGGTCGAAGACGACCACCTGCGCCTTGAAGCAGTTCGGCTCCACCTTGGTCTGGAAGTGCTTGACGATGTGGTTCACCACGGCGCGGACGCGTTGCGGATTCTTCACCAGCACGGCCATCTTGGCAGCGCGCTTGGCGAGGTCGTCGCGGTCCTGCTCGCTCAGGTCGCCGGTGATCTGCTCGTAGGCTTCATCGATGGCAGCCTTGTCGATCTTTAGCTT
>JAJZRD010000034.1 GCA_021845945.1 Chloroflexota bacterium
ATAGGGAGGTTGTTCATGGGCCAGCCCATAGGTCGCAACCTTGGTTTCGACTTGGTGCGGGTCACCGAGTCGGCGGCGCTGTCGGCGGCTCGATGGCAGGGACGCGGGGACAAGAACGCCGTGGACCAGGCCGCCGTGGAGGCGATGCGCTACGTACTGCAGTGGGTACCCATGGATGGAGTGGTCGTGATCGGCGAGGGGGAGAAGGACGAGGCCCCCATGCTGTACATCGGCGAGCAGATCGGAACAGGGGTCTCGCCCAGGGTGGACGTGGCGGTAGACCCGGTGGATGGCACTACCCTCACCTCCAAAGGGCTCCCCAACGCTGTCTCCGTAGTGGCCCTCGCTTCCCGAGGAAGCATGTTCTACGCTCCCGGCATCGTGTACATGGAGAAGATCGCCGTGGGCCCCGAGGCCAAAGGCTGCATCCACCTGGACGCCCCCGTGGCCGAGAACATCAGGTGCGTCGCCCAGGCCAAGGGTCTTCAGCCGTCGGAGGTCACGGTGGTGATCCTGGATCGCCCCAGGCACGAGCAGTTGATTCGGGAGGTGAGGGATGCCGGCGCCCGGATCAAGCTGATCAGCGACGGCGACGTGGCCGGCGTCATCATGGCGGCGATGGACGGTACCGGCGCCGACATCCTGATGGGGATCGGCGGCTCGCCCGAGGCGGTGATCGCGGCCTGCGCTCTGAAGTGCATGTGCGGAGAGATCCAGTGCCGGATCTATCCTCGGAACGAGGAGGAGCGACGGCAGGCGATCGCGGCAGGCCACGATCCCGCCAAGATCCTGACCACCGACGATCTGGTCAGCGACGACGACGTTTTCTTTGCCCTCACAGGGGTTACGGGCGGAGAGTTGGTACGCGGGGTGCGGTATACCTCTCGCGGGGCGGAGACGGAGACGCTAATGATGCGCTCTCGCTCCGGCACAATCCGCAGGATCGAGTCAAGCCACAACTTTGATAAGCTGATGAAGATCACCAGCGTTCCCTATCAAAAGCCTTGACAATGTTCTTAGTCGACTGCTATGCTCCAAGCTGGATAGTCAGGAAGTTCATCACACATGCCTCTAAAGTAGGGACCATACAGTTATCCTCGGAGACTGTTCCCCGCAAGTGGGCGACAGACGATATACCGCCTGGGATCCCATTTTACCCCACAGCGCGTTGTTTTCCACCGAATCTTGGCGAGCTGACACCGGCCACGCTGGGCAGGCAGCACGAGGTGCCTAGGACCATCGATGGTTGGGCGTGTCCGAATCGGAGTGAGTCGTGAACATAGCTGAACTTGAGACGAAGACCAGAGACGAACTTCAGGAGATGGCCAAGGAACTGGGCATCGCTGGTGTCAGTACGCTGCGCAAGCAGGATCTGATCTTCCGGTTGTTGCAGGCCCAGACGGAGCAGCAGGGCAATATCTTCCGCGGCGGCGTCTTGGAGATCGTTGAGGATGGGTTTGGCTTCTTGCGGCAGGAGAGATACCTTCCGGGCAGCAACGACGTGTACGTCTCCCAGTCCCAGATCCGGAGGTTCGGCCTGCGCACCGGCGACATGATCACCGGGCAGGTGCGGCCTCCCAAGGACAGTGAGAAGTACTACGGCCTGCTGCGGGTCGAGGCGGTCAACAGTCTCGATCCGGAAGTGGCCAAGAAGCGACCTCACTTCGATACCCTGACGGCCATCTTCCCCCGAGAGATGATCAACCTCGAGACCGAGTCCAAGAACCTGACCCAGAGGCTGATAAACCTGGTGGCGCCCATCGGCCGGGGGCAGCGGGGGCTCATCGTGTCGCCGCCCAAGGCCGGAAAGACCACCATCCTGAAGCACATCGCCAACGGGATCACCAGCAACTACTCGGACGTCCATATGATGGTGCTGCTCATCGGCGAGCGCCCGGAGGAAGTCACCGACATGAAGCGCTCCGTCAGGGGAGAGGTGATCAGCTCCACCTTCGACGAGCCGGTGGAGGACCACACCACCGTGGCGGAGATGGCTCTCAACCGGGCCAAGCGGCTGGTGGAGTGCGGACGGGACGTGGTGATCCTGCTGGATAGCATCACCCGTCTGGCCAGGGCCTATAACCTGGCGATGCCACCCAGCGGGCGCACCCTCTCCGGTGGTATCGATCCCATCGCCCTCTACCCGCCGAAGCGCTTCTTCGGCGCCGCCAGAAACATCGAGGAGGGCGGGAGCCTCACCGTCATCGCTACCTGCCTGGTGGACACGGGCAGCCGGATGGACGACGTGATCTACGAGGAGTTCAAGGGCACCGGCAACATGGAGCTGCACCTGGACCGCAAGATCGCCGAGCGGCGCACCTTCCCGGCCATCGATGTGGCGAGGTCCGGTACCCGCCGCGAGGAGCTGCTGCTGGACGAGTGGACCCTGAAGCAGGTGTGGACCATGCGCCGGATGCTGACGGCCATCGGTACCACCGAGGGGGTCGAGCTGGTGCTCTCCCGGATGTCCAAAACGGGCAACAACAAGGAGTTCCTATCCACCCTCACCAAGGATGTCTGAGGGATACACCGGCGTAGGCGCGGCCTCCTGTTCGCGATCACCATCTGCAGGCGCGATCTCCCGCTCGCGATCGCCGGCAGGAGCCGGCTCCTACGTTCCAGACGCGGGTGCGGGGCGCCACCCCGGCGCCTCCCACCCGGCCTTTCCTACTCTCTTTCTTCTTCCGCACGGTGAATTGCATATCGAGAGGAGATAGGGCCGGCTCGGCAGGAACCTGCCGAGCTTTACCCCCGGCCAAGTTCTGGTTGTAGCCGGCTGGAGGGTTGCGCCCCGACCTTGAGTAGTAATGCAGTTGCAGGTTCCTTCCGGACGAGCGGCCGAGCTGTTCGAGTACCTTCGCCCGGCAGCCACTTGGATTCAATCGTGCCTGGATCGGGCCTCTAGGATCCCGAGCCGGGTCGACCTCCCATCGGCATGGCCATCGCTTCGGCTGCGGCTCGACTCCGCCACGGTTCTCCTCAAGGCCCGCCTCCCCGTCGGGCTGGGCGAGGCGAAGCATCTCTCTCTCCTGCAGCATCTGGCCGTCTTTTCCCTGGTGGTCGCTTCGGTGCTGGCGGCCCAGTCGGGCTCCTTTGCCCGGAGGGGGAACTCCCTGCCGGCGTTCCCCCTCCGGGAGCAGTTTCGGCCCGATCTGCTGATCTCCCAGCCCCTGCCCTTGCCCGCGGCGGCCTCCAAGACCGCCACCAACGCGGCCGGTGACTCCGCTGCACAGGCAAAGGACTCCGCGTCGCTCGCAGCCGCCACGGCGTTGCCGGACCAGCGGCAGCCTTCGGGCGAGAGCTCCAGGCCCAGGACTCCCATCAAGTACAGGGTGGCGCCGGGGGACACGCCCGGCGAGATCGCCGAGCGGTTCGGCATCAGCACCGACACCGTCCTGCAGGCCAACAACCTGACCAACCCTGAGGGGCTGCAGATCGGGGAGGAGCTGCTGATCCTGCCGGTATCCGGGGTTATGCACACGGTGACCAGTGGGGACAACGTCCACGATCTGGCGGTTCTGTACGGGGTCACTCCGGAGAGCATAGCGGAGTTCAACCAGTTGGCGGACCCGAACTCCCTCCAGATGGGGGACAAGCTGGTGGTGCCGGGAGGGAAGATCCAGGTGGCTCGGGCCAGCGGCAGCAGCCGGGGAGGCCGCCCGGCGGCCACCGCCTCGGCCAGCGGCTCCGTCCGTTGGCCGGCCGGCGGCAGCATCACCCAGTACTTCGGGGAAAACGGCCACACCGGCATCGACTTGGCCAACGGCGCCGGAAGCCCCGTGTACGCGGCCGACGGTGGAGTTGTGGTGACGGCCCTGAAGCTGGGCTACGGCTACGGATGGCATCTGGTGATCGACCACGGGAACGGCTACAAGACCCTCTACGCCCACCTCAGCGCCTTCTTCGCAGACTACGGCGAGCGGGTCAACAAGGGCGACCGGATCGGCTCCGTGGGCAGCACCGGCCTCAGCACCGGTCCCCACCTCCACTTCGAGCTGTTTCAGGACGGGACCCGTGTGAACCCCCTGAAGTTCTTGCCCTAACCAGGCCTTGTAGGCGCGACGCCTCGAAGATCGCCTCGCACTCCTTCGCCGATGTCCAGGATCTCCGCTCCCGGCCGCTGGCACCGGCCGTAGTCCTCCACAACAGAAGCCAACTCTCTCGTTCGACCGAAGCCGCTGTCATTAGGGTAGAAGACGATGGAGAAGCATTTATC
The DNA here is from genome assembly GCA_021845945.1 of Chloroflexota bacterium. Next base: position 4,217 of record JAJZRD010000034.1, read on the forward strand.
ATAAATAGACTCACTAAGTTGACAAGAGACGGCCAGCCCTGTACCATGCGGAAGAGCCTGGGTCCGGCTCCGCCGGGGTTTTGGACATGTCTAGCAGCGCCGCACCCTGTCCACGGGCCGGGTGAGGATTGAAACAGGGGAGGACTCGATGCAGAGGACTCGACGGCAGATCCTGGACATCCTTAAGAAGCGGGGCCGCGCCACCCTGGAGGAGTTGGCCCGAGAGGTGGCTCTCTCCCCCGTCACCGTCCGGGTGCACCTCTCCGTGCTTCAGCGCGACGACCTTGTGAACGTGGAAGAGGTGCGTGGTAGGGTGGGCAGGCCCTATTTCGTCTACTCCCTCACCGAGGAGGCCGAGGATCTATTCCCCAAGCGGTACCACGTCCTGGCCAACCGGTTGATGGTGGGGATCGACGAGGTGCTGTCGCCCGAGCTGCGAGGCTCGCTGTTGGGCCACATCGCGGAGAAGTGGGCTGCCGAGCGGAGCCCCCGACTGGCCGGGAAGGGGCTGACCGAGAAGGTGGCGGAGATCGCCCAGATCCGCACCGAGGAGGGGGCCATCGCCGATTGGGAGAAGGTGGAGGGTGGCTACCTGCTGCGGCAGTACAACTGTCCCAACCTGCTGGTGTCCCGGGCTCACTCCCAGGTGTGCGCCATCGAGGAGGACTACCTCGGTAGGTTGGTTGGTGCTCCCCTGGTTAGGCAGGGCTGCATCGGCCAGGGCGACCGGGTCTGCTCTTTCCTGATCCCCGAGGCGTGATCGGGCAGAAGGCGAACCCCTCCCGGTCGATTTGCAAGTCAGCGCTAGCTAAACTTTGCATTACGTCCGTGATTCTGCTATCATCGATGGTGGAGACGCACGACGCGCCTCCACCTGGCGCCTCCTCGATGGCCGCGCCGCCGCACCCTCTGTGGGTGGGCCGGACGGCTGGTGACAGGGGTGGTGACGACGAGGTTGGTGCTGCTATCATGAAGAAGCTTAGCAAGAGCACCCTGCGATGGTACATTGGGACCAAGAGCTTGATGCCCATCGTGGAGATCCGCCGTCGTTTTGGCATCGACGGGGACGAGGTGACCGTCCTCGAGGACGAGCGTGGCAGGCTGTACGTCGGTCTGCCCCAGCAGGCGGCGCAGGCTCTGGAGGAGCTGCGCCAGGCTGGTAAGATCGGCTACGAGGAATCGGTGGATTTCCACGCCCGCGTGTTGATCGGCGCCTACGTCATCTTGCGAAGGAAGGGCGAGGAGCCCAGGCCGGAGCAAGAGGAAGAGGAGGCCACACCGGAGCCGGAACCTCTGCACGCGGCGTAGGGTAGCTGACTGCTCTTCTCAGCCCCCGATCTGTGACAGAGCCCGCAGGTTGCAGTTGGATTGTCCCACCACCAGGTGGTGCCGCTCGGGCTTCGTCAGGATGGCCCGCTGGAACAGTCGCACGATCTCCTCTGTGGAGGCCCCGTTGCGCAGAGGGGTTCGCAGGTCGATCTCCTGGTCGGCGAAGAGGCAGAGTCGCAGCCGGCCGTCGGCCGCCAGCCTCACCCGGTTGCAGCTCTCGCAGTAGTAGTGGCTCATGGGGCTGATGACCCCCACGGTTCCCCGGGCCCCTGGGACCCGGTAGTATCGGGCGGGACCGTTGCCGTCGGGTCCCGAGCAGCCCTCCAACTCCCCCAGCTCCCCGAGCCTCTCCATGATCTCGTCGGCGGAGACGAACCCCTCCTCCTCCACGTGCAGGTTGCCGTCCAGCGGCATCGCCTCGATGTACCGGATGTGCCAGGGGCGCCCCAGTGTCAGCCGGGCCAGATCCAGCAACTCGTCGTCGTTCACGCCTCGCAGCACCACGGCGTTGATCTTTATGGGGGCCAGCCCGGCCCGCTCGGCGGCCTCGATTCCGGCCATCACCTGGCCCAGGTCGCCACCTCGAGTGATGCGGGCGAACCGCTCCGGCCGGAGGGTGTCCAGGCTGACGTTGATTCGCTGGAGGCCGGCTCGGGCCAGGGGCTCGGCAAACTGGGGCATCAGGACGGCGTTGGTGGTCATGGAGATGTCTTCGATGCCGGGGACGGCCGACAGGCGGGCGATCAGTTGGACCAAGTCGCGGCGAACGAGGGGCTCGCCACCGGTGATCCGGATCTTGCGCATCCCCACCGTCGCCGTGGCCTGGACGATCCGCTCGATCTCCTCGAAGGTGAGGACGTCCGGGTGAGGGATCCAGGGCACCCCCTCCGGGGGCATGCAGTAGACGCACCGCAGGTTGCACCGGTCGGTGACGGAGATCCGCATGTAGTTGATGGCGCGCCGGAAACCGTCCTGAAGGTGACGCTCGGGGGCCATGGACCCTACTTTCTAGCGGGCCGAGGAGGCCCAGTCCCGAAGGGCGCTGACGGTGCTCGGGAAGGCCAGCTCCTCCCAGGGGATCTCGTCGGGGCGGAAGAAGCGTCCCTCTAACGCCTCCGAGGTCGCCCTCGGCTCCCCCTCGATCAGCTTTGCCAGGTACACGATGGTGACGATGCCCACCGCGGGACGGCTGTACACCCCGAGAAGCCGGAGCCCATCGACCTCGATCTCCAGTTCCTCCCGGGCCTCCCGGCGGGCACCCTCCTCGGCGGTCTCGTACATCTCCAGGAAGCCGCCCGGGTAGCTCCACATCCCGTAGCGCGGCTCGATGCCCCGCCGCAGCAGCAGCACCTTGCTGTCCACCACGGGGAGTGTGCCCACCACCACCTTGGGGTTGATGTAGGTGATCTGGCCGCAGGTGGGGCAAACCAGGCGGCTTCGGTCATCCCCCGGCGGCACCTGCTCCACCAGGGTTCCGCCGCAATCCATGCAGTAAGACACGACGTCTCCCATGAGCTATCAGTTTCCCAGGCCCAGCCACACCTCGCCGTCGGCGTAGACCTCTTTCTTCCAGACCGGAACCGTCTCCTTCAGCCGATCGATGGCGTAGTGGCAGGCCTCGAAGGCCACCCCCCGGTGGGGCGCGGCCACGGCGATCACCACGCTGGCCTCGCCGACCTCCATCCGGCCCACCCGATGGACGATGGCCACGTGGCGCAGCCCCCACCGCTGGGCGATCTCCTCGCCGATCTCCTGCATCTTGCCGGCGGCCATCTCCCGATATGCCTCGTACTCCAGGTGGAGCACGGCCTTTCCCCGGTTCTCGTTGCGGACTATTCCGACGAAGGTCACCACCGCCCCGTCCTCATCCTCCCGGACCCCTTCGACCACCCGATTCACGTCGATCGGCTGCTCGGTGACCTCGAAGGCCGAGCCCCCGCTGACGGGCGGGATGAACACCACCTCGTCCCCCTCCTTCAAGGAGGTGTTGGGATCGACGTACTGGCCGTTGATGGCAAAGCGGGTGTGGGGCAGGTTGGGCGCCAGTTGCGGGTGGCTCTCGGCGAAGGAACGCCAGACGTCCAGCGCCGTGGAGCCCGGGGGCAGATCGGCCTGGGTTTCCCGCAGGCCGACCAGCTCCCTATAGAGGGCGAAGAACTTGACCTTGACTTTCAAGGAGGCAATATCCAATCGAGGTATTACCCTTCAATCAGCGGCTTCTCGTGCTTCAGCAACTACTTCCGGTGAGCGCCGACCTGCCTGCCGAATACGCCAGGCAGGTCCATTGTACCCAGTTGGCTTCCCTTTGAAAAGGCTACACTTTGCAAAAGGGGGATTGATGCGGGGAATGGAGCGGATCTGGACAGGCTGAGCGCAAACGACGCGCCTTCCCACGAGCACAATCTACGCGGGGTAGCTGCCCTCCAGGGCGGCGTCGATGTGGGCCACCAGGGCGGGGCCGGCGTGGAGCGGCATCCCGGTCTGGCGCACCAACAGCTGCGGGATGGAATAGATCAGCTCCGACAGGGCGGCGAAGGCCAGGTCTCGTTTGCTGGCTCCGGGCTTGTGGCGGATCGCCTCGGTGACGGCCCGGTGGATGCTGTCCGCCACCCGGACGGACTCCTGCAGGAACATGGCGACCCCATTGCCGGTGCGGGTAGGGGAGTTGACCAGGGTTCCGCCGATGTAGGCGTGTCCGGCGCAGAGGGTGCGGATGTCCAGCTTGGCCAGGGCCATCAGCGACCGCCGGTAATCCCGGGCGTTGAAGTAGTAGGGATAGCTGCCTGGCCGGGCTCCCTGCCCCTGGATGGCGTCTCCGGAGATCAGCACCCCCTCGGGTTCCCAGTAATAGCATACGTGGCCGGGGGTGTGGCCGGGGCTGTGGACGACCCGCAGCTGCACTCCGGCCCCCAGATCCACTATCTCCCCATCCGTCAGCACCACGTCGGCGCCGGCCGCCGGACCCGAGTTCCTGATGACGTAGTCCGCTCGCTCCTGGATGGTCTCGGCGGGGAACTCCAGCACCCGCAGCGGGGCTATGTGGAACTCCACCTGGGTCTCGGTGGACTGGGCCATCATCAGGTCCGAGGCATGGACGTGGATGGGGGCGCCGGAGGCGCGCTTGGTCTCCAGGTTGCCGCCCGAGTGGTCCAGGTGGGCGTGGGTGTTGAGGATCAGGTCGACGTCGGAGAGGCCCATGCCGAACTCCGCCAGGGCCGGCTCGAGAACCTCGCGGGGGGAGTCGACGGCACCGGTGTCCACCAGTGCGACCCGGTCCCCCTTCACCAGATAGAGGAATACCGTTCCCGTCTTGTCGAAGGGGGTGGCGATCCTGTAGAGGGCAGAGTTGATCCGCTCGATTCTCACAGCCGTGGCCTCCGTTCCCGGTCCGTCGTCCTCGATCTCCAGCCGGAAGCAGTCTCGGAGTCCATTGTACAAAGTTGCAATCCCCCTGTGAAGGCAAAACGCCGGTTTTCGCTTCGTATTGGTCTGATATGCCCACATTTGTGCAGGTTGCCGTTATGCGGAGCCCTCCGTCGGGGATCCAGTCGCCACGGGGACGAGGGGAATCCGGACAGGACTCGGACGGAATCCGGACGGCGGTTGGGGGAGGGGGATCGGACGGCATGCGGACGGAATCCGGACACCAGGGCCGCCGCGATGGGGACAGAATCCGGACAGGATCCGGACGGAGGCGATAGAGCGGCCCGCCAGGGCTGGCAGATCCGCCCCTACTTCGGCGGCTCGAAGTCCCGCAGGATGTAGCATCGGCTCTTGGTGCTGCCCAGGCTGATCAGGTGGCCCGTCTCCACCAGCTGCGTCAGGTCGCGGCGGGCGGTGCGCACATCGATGCCGGGGTTCAGCTCCGCGTACTGCTGGGCCGTGATCTCCCCGGTCATCTTCATGTACTCCAGCGCCTTCTTCTGCCGCTCGTTGAGGCGGGTAGGCGGCTGCAGCGGGGCCTGGGGTTGGGGCGGGACACCCCGCTGCCTGGGCTGCTCGGGAGCCGCTGCCCGTCCGGAGGCGCCGTTCCGCAGGGTGACCACCACGGAGTAACCCTGCTCACGGAACTGGGGCTCTTCCAGGCCGTAGGAGGACATCTCGTCGATCATCCGGTCGACCCCCTCGCCCAACTCCCGCACGAAGCCGAACTCGGTCAGCACACGGGCGATGCGTGGGTTGCGGGAGTAGTGGGACTGGCGGAGGTTCGCCAGCCTCACCAGGCCGGGGAGCCGGCCGGGGCTCTCCACCTCCATCCGGTCGTCGAAGAGCCGCACCTCGATCTGGCTGCCGGAGATGGAGTAGGCACGATGGCAGACGGCGTTCACGATCGCCTCCTGCCAGGCGAAGGGGGGATACTCGGGCACCGTCTCGAACAGCCCCTTGGGACCGAGGCGGGTGAAGTCCCGCAGCTGCGCCGAGATGCTCCGCTGGGCCTCCACGATCAGGGTGGGCAGCGGCAGCTCCAGGATGACGTCCTTCACCAGGTTCATCCGGGGACCGGTCTCGGTGGAGGTGCCCTCGTAGCGCAGGATCCGCAGGCCCGGCCTCGGGAGGAAGGTGGAGGGGTCCTCGGCGAAGAGCAGGATTCCGGCGCAGTTCACCCTGAGCTCTCCATCCTGCCGCCTCGCCAGCCCTCGAGCCAGCAGCAGCTCTGCCGGCTCCAGGCTGGTCTCCAACCGACCGGCGTACTCCCTCAGCAGACCCGGCTCCAGATCCTCCAGGGTCGCCTGCCCTACCTCCGTCAGCTCGTAGGAAGCCTCGCCCCGGTCGTAGACCAGCTGTAGCCGCTCCTCGAAGTCCAGCTTCCGGGTGCGGTCGCCCTCCCGCAGGTACACCTCGTCCTTGCTGTTGGAGTGGATCTTCTCGCCGGGCTGGATCTCCACCGCCAGGACCCTGTCCTCCAGCCCTCGGCGGTTGGTGCAGGGGAGCCAGAAGGGCTGCACCCGCACCGGCGGCCGGCAGAAGGCCAGGGCCGCGGGGAGAAGGGAATCCACCTTGCCCTCGTACTGGAGGAAGCCCTCCACTGCCCCCTCCTCCACCCCCAGCAGCAGGGTGCCCCCGTCGGCGTTGGCGAAGCCAATCAGCAGGTTGGCCAGGTCGCGAGGACTGAGACGGGCGCTCTTGCGGGCCAGCAGCTGGCCCTCTGGTAGCTTCAGCAGCTCCTGGAGATCTCTGCGCATCGTCCTTCTCGGTTGGAGGGGATGGGGGTTAGTGAGCCCGGCGCGGGTAGCCCACGGATTGTAGCACCCACCGTGCAAGTTGAGTAGGGCGGGGTCTCGTGCCGGCCCCGACCGCACAACCGCCGGCCCTATCGTAGGGACTGGCGGCGAGGTATACTAGTGCCCAGGCAGTTGAGAAGGTGATCCGGCGAGCCAGACCTCGCTCTTCGAGACATCCTTCTTTCGATCTTGCTCTCCAGCTTCTTTGAGGGCGAAGATGCCCTGGTGGGAGGTTTGCTTGTGAGAATCGGACTTCTAACCGGCGGGGGTGACGCACCCGGACTGAACGCGGCGATCCGAGCTGTGGTGAGGCGCGCCCTCAGCCTCGACTTCGACGTCCTTGGCGTCCGGAACGGGTGGGCGGGACTGCTGGGCGGCGGCAACTTTCAAAGACTGGACTGGCGGTCGGTGTCCGGCATCCTGCATCAGGGTGGCACCATCCTGGGGACCTCCCGCACCAACCCGGTGAAGCGACCGGAGGAGCTGGAGCAGGTTCAGGCCAACGTGAAGGCCTTCGGCATAGACGGCCTGGTGGTGATCGGCGGGCGGGATAGCCTCTGGGTGGGTGCCGAGCTGCACGATCGGTGGGGAAAGGTCGTTGGGGTGCCCAAGACCCTGGACAACACCCTGGTGGGCACCGACCAGTGCATAGGCCACAGCTCGGCCGTCGCCCTGGTGGCGGAGGCGCTGGATCGGCTGCACACCACGGCCAGCGCCCATCACCGGGTGATGGTGGTGGAGGTTATGGGCGGCGACGCCGGTTGGGTGGCCATCGACGGCGGTCTGGCCGGGGGCGCGGATCTCATCGTGGTCCCGGAGGTCCCCACCGACCTGGAGTCCATCTGCAATCACGTCCTCGCCCGGCGCGCCCAGGGCAGGGAGTTCAGCATCATCGTGGTGGCGGAATCGGCCAGTATCAGCGATTTCTCCGACGAGGCGATCGACCTGGGCAAACCCGACCCCTTCGGCCGGTACAAGCTGGATCGCCGGAACATGGGCGAGCGGCTGGCGGCGGAGATCGAGCACCGGACCGGCCTGGAGACCCGCTTCATCGTCCTGGGCTATTTGCAGAGGGGTGGCTCGCCGACGGCGGAGGACCGGCTGCTGGCGACCCGGCTGGGGGTGGCCGCGGTAGACTACGTGGCCGAGGGCCGCTTCGGCTACGTGCCCTGCCTCAACTGTGGCTCTGTGGTGCCGGTGCCCATACGGGAGGTGGTGTCCCAGACTCGGCCCGCCGACATGGAGCTGTACGAGCTGGCGAGACTGTTCTTCTAGCGGCCCATGCCGCAGGAATCGTGGAGGGACGGGTCTAAGGACCCGTCCCCACCTGTGTCTGCCGCTCTCGTTCCGCTCAACATCTCCTGGCCACGAAGGCCTCGAGACCGCCGTCGCGGATCTCTCGGAGGTTCTCCATCCGCCGGGACCGGAAGATCGTCGCGAAGAGCCTGCTGACGAAGTTGTTCAACTTCTCGCAGGATTCCATCTCCTGGCACTCGGCGCAGGTGGTGAAGCCCCGCTCCAGGGTGCAGAGGCGCACCCGGCACCCGGCGAAGCCGCCCCCTGCCCTGCAGCCCTCGCATCTCCCCTCCCTTGAGGCCCCACAGGCAGCGCAGTAGAGTCCACAGTAGGCCACGTCCAGCGTCGGGCCGCTGCTTCCCATCGCCGTCTCCCCTCCTCCTGGCCAGGGTCAGGATCTACGTGCGGCCGGGGCACACCCGGCCGTGCCGGGACTATCCGCCACAACTCGGCGGTCGCAGCCTCGCCATTCATGAGAACCATACTGGGGAGCACGACACCAGTGTAGCGATAGTTGGGTCGCTTGCCAATCCTCGATCGGTGGCCGGAATCGAAAGGGGGCGGCTGAGGCCGTCCCCTTTCGATTGTCGTGTCTTGTGAGAGGCTACCAGCGGCCTCGGCCGCCCCCGCTGCTCGGTCGCCGGTCGTACCCGCCCCCCCTACTGGGACGCTGGGAGGAATAGCAGTCGGAGCAGTAGACAGGCTTGTCGAGGCGGGGCTGGAAGGGGACCTGGGTCTCCTTCCCGCACTGGGCGCACACCGCGGGGTACATCTCGCGATCCCGATGGCCGCCGAAGGAGCCGCCATCGCCGCGGGTGGCCTTGCGGGTCGCGCGGCACTCGGGACAGCGGCCGGGGTCGTTGGTGAAACCCTTCTGAGCGAAGAATTGCTGCTCGCTTACAGTGAAGAGGAACTCGCGGCCACAATCGCGGCAGGTGAGGGTCTTGTCTTGCATGGCGGTCACGCTGACTCCTAACACTGAATTACTTGGAACGATCCGTCAGCGCATTGACGATCAGGGGCGTGGGCCCGAATAACCCATCACCAGCCCGGCCGCTTTGACGATCTGCGGAAACGACCAGCTCTATGACTATACTCTAGTTAGCTAGAGCATGCAATAGCGAAACTGAAGTTGGTGTGGTGCTGTTCGTGGGAGACAGTCGGCGGGCTGCACGGCTCGCTACCCTCGGCCCCTCTCTCGTGCCTCATCGGTTCTGCCAGGCGGGCATCTTGGCCATGCAATCCCTGGCGGCCAACTCCGCCTGCTGCGGCGCCATCCCCTGCGTCTTCTGGAAGAAGGCGCTCATCCCAATCAGTGCCTCCTCGTAGGATCGCATCGAGCCGCCCTCGCGACTGCAGTGGACGCAGTAGTCTTTGCTGGTGTCTCCCTTCCAGAAGTCCTCAGTGCCCCTCAGGGGCATCCCACACGAGATGCAGAAACGCTCCTTCCCAGTGTCAGCCATTTTCCCATTCTCCTTCCTGTACGACTTGGTGTCAGGGTTGCCCAGTTGGACGAGCAATAGTATTAATGAAGTCAGCTCGCCAAAGAGGGCGTGGCGGCTTTCTCCTCCACGTCCCGGAACTGGCGCCGGTAGAGGTCGGCGTACAGCCCGCCCTGTTCCAGCAGCTGATCGTGGGTTCCCCGCTCCACGATGCGACCCTCGTCGATCACCAGCACCTGGTCCGCGTTCCGAATGGTGCTGAGCCGGTGGGCGATCACGAAGCTGGTCCGCCCCTGGAGCAGCTGCTCCAGCGCCTGCTGGATCAGCATCTCGGTCCGGGTATCCACGCTGCTGGTGGCCTCGTCCAGGATCAGGATCCGCGGGTTGGCCAGGATCGCCCGGGCGAAGGCGACCAACTGGCGCTGACCCTGGCTGAGGGAGTTGCCCCGCTCGCCCAGCACCGTGTCGTAGCCCTGGGGCAGCCGCAGGATGAAGTCGTGGGCGTTGGCGAGGCGCGCGGCCTGCTCCACCTCCTCGTCGGTGGCCTCCAACTGGCCGTAGCGGATGTTGTCGGCCACGGTGCCGGAGAAGAGGAAGCTGTTCTGGGGGACGATCCCCAGCTGGCTCCGCAGGGAGTCCAGGCTCGCATCCCGCACATTCATCCCGTCGATGGTCACCCGGCCCCCCGTCACGTCGTAGAAGCGGGCGATCAGGTTGGCGACGGTGGTCTTGCCGGCCCCTGTGGGGCCCACCAGAGCCACCGTCTGGCCCGGCTCGGCCGCCAGGTCGACCCGGTGCAGCACGGGGTGCAGGGGATCGTAGGCGAAGTCCACCTTCTCGAAGACCACCCTCCCCTGGATGTGGGGAATCGTCTTGGCCCCGGCGGCGTCCACCATGTCCTCCTCGGTGTCCAGCAGGTCGAAGATCCGCTCGGCGCCCGCCATGGCCGACTGGGCCTGGGTGTAGATCTGGCTGATCTGCTGGATCGGCCAGAAGAACTGCTGCACGTAGCCGAGGAAGGCCACCACCAGGCCGATGGTTACCATCCCCTCCATCGCCAGGTAGCCGCCGAAGGTCACCACGATGATGGTCGCGACGGTGCTGAGGAGGTCCATCGTGGGGGAGAAGGCCGAGGTTATCGCCGTGGCACCCACGTTGGCATCCCGGTTGGCGGCGTTGCGCTGGGCGAAGCGGGCCTGGTTCAGTCCCGTCCGGTTGAAGGCCTGGGCCACCTTGATGCCGGCGATGTCCTCCTGGAGGTCCGCCGAGACGTCTCCGATGGTCTCTCGGGTCTTTCGGAAGGCCCTGCGGGCCATCTTGGCGAAGAGGTTGGTGGTTATCAGCATCACCGGTATGACCGAGGAGGCCGCCAGGGCGAGAGGCCAGTAGAGGCCGAACATAGCCAGCAGGATGCCCGTGAGCGACAACGCCCCTGAGATGGCTTGAACCAACCCCATGCTGAGCAGGTTGTTGATGGTGTCCACGTCGTTGACCAGCCTCGACATCAGGTCGCCGGCGTCGTGCTTGTCGAAGTACTGGAGGGAGAGCCGCTGCAGCTTATGGAAGATCTTGCCCCGCAGCAGGGCCAGGGTGTTCTGGCCCACCCAGCCCATCAGGTAGCCCTGCAGCATCCGGGCGCCCAGGCCGGCCAGGTAGACGCCCAGCAACAGCAGCATATTGATCGCCAGCCCGGTCCTGTCGCCGACGGCGATGAAGCTGTCGACGGCCCTGCCCACCAGGTAGGGGCCTCCGGCCGCCGAGGCGGCACCTATCAGGGTGAGGAGCAGCACTACGACCAGCCGCAGCCGGTAGGGGGCCAGGTAGCCCAGCAGCCTCCCCACGACCGCTTTGCCGTTGGCAGCCTTCTCCTCGCGTATGCTCGCTTGATGTTGGAAGTGGCCTCCGAACATCTTCACCTCATTCTAGCTATCAGCGGTCAGCTGTCAACTGCGAAGGTTGCTGACTGCTGATGGCTATCGTCTCTCAGCTGCGACGACACGATCTCCCCATACAGGTGGTTGGTGGCCAGCAGCTCCTCGTGGGTGCCCTGGGCCACCACGTGAGCCCCGTCCAGCAGCAGGATCTTGCCGGCGTTGCGGACGGTGCTGATCCGCTGGGCCACGATGAAACTGGTGCGGCCCACCATCAGGTCGTCCATGGCCTGCTGGATCTGGTACTCGGTCTCGGCGTCCACCGAGGAGGTGCTGTCGTCCAGAATCAGCACCTTCGGGTTCAGCAGCAGCGCCCGCGCGATGGCGATCCTCTGCATCTGGCCGCCGCTCAGCCCCACGCCGCCCTCCCCAATGCGGGTGTCGTAGCCCTGGGGCTGCTCCAGGATGAACTCGTGGGCCTGGGAGATCTTCGCCACGGCCTCCACCTCCTCCTGGGTCGCCTCCGGCGCCCCGTAGGCGATGTTCTCCCGAATGGTGCCGCTGAACAGCACCGTCTCCTGGAGCACGATCCCGATCTGGGATCTCAGGCTCTCCAGTGTCACCTCCCGCACGTCGTGGCCGTCGATGGTGGCCCTTCCGCTCCGGACGTCGTAGAAGCGGGGGATGAGATTGATGATGGTGCTCTTGCCGGCCCCCGTGGTGCCCACCACGGCCACCGTCTGTCCCGGTTCCGCCGCGAAGCTGACGTGGCTCAGGGCATCGTGCTCGGCCCCGGCGTAGCGGAAGCTGACGTCCTCGAAGGCCACCCTGCCCTGGATGGCGGGCAGCGGACCGGCGTCCGGCCTATCCTGCACCTCGCTCTCGGCGTCCAGCACCTCGAAGACCCGTTGGGCGGAGGCACCGGCGCGGGTCATGGTGGCCATGATCATCCCCAGCATGAAGATGGGGAACATCAGGAAGCCCAGGTAGGCGTTGAAGGCGACCAGCTGTCCCAGGGAGAGGGAGCCGCCGATCACCTCGTTCCCGCCGTACCAGACCACCAGGAAGGTGCCCACGTTCCCAAAGAAGAAGATCACCGGGAAGGTGGTGTTCAAGGCCCTGGTGACCCGTATGTTCTCGGCCAGCAGGTCGGCGTTGGCCCGGCCGAACCTCTTCGTCTCATGCTGCTCCCGGGCGAAGGCCTTCACCACCCGCACGCCGGCCAGGTTCTCCTGGAGGATGGTGTTCAGCGCCCCCAGCTTCTGCTGGACCTGGCGGAAGAGGGGCTGGACGTTCCGGACGAAGCGGGCGAACACCAGGAGGATCCCGGGGATGATGGTCAGCGACACCAGGGCCAACCGCCAGTTCATGACGAACAGCACCAGGGAGCTTCCCGCCAGCATCACCAGGGCGCCCATCAGCTGGAGGAAGCCCTGGCCGATGAACTGGCGCACCATCTCCACGTCGCTGGTGACCCGGGTCATGAGCTGTCCGGTCTGGGCCTGGTCGTGGTAGCTGAAGCTGAGGCCCTGCAGCTTGGCGTAGATCTCGTTCCGCAGATCGTAGGCAACCCCCTGAGAGGCCTTCTCCGATAGGTAGCCCTGGAGGAAGGTGAAGACGCCCCGAACGGCCGCCACCCCCAGCAGACCGCCAGCGGCCCACAGGATGGCACTCCACTGATGCCCGACGACACCGCCGTCGATGGCCAGCCGCAGAAACTGGGGGGAGGCCAGGTTGGTGGCCGAGACCAGCACGAGGCTGAGGAAGGCGGCGGAGGCCGTCGTCCAGTAGGGGAACAGGTACTTGAGCGCGCGGCGTAGCGATTTCATGATCGGCTATCAGTCCTCAGCTTTCAGCTTCTCGGTGCGTGACATAAAGTGCCGACGTCGACCCTCGCCGTTCCCGCCGGGCGCCCCCTCGGGCTGCGCGGCCGCATGCTGATGGCTAGCGGCTGATAGCTGATGGCCGACACCCCTCCACAGGCTGTCCAGCAGCCTCTCCAGCTGCGGCCTTTCCTCGGGATCCAGCTCCTGGGTGAGGGCGTCGGAGATCGCATGGATCTCCTCTGACAATTCCCGCGCCAGACTATGGCCGGCATCGGTCAGAAAGAACAGATGGGCGCGGCCGTCGGTGGGATGGGGCCTTCGCTCCAGCAGGCCGAGGCGCTCCAGGGACTGGAGGGTTCGCGTTACGTTGGCCGGCTCGACACCGGCTGGAACGCACAGCTCCAGCGCCTGAAGCCCCGGGTGGCGGCTCAGCGCGGTCATGATGATGGTCTGGGTGCGATTCAGCCCCCGGCTGGCGAGGCGGTGCTCCAGCAGATACCCGACGTGCTTCCCCAGGAACACCAGCTTCAGGGCCAGGGGCGGCCTCTCTCCGTGCAAAGCGAAACCCCTCAGCGAGTTAGTTGCGTGCGCAAGTAAGTATATGCCGAAGGGGGGGCGGAGGGCAAGGGGAATGAGAACAGGCAGCCAGGTTGACCATCATGCTAGATGAGGCGAGAATATGTACAGGCGTCCTCCGGCCTCGGCTTGACGATGGATGACTCAACGAGGAATCAGCAGTGGCGACTACGCTTTCGCAACAGATCATAGAGACTCTTGACCAGGCGGAGCAGCTCTACAATCGCCTGGTTCTGGTGGTAGGACCTCCTGGCACCGGGAAGACGGCCGCCCTGAGGCAAGTATCCAAGAGTAAGGGGCTCCCCTTGGTGAACGTCAATCTGGAGCTGAGCCAGAGACTGCTGGAGTTGACGGAGAAGCAGCGGGCTCTGCGATGCGGACAGATCGTGCGAGAGATCGTCGACCAGGCGGGTGGTTCCGCCGTCTTGCTGGACAATCTGGAGGTGGTCTTCGATCCCGCGCTGCGGCAAGATCCTCTTCGGCTGCTCCAAGGACTCTCCCGCAATCGGACAATCGTTGCCAGCTGGAACGGACAGGTCGCGGATGGCTACCTTGTTTACGCCGAGCCCGGCCACCTTGAGTACGGGCGATATCCGATCTCGGGCCTCTTGATGGTGGCAGCGTCAACGGTCGAGTGAGGACGGGACTCTAGGCATTTGGAGGAAGGGCGCGATGAAGTACCGCGAGCTGATCCAGTTCCATCCCATCACGGCCAATATCGAGCTTCGTGACGCCGATCAGGAGGATCGCGCCCGGCAACTGGTGTCGACCTACGTCGTCTCGCAAGAGATGGCCGACCGGCTGATTCACGTTGCCTTCAACCAGCTCCAGTACGACACGCCCGCCGACAACAAGGGGCTTCTGGTGGTCGGCAACTACGGCACAGGCAAGTCTCACCTGATGTCGGTAGTCTCGGCTGTGGCCGAGCGCGCCGACCTGGCAGCCGATCTCCAGAATAAGAGAGTCGCTGACGCCGCGGCGAAGATCGCCGGGAAGTTCAAGGTGATTCGGACGGAGATCGGGGCCACCACGATGCCACTCCGCGAGATAGTGGTGGGTGAGCTGGAGGATCGGCTGGCGGACATGGGAGTCCACTACAGCTTTCCTGCCATCGATCAGGTCCACACAAACAAGCCTGCCTTCGAGGCCATGATGGCCGCCTTCCACCAGGTGTATCCGGACCATGGTCTTCTGATGGTGGTGGATGAGCTGCTGGACTACCTGCGCGAGCGGAAGGACCAGGAGTTGATCCTCGATCTGACTCTACTGCGAGAGATCGGAGAGGTGTGCGGGGACATCCGGTTCCGCTTCGTGGCCGGCGTGCAGGAGGCGATCTTCGACAGCCCGCAGTTTGCCTTCGCCGCCGACACCCTGAGAAGGGTGAGAGACCGGTTCGAGCAGATCCACATCGCCCGGCGGGACGTGAAGTACGTGGTGGCGGAGAGGCTGCTGAAGAAGACGACGGATCAGCAGGTGAAGATCCGCGAGCACCTCGCACCCTTCGCCCGCTTCTACGGCGACATGAACGCCAAGATGGACGAGTTCGTTCGTCTCTTCCCGGTGCATCCCGACTACATAGACGTGTTCGAGCGCATCACCCTGGCCGAGAAGCGGGAGGTGCTTCGCACCATCTCTCGATCGATGGACCGGCTGCTGGACGAGGATGTTCCCCAGGATAGCTCCGGTCTCGTCGGCTTCGATAGCTACTGGGAAGTGATCAAGGACAACCCTGTGGTGCGGGCGATACCGGACGTACGGCTCGTGACGGACTGCAGCGCCAAGCTGGAGGACCTGGTGAACGTCGGCTATCCGAAGGGCAAGAGCAAAGAGATGGCCCGAAGGATCATTCGTGGTCTGAGCGTCTACCGGCTGGCGGTAGGGAGCGTCGATTCGCCGGTTGGGCTGAGCGCCGAGCAACTCCGAGACGTGTTGTGCCTGT
The DNA here is from genome assembly GCA_021845945.1 of Chloroflexota bacterium. The sequence goes on from JAJZRD010000034.1 coordinate 19,718, forward strand.
ACGATCCTCTCGTCGGAGAGCTGGGGGGCGATGCCGCCGAGGACCTGCGCGGAGAGATCGAGACAGCTCTACGGCTGATCAGCACCACGGTGAGCGGCCAGTTCATTTCCGCGACGGAGCGGGATGAGAAGGGACGGCTGGGCGGCCAGTTCTACCTGGACGTCTACAAGACCCAGGACTACGATGCGGACATAGACAAAGAAGCAGAGGTTCTCGGGAAGAACACCCTGGACAGGTACTACTACCAGGCTCTTCGTCGCGCCATGGAGTGTTCCGATCAGACCTACGTGTCTGGCTTCAACATATGGGAGCACGAGTTGGAGTGGCGCGAGAAGAAGGCGATGAGGCAGGGGTACCTGTTCTTCGGAGCGCCCAACGAGAGGTCGACGGTTGCACCGCCCAGGGACTTCTACGTGTACTTCCTCCAGCCCCACGATCCGCCGGTGTACAGGGACGAGAAGAAGGCAGACGAGCTGTTCTTCAGACTGGCCGGCGCCGACGATCTGTTCAGAGCGACGCTGAAGAGGTACGGAGCGGCGCTGGAGTTGGCGAACAGGGAGTCCGCGGGCCTGGCGAAGTCCGCGTACACGTCGAAGGCCGACGCCCACCTGCAGTCGCTGGTCAAGTGGCTCCAGAAGCAGATGGCCACTGCTTACCAGGCAACCCACCAGGGGCGGGTCCGCCCTCTGATGGAGTGGCTGAAGGACGCGGCGGTGTCCGGGCAGGCGCACTCCCAGGCAGCCGGCGGCAACGTGCGAGACACGGTGAACGCGGTTGCGTCCGAGTGCCTGGCCCCGCACTTCCAGGAGCAGGCGTCGGAGTATCCCACCTTCTCGATCCTGGTCACCGTGAAGAGTCGGGGACAGGCGGCACAGGATGCTCTGCGCTACGTGGCGGGGGGAGCACGGACCAAGACGGCCGCGGCTGTGTTGGACGCTTTGGAGCTGCTGGACGGAGAGAGAGTAACTGCCAACGCTTCCAGGTATGCCGGTTACGTTCGGGGGCTGCTTCAGAAGAAGGGGCAGGGGCAGGTGCTGAACCGGGGAGAGCTGATCCAGAACGTCTCCGGCGTAGAGTTCATGGCGCCGGAGAGCTACAGGCTCGAGCCCGAGTGGGTGGTAGTGGTGCTGGCAACACTGGTGCATGCCGGAGAGCTGGTGCTGGCGATACCCGGGAAGAAGTTCGAGGCCGGCGATCTGGGGATGCTGGCGGCGACGCCGCTCCAGGATCTCGTCGGTTTCAAGCACGTCGAGGCGCCGAAGGAGCCGAACCTCCCCGCGCTGAAGGCACTGTTCGAGCTGCTGGGGCTCGGCCCGGGCAGGGCAATCCAGGTGACCCAAGGGGACGAGAATGCGGTTCAAGATCTTCGACAACAGGCGGCAGAGAGAGTAGGAAGGCTGGTTATGGCTCGCCAGCATCTCCAGGGTGGGCTGCCGTTCTGGGGAAGGACGCTGCTAAGCGAGCAGGAGCAGGCAGACTATGGGAGCCGTCTGGAGGGGACAAAGGCGTTTCTGGAGTCGCTCCAGGCTTACTCGACGCCCGGGAAGCTGAAGAACTTCAACCAGACAGTCGAGCAGGTGAACAGCCACAAGGCCGGGCTGCAAACGTTGCGGGAGGTGGAGGAACTGCACGGGCTGGTAAACGACCTGGCGTCCGCGGCCTCCTATCTGTCTTCCGCCGAGCTGACGCTGCCCACCGAGCACTCATGGGTTGCGAAGGTCAGGCCGGCCAGGGAAGAGGTTGTGGCCCGCGTTTTGGACCCCGGCAAGAGGGCTGCGGATGGATTCCGGCAGGCAGTGCTCCTGGACCTCGCCGGCCTGAAGAAGGAGTACGTGGACATCTACATGCCGGCGCACTCCAGGGCGCGGCTGGGAGCGAAGGAAGACCAGAAGAGGGCGGCCCTGCTCCATGACGACCGTCTGGAGCAGCTGAGGAAGCTGGCGACGATAGACCTGATGCCGGTGCAGCATCTGACCGACTACCAGAACCGGCTGGCAGAATTGCCGTCCTGCTTCGCGCTGACACCGAGAGAACTCGAAAGCTCTCCTGTATGCCACTGCGGGTTCAAGCCGAATCTGGAGCCGGCAGCCGCGTCGGCAGCTGCTCAGCTGGCTGCCCTGGACGGCGAGTTGGACACGCTCCATGCGAACTGGACGCAGACCCTGGTGGCGAACCTGGAAGACCCGACGGTGCAGGGGAATCTAGCGCTGCTGAAGCCGGACCAGAAGAAGCTGATAGATGCGTTTCTGGCCAGTCGCAAGCTGCCGGACGCATTGGATCAGCAGTTCCTACAGGCGGTTCGCGAGGCGCTGTCGGGGCTGGTCAAGGTGGCGGTAAAGGTGGAGACGCTTAGGGATGCGTTGATCGCGGGCGGATCGCCAGCGACGCTGGCGGAGATGAGGCAGCGATACGAGGGGTTCCTGGCAGAACTGGTCAAGGGAAAGGACACAGCCAAGGTCCGGCTGGTAGTGGAGTAACGGTGCCCGGCTGGCTCGGGAGCTGCAATAGCTTTCAGTTATGAGCTATAATCTGAAAGGCAACTCCCGGGAGATGTCCCGGCTATCGGGGAGAGGACGACAATGAAGGCGGGCGTGAGTGCTTCCCTCTTGGACGAACTGGAGGAGCTGAAGCGCGAGATGGAGTCCCAGGGCCGCGCGTCAAAGGCCAGAGCCCTCCGGGAGGCTCTCGTGGCGCTGGCCAGGCCTGCTCGGGGCTGGATCACCACCGGGCAGGCAGCAGAGCAGCTCGGCATAACGATACCAACCGTCAAGGCCTGGATCCTTCGCGGTGCTCTGGTCGGCCGGC
>JAJZRD010000294.1 GCA_021845945.1 Chloroflexota bacterium
GCTCAGGAACGAGCAGTTCATGGTGGAGATCCTCTACCCGATCCATTGGGCCCGCGACCACCAGTATCCGTTCGCAGAGCTGCGACCGGTACTGCGCACGCTGTATGACGCTGTAGGTGCCGACCGACTCGTTTGGGGATCCGACATGCCTAACGTAGAGAGGAACTGCACCTACAGGCAGGCTCTGGAGTACGTGTACTCTGATCTCGACTTCGTGCCTCCGTCCGAGATGGATCGCATTCTTGGAAAGAATGTGTTGCAGCTGCTGAGAGTCGAATAGTGTTCGGGGGATGGTAATAATGAGGAAAGGGGCCGGCAGAGACGCCGGCCCCTACGTGAACGGTGAGCTAGCCGACTAGCCCTTTGAACTCGTCGGCATTGAGGGTTTCCCGCTCCAGCAGCAGCGCCGTCAGCTCCTCCAGCTTCGCTCGGCGCTCCGCCAGCAGCTCCTTGGCCTTGGTTCGAGCCCCGTCGATCAGATGATGGATCTCGCGGTCGATCTCCCTCGACAGGTCATCGCTGACGGGCCGTCCTTCGTAGGGGCTCCGCGACGAGTCCGATCGAGCGAGGGCCACGGGACCGAAGCGCTGGCTCATGCCGTACTGGCACACCATCCGCTGCGCCAGCTCCGTCGCCTTCTCGATGTCGTTGGAGGCACCGGTGGTGACCTCGCCGTAGACCAACTCCTCGGCCGCGTGGCCGCCCAGGATGGAGGCGAGGGTGTCCAGGAACTGGGATCGGGTCCAGAGGGATCGATCCTCCGCCGGGACGAACTGGGTGAAGCCTCCCGCCCTGCCCCGACCGATGATGGTGACCTTGTGGACCGGGTCGCAATTGGGCAGGGCGGACGCCACCAGGGCGTGGCCCATCTCGTGGTAGGCGGTGATCTTCCGCTCCCGCTCGCTGATGACCCGGCTCTTTCGCTGAGGCCCCGCGATCACCCGGTCCACGGCCTCGTCCACGTCGGCCCTGCCGATGGTTCGCCGGTTCCGCCGGGCCGCCAGGATGGCGGCTTCGTTCATCAGGTTGGCCAGGTCGGCACCCGAGAAACCCGGGGTTTGGCGAGCGACGCTCTCCAGGTTGACGTCCCTGGCCAGCGGTTTGCCCCGGGCGTGTATCGTCAGTATCGCCTTTCGCCCCCTCACGTCGGGCGCGTCGATGGTGACCTGCCGGTCGAAGCGGCCCGGCCTCAGCAGGGCTTCGTCCAGGACGTCGGGGCGGTTGGTGGCCGCGACCACCACCACTCCGGAACGGCCGTCGAAGCCATCCATCTCCACCAGGATCTGGTTCAGGGTCTGCTCCCGCTCGTCGTTGCCACCGTGGCCGGCCCTCATGCCGGAGCCTCGATGCCGTGCTACGGCGTCGATCTCGTCCATGAAGACGATGCAGGGAGCCGCCTTCCTGGCTCGGGCGAAGAGGTCCCGCACCCGGGATGCGCCCACACCCACGAACATCTCCACGAACTCGGAGCCGCTGATGCTGAAGAAGGGCACCCCGGCCTCGCCGGCGACGGCCTTGGCGAGGAGCGTCTTGCCGGTGCCCGGCGGGCCCACCAGCAGCACACCCTTAGGGATAGTCGCCCCGAGGGCCGTGAACTTCTGGGGATATTTCAGGAACTCCACGACCTCCTGCAGCTCCTGCTTCGCCTCCTCGACCCCCGCCACATGTTGGAAGGTCACCGGGGGAGCCAGGCTCGCCCGGCCGGAAGCGGACTGAGAGACGCGGGCGTTGCTGCGGGTGAAGGAGCCGTACCGCCCTGCCCCTCCGCTCTTGGTGCTGAGATACACCATGCCGACGACGAAGGCGAAGGAGAGGCCCGACACCAGCACGATCAGCCAGGTGCCGGCTGGGTTCCCGCCGGCCGCCGGATCCATCACCTCCAGGCCGATGCGGTCCAGCTGGCTCGCCGACACGCCGTAGCTGCGCAGGGTCTCGAGGATGGATGCCTGGGGCTCCTTGCGCGAGGTCACGGTGGAGCCATCGGCCAGCTTGGCGGTGACCACGTCTCCCGACAGGGTCAGCTTCTGAACTTCCCCCTGCCTGGCATATCTGGCGACCTGGTCTACCGGTATCTGCCGTGGTTGCTGGGCAGCGCTGCCGGACGCGATGCTTCTCGCGGCCAGCGTTCCCACCAGCAGCAGCATCGCCGCGAAGACCGCCAGCAAGAAGATCAAACGTCGATTCTTCGGCATCTTACGGAAACGCATCGGTCGCCTCGTCTCATGCGAACTCTGGAAGGTGGGGAATGCTGCCGGCGGGGCGGTTCCAGGAGAAGCGGCCTTTGCCGGAGCACTGCAGTGAGTCGTGATTCCCCACGAGCAAGTGTGAGAACGAATTATACACTATTGCATACGTGTGGCAAAGATAGTGTGAACCACATCGATGAAGATGGTGGGTCAGGCCTCGCCCGAGGCTGAATACGTCGCTCCTGACGTAGGGCGGGGGTTTATCCCCCGCCGCTGTCCGCACGTGGGGCGCGGGGCGGCGGGGTACAAGACCCCGCCCTACGCTGCAGAACTGGGGTATAATCGGGCGTGGAGTGGGGGGGCCTCGGCCCTCACCCCGACCCTCTCGCAGGGGGAGAGGGGGGCAGACCAGCGGAGGGGACCATGGCGGAGAGGAAGTGTCGATACTGCCTGTACTGGCATTCACGACTGCCCGGGCGAGTCGAGCCCAAGGACGACAGCGTGGGTGAGTGCAGGTTCAACCCGCCCGCCGTGGGCCCCTCCACTGCCGGCCATAGGGCGTCGGACAAGAAGGGGGTCTGGCCGGAGACCTACGGGGGCGATTGGTGCGGGCAGTTCAGTCTGCACCGGTGGCCCCAGCCGGGGGGCGGTTTTCTCAAGACACCGCCTATGAACTGATCCGGCTGGTCCTACCAGACGAGGGCGGACGGGCGGCAGGGCACAGGGCCCTGCCCTACGTTGTGGAGGACAGCGGCGGGGCGCGAGACCACGGCGTAGGACGGGGTCAGATCAGCTCTCCTCGGGGCCGACGGTGCCGAGGGGGTCTTCCGCGGCCGCGATCTCCGCCAGGGCTTCGCCGGCTGCCTCCCTGATGACGGGATCCGAGCTCTCGTAGCAGTAGATCAGGGCGTCTCGGGCCTCCGCCCCGCCGATCTGACCGAGGGACGAGATGGCCGCCAGCCGGACCGAGGTGTCGGGATCGTCCACCAGATCCGCCAGGGCGCCGACGGCATCCTCGTAATCAGCTGCCGCCCGCGCCGCCTCCCGGCGCACGGTCGCGTCCTCGCTGCCCATCTGCTCGGTAAGGGTTGCCGTCCAGGCGGGATCGATGTTTCGCCCCATGGCCTGGATGGCCGGCAGCCTCAGGCCGGAGCGGGTGATGGCCCGACGGATCTCGGCCCGGACCTCCTCGGTAGAGAAGTACCCCACGGAGACCAGCGCCGCCGCCCTTACGCTGATGGACTCGGTCTCCGACTGGGCCCGGTCCAGCAGGACTCGCTGGATCTCGCGGGCGTCCTCTTCGGACAGATCCCGCAGCTCGGCCTTTAGGGCGAAGCCGCCAAGCCTCTCCGCTGCCGCGCTCCGGACCATCTCGTCGGGGTCGTGGAGGCAGAGGTCCAACAGCTTCAGCAGCAGGTCGGGGCTTTCGTCGTCCACCGAGGCCCCTATGGCCAGGCGGCGCACGTCGGCGTTGGGGTCCTCCTGGGCCAATCGATAGATGGCGTCGAAATCCACCAGCATGTCCTCCTCGGCCTCGCGGCGAAGGGTCGCCAGCAGATTCATCCGCTCCGGGTCGGGCAGTCCCGACCAGGTCTTCTTCAATTCCTGCAACTGCTCCCGACTCAGGTCGGACAACAGCTTGGCCTGGCTGCGCTTCAGCCGCTGGTGAGCGGCCAGAGCGGCCAGAGTCTCGTTGAAGCTTGGCATCCGTTGGTTGTCTCCTAACTCGGCAAAGCCGAAACCAAAAAGGTTGTATGCTTGAACACCGATGATCTCCCGCAGATGCCGCTTGGTCGAGAGAGGAGCGTGCTCGGATGACGCTGCTGACTGAACGCTACGCCCCCCAG
>JAJZRD010000295.1 GCA_021845945.1 Chloroflexota bacterium
CTACTACGAACGCTTGGGGTTGCTGGATCCTGGTCGCTCTCAGGGCAACATCCGCCTCTACTCCATGAAGGATATTCAGCGGGCCCAGCAGATCCGCAGGTTCATCGACGAATTGGGCGTGAACCTGGCGGGCGTCGAGGTGATCCTGAACATGACCGATAGGATCAACGAGCTGGAACAGCGGATGACCTTGATGCAGCAGGAGTACGAGGCGGAGATCCGCCGTTTGAGAATGATGCTCGACAACACAGATTAGAGATGTAGGGCGGGGCGCTCTGCCCCGCGGCCGGCATTCCACGCGATCTGGCCGGCAGGCGAAAGGAGAAAGCCTGTAGCCGCAGGCTTTACGCCTGCGCGGTCGACGTGGCGAAGCTGCATCCTGCCGACATGACCACGCGCACCCGTAAAGGGTGCGGCTACAAGCAGATGAACCATCAGAGCTGATACCCCCGAGAGTTCCCTTCGCGTGAGGTAGTGCCCCATGAACGCAAACCGGTTCACCGAGAAAGCCCAGGAGGCCATCGCCTCCGCCCAGAGGCTGGCGGAGGAGGGCAACCACAGCCAGCTGGAGCCCGAGCACCTGCTGCTGGCGCTGCTGGAGCAGCAGGGCGGGGTGGCGCCCGAGATCGTGCAGAAGCTGGGCATCCCCTCGACAAGGCTGGCCCAGCAGTTCCGGGAGGAGATCGGCCGCCTCCCCAAGGTTTACGGCGGCCAGCTGTACGGCTCCCAGCGGCTGAGCAAACTGCTCCGTAACGCGGAGACCGAGGCCGGGAGGTTGAAGGACGATTACGTTTCCACGGAGCATCTGCTGATTGCCGCAGCCGACGAGCAGGACAAGGGCGCTGCGGGAAAGATCCTGCGCCAGGCCGGCATCACCCCCGAGAAGATCTACCAGGTTCTCGCCTCGATCCGCGGCGGGCAGCGGGTGACCGACCAGAACCCCGAAGGAAAGTACCAGGCCCTGGAGAAGTACGGCCGGGACCTGACCGAGATGGCCCGCAAGGGGAAGCTGGACCCCGTCATCGGCCGCGACGAGGAGATCCGCCGGGTCATCCAGGTCCTCTCCCGTCGCACCAAGAACAACCCCGTCCTGATCGGCGAGCCCGGCGTGGGCAAGACCGCCATCGTGGAGGGTCTGGCCCAGCGGATCGTCCGGGGGGACGTGCCGGAAGGGCTGAAGAACCGCCGGGTGGTGGCCCTGGACCTGGGCTCCCTGATCGCCGGCAGCAAGTACCGGGGCGAGTTCGAGGAGCGGCTCAAGGCGGTCCTCAAGGAGATCCAGGAGTCCGAGGGGGAGATCGTCCTCTTCATCGACGAGCTGCACACCGTGGTGGGGGCCGGAGCCGCCGAGGGTGCCATAGACGCTTCCAACATGCTGAAGCCGATGCTGGCCCGGGGCGAGCTTCACACGATCGGCGCCACCACCCTGAACGAGTACCGGAAGCACGTGGAGAAGGACGCCGCCCTGGAGCGCCGGTTCCAGCCCATCGTCGTGGAAGAGCCCTCGGTCGAGGATTCCATCAGCATCCTGCGGGGACTGAAGGAGCGGTACGAGATCCACCACGGGGTGCGGATCAAGGATTCCGCATTGGTGGCGGCGGCCGTGCTCTCCCAGCGCTACATCACCGATCGCTTCCTCCCCGACAAGGCCATCGACCTGGTGGACGAGGCCGCCTCGCGCCTCCGGATGGAGATCGACAGCATGCCCGTGGAGCTGGACGAGATCGAGCGGCGGACCATGCAGCTGCAGATCGAGCGGGAGGCCCTGCGGAAGGAGAGCGATCCCTCCTCCAGGGATCGGCTGGCGAATCTGGAGAAGGAGCTGGCGAACCTCCAGGAGCAGAGCGCCGAGATGAAGGTCCAGTGGCAGAGGGAGAAGGACGACATCCAGCGGCTGCGCACCCTGAAGGAGGAGATCGAGCAGGTCCGGCAGGAGGCCGAGAAGGCCGAGAGGGAGTCGGACTACACCAGGGCCGCCGAGCTGAAGTACGGGCGGCTGAACGAGCTGACCCGCCGGCTTCAGGAGGAGGACGCCAAGCTGGCCTCCCCCCAGAACGGTCACCAGATGCTGAAGGAGGAGGTGGACGAGGAGGACGTCGCCGAGGTAGTCGGCAAGTGGACCGGCATTCCGGTCAGCCGGCTGGTGGAGGGCGAGATCCAGAAGCTGCTCCGGATGGAGGAGCGGCTCCACCTGCGGGTAGTCGGCCAGGAGGAGGCGATCCAGTCCGTCTCCAACGCCGTACGGCGTGCCCGCGCCGGGCTCCAGGATCCCAACCGGCCGTTGGGCAGCTTCATCTTCCTGGGCCCCACGGGCGTCGGCAAGACGGAGCTGGCCCGGGCCCTGGCGGAGTTCCTCTTCGACGACGAGCAGGCGATGGTGCGCATCGACATGAGCGAGTACATGGAGAAGCACACCGTCTCCCGCCTCATCGGTGCCCCTCCGGGCTACGTGGGCTACGAGGAGGGCGGCCAGCTCACCGAGGCGGTCCGGCGGCGGCCCTACAGCGTGGTGCTGTTCGACGAGATCGAGAAGGCCCACCCGGACGTCTTCAACGCCCTGCTCCAGATCCTGGACGACGGCCGGCTGACCGACGGCCAGGGGCGGACCGTGGACTTCAAGAACAGCGTCATCATCATGACCTCCAACGTCGGGAGCGAGCTGTACGCGCTGGGGCAGGCCACCGGCACCGACATGGCGAGGGTTCGGGAGCAGGTGACAGATGCCCTGCGGGCCCACTTCCGGCCGGAGTTCCTGAACCGGATCGACGAGATCATCGTCTTCCACCCGCTGGAGATGGCCCACCTGAAGGAGATCGTGGAGATCCAGCTGAAGCGGCTGGAGAAGCGGTTGGAGGAGCGGAAGATCGGCATCCGGCTGACCGACGGAGCCAGGGAACTGCTGGCCAGGGAGGGTTTCGACCCGGTCTACGGCGCTCGTCCCCTCAAGCGCACCCTCCAGCGGAGGGTTCTGGACCCGCTGGCGCTGAAGGTTCTGCAGGGCGACTTCAAGCCCGGCGACACCGTCCTGGTGGACTCCCGCGACGGCCAGCTAACCTTCGCCGCCGACCAGGCCTGATCCCCCTTTTCCCAGGGGATCAGGGTGAGGGCTGTGCAGTGGGACGAACGGCCGGGTTACCCGCTCTGGGACTAATCTCCTATAGCCGCTCTGGGAGGGGGCAGCTACACTCCCCATCCTCAGGCGGTAGATCCCAAATCGTGTAGGTGAGCCCACCATGCGCTCAGGCCGATGGCCGCTGGCGGCGGCAATGGTCCTCCTTCTCCTCACCATCCCCCTGGCCGGGGATTCGTTGATGGGTGGCCTGAGGGGCGTGGGTTACACTGTCTGCCATCAGATCCCCGGCCACTCCCTCTTCATCGACGGGCAGCAGCTTCCCCTCTGCGCCCGCTGCACCGGCATCTACCTGGGCTTTCTGGTCGGCCTGCTGGGACTTGCCCTGCTGGGAAAGCTAGGGGCATCGAAGATGCCCCCGCGCCCGGTGGCGAGCCTCCTGCTCCTGGTCCTCCTGGCCATGGCGGTGGACGGCTTCAACTCCCTGCTGGGGTTCTTCCCCGATGCCCCCCAGCTCTACCAGCCCTCCAACTCCCTGCGGCTGGCCACGGGCATGGGCGCGGGTACGGCCCTGGCGCTGCTGCTGGTCCCCCTGATGAACGATGCTCTCTGGGCGAAGCCGGAGCCCTGGGAGAGCGTCTCCGACCTGCAAGAGCTGGCCGGCTACGCTGTGCTGGCCGCCCTGGCCACGGTGCTGGTGGGCTCGGAGCACCCCGCCCTGCTGTATCCCATAGCGGTTAGCAGCGTGGTGGGCGTCTTCGCGGCCCTCTCGATGGCGGGGACCACTCTGGCCGCCACCCTGGCCCGCAGGGAGAAGGTCGCCTCCTCCCTCCCCGAGGCCGGCGGGTTGCTGCTGGCCGGGTTCGCCCTGGCCTCGGTCGCCATGCTGACCCTGGGAGAGGCTCGGACCTATCTGCCCCCCCCTGTTGGGGCTGTA
>JAJZRD010000035.1 GCA_021845945.1 Chloroflexota bacterium
TCAACTTCCTTGGATCCCTGCCTCCTTTCGTTCAAGAACCTCGGCACATCGAGGTAAAGTTCCTCTCCCTGGGACGCCTCTCGTACCGCGTACATTGTGATGTTGGCTCCGCGCAGCACAAGAGGGCCCGGGCCTACGGGCCGCAACGTTTTCTTTGGGCGCTCGTTTGTCTCATTCACCTCACCCTGATATGACTTGGCCAAGGATCCAAGCCGTATCATTCCAGGCGTCGACACAATCCGTGTCGCAAGATCCCAATCCCTTTGAGAACAAGAGCATATAGCTAGGTTCTCTGGGTCATAACCTTCCACTTGACTCGCAGTAGTGGTCAGGGCTGGAGAGCAGTCGTCGACATGATTGCCTGAGTGCGTTCGCACCAAGACCGGCTGACCGAGATGCCCACCTCTGCAGATGAAAACAGTAGTTGCGAGTTTGGCTTCAGGGAACACTCGGTGTCTGGGATCGTCCTTCTGAGGAAAGGCCTCCACTACAACTGGCTGCACCTCCGTCAGCAGCCGCCTTCTCACCTCTCTTGATTGGTCGTCTCCGAGAAGCGCCATCGGAACAATTAGTCCAATCGCGCCGTTCTCATGGGCTTCTTCCATAGCAAGGCATATGAACAGCTTGTACAGATTGTGCTTACCTCGGTCGGCCGCTCGGTACTTGTCCTGACTGTTGAAGTACCGTAGTTCCGGGGCGACATCGTAGCCCAGCTCCTCGCTGGCAAGCACGTCGTAGGGTGGATTTCCGATCACCGCGTCGAAGCCCTGCTGCTCCTTCGGGTTCCAGGCCTTCAGTCTCAGGTCCACGAAGGCCTCCGGGAACTCCAGGTCCCAGTGAAAGAAGTGCTTCTGCGCCTTCAACTCGGCGGCGCGGGCGATCGCCTGCTGGTACTGGGGGGATAGCCCCCTGCCGCCGTCGCGGATCCACTCAACGAGGTCGCTGCCGGCCAGGGTGAGGAACTCCTGGGCCCTGGGGTTGCCGAAGTGGCGGCTCACCCAGATGTCCAGGGCCGCCTTGTAGGGCGCCTGGAAACCCTCGAACTCGGCGAAAAGGCTGTGGCTGTGGCGGTTCTGCTCCATGGTGGCGTCCGGGGTGCGCGCCAACTCCTCCATGGTGGCCGTGGCCGACAACAGCCCCTGGAAGGGGCCGCCGAAGAGGTCGCCATGATGGCCCCTCTTCTGGGCCTCCAGCTCGGCCTCTACCGCCTGCACGGTGGTGCCGATCAGGGAGTTGCCGCACTTGAGGTGGTGATCCAGGAAGGAGAGGGGGGCGCCCAGGGTGAAGCAATCCAGCCAGACGCTGACCTTGGCCAGCTCGACCGCCATCGGGTTCAGGTCGACCCCGTAGATGCAGCGCTTCAGGACGTGGCGTTTCAGCAAGTTGACGTCTGTAAGCTTGGAGGTGTCGACATTGACTCCCTGGCGATCCATTTCCACCAGGATTGACTCGCGGGTCTGCTGTACGCGGGCCTGGACGGGGTTCCAGGGGAAACCGTTCAGGAAGTCCAATGTCTTGTCGGTGATGAAGTCGACTGCCTCCACCAGGAAATGGCCGCTGCCCATGGCAGGGTCCAGCACCCGGAACTCGAACAGCTCGTCGGCCACGGCCTGCCAGCGGGGATCGTTGGCCACCTTCTCGGGGTTGTCTCCCCTCATCCCCTGCCTCTCGAAGCCGGCCTGCCGCTGCCGCGCCGCATGGTAGGCCTGCTGGGCCTCGCGGAGTCTGGGCCGGAGCCGCTCCAGGTGCTCCCTGAGGACGGGCCCCACGGCATGCTCGACTATGTACTTCACGATGTGGTCGGGGGTGTAGTAGGAGCCGGTAGCCTTGCGCTCGCGGCGGTCGTTCTCCAGATAGAGGGCTCCCTGCGAGAGGGTGCGCTCCGGAGCGTTGCGGCCTCGGCCCTCGGTGAGGATCGTCCGTTTCTCCTTGACTGCCTCTCCATAGGGGACGATCTCGTCGGTCTTCTTCCCCTTGACCGTCGCCATCCTCTCCGAGGCGATCCGGAGCCGGAACTCCAGCAGCCCCTCGTAGATGGAACCGAGCTGCCGGACTCCCAACGACTTGTAGTCGATCGGCACCAGGTCGCCCCGCTTCTCGTCCTCGTCCCGAGCCAGGCGATCCAGGGCGACTGCCAGGAACCGATCCGGGACCTTGTGGCGCAGCAGGAAGCGAGCGGTCTCGGCCTCGGGGCTCCGATCCTCGGGATCCAAGTCGCTGAGGAAGAGACCGCCGTCGTAGCTGGGGGTGTTCATCGAGGCGTCGCCCCGGTCCACGGTCCTGGCCAGATCGAGCAGCCGGTCGTACAGCCCGGTACTGCCGGGATCGGCCGAGAAGGATGCGGCCAACCTCTTGCGTGCTTCCTCCCCGATCGGCCCGGCGGCCTCCGCAATCTCCGCTTTCAGGCGGCCCAGGCTCTTGTTCCAGTAGCCGCGTGTCTCCCGAGCGGGAAGGAGGCCCCTGGCCTCGGCGTAAAGGATGAAGAGAACTCGGTACAGCAGGGTGAGGGTTCCATGGAACAGCTGGTCCAGCCGCTCCTGCGAGATCTCCTCGGTGGTCCCTTCAAGGTGTCGGAGGTGGGCGATGAAGCCGGCGGCCAGCTCGGGGAAGACTTCTTCGAAGACCCGATCCTTCAGTCGATCGCCGAGCCGTTTGGCGTAGGCGCCGCTCTCGTGAAGCAACTCCTCCACGAAGGAGAGCTTCCTGCTTTCGCCCTCGATCACCACATCCCTCGGTTGGAAGACCGGGGCGCGGAAGAGGAGCCAGAAGTAACGGAATGGCTCGCCGGGGTCGGGCATGGCGAGGGTCTCTTGCAGGTCGATCTCGTAGTAGTTGGTGGCCCGTGAGTGGGCTGCGGCGGAGTACAGCCTCCACAGCTTCCCATTCGTGACTATGGCCCAGGGAGCGACGCCGGACTCCAGCACGCTCACGACCCGGGCGCCGGGGTTCTCGGCCGGGCGGCGGGTATCTCGTTTCTCGTCCTTGCCGTCCAGATTGCGGTCCCAGGGGTATGCCAGACAGGCGACGGCTCCACCGGCGGCGGAGTCCAAACCGAGGACGTAGTCGGGGGCATCCGGCGCACGCTTGCCGGGGACGGGGGCAAAGCCCAGGGCGGACAGGGCAGGCTCGATCAACTGCCTGCGAACGCCGGTTTCGTCGGTGCCCGCCAGCGCTCCGGCGCTCCTGTAGAGATCCAGAAAGCGCAGGTAGGCCGGCTTGGGGTCCTCGGCCCACTCGGGCATGCCCGGGAGTCGCTCTTTCAGGAAGTAGTCGGCGAAGAGTGCCCGGTTGTTGAACAGCGGCTCGGACCAGTCCGCCACGGTATAGGCTGAGAGCAGCTTGTCGTACTGGGCGTCGGCGTCGGCCTCGGTGTAGGTGAAGCGACGTAGTACCCGGAGCGCCACCTGATCGGGGTTGCGGCGGGCCACGGTGAGGACTCGCGGCCGTACCCCAACCCTGGGGGCGGAGATGCCGGAGGCCGGCAAGCGGGGGAGTTGGCGCTCCACCAGAACGAAGTCGATCTGCTCGTAGTCGCTGGAGAGTATCAGCAGGTAGTTGCCCGCGCGGTCTCGGAGGGATCTCGCGAGACCCCTGGTTGCCTCAACCGTCACCGAGTCCAGCTCGACCAGGTAGAGCTGGAGCGTATCCTCTTCCTGATCGGCGATCCGCTCGATGCGGCGCACCTTTCGCTGGAGAGACTCCGCGGTTATGCCCATGGCCGCCGGGGATTGGGGCAAGCGGGTGTCGGTGTTGTAGCCCAGCGAGGCGAAGAAGGCAGCCACCGCGTCTGCACCGGCCAGTTGTTGAACGTCGTGGACGGTGAGGTCTCGGTCGGCCGTCAGGCTAGTCACCAAGACAAGACCCTCCCAACGCAGCATGGATCGACGAGGATTGGCCGTCGCGCGGGTGACGGGTGTAGGCAGGGGGTACGCCATATTCTACCACTTGGAGACTCGGAAGTGGATGGTGCGGGCCGGGCTGCTCGATCCCTTGAGAAGCCCGGCGATATCCGCTAGAATACCCGTGAGGGGTACTTCAGCGTTGGTGTTCCTGCTCGACCCTGGTCCGCGGCCGGACGGGTCTGACGTCGGGCCCGCCCTTTCCACCCCTCTCCCAGCAGGTAAGCCTCCCTGATGACGCCGTCGAGGGGATAACGACGATGACTGTCGCGGCGGGACGTGCCCGGATAGCCCTACCCAAGAGGTGGCGCCGCCTCCCGTCCCCGGCCCACTGGCCCCTGGAGTACCGCATCCCCCTGGCGGTTGCCCTCGTTCTGACCCTTCTACTCACGGCCTTCGGCCTCCTCGGCCTGTCGGCCCTGCAGGACAGCCGCCAGCACGCCCTGGCCGAGCAGCAGCTGATAGCCAGGGCGGCGGCGCAGCACATCGACCAGAACTTGCGGGAGGCCCTGGACACCCTGAACCGGGCCGCCGCCCTGCCCGCCTTCGATCTGAGGGAGGGCGACCTGGAGTCGAAGAAGCGGGCCATGGATGCCCTCTACGGCCAGACGGACCGCTTCCGCAAGGCGCTATTCCTGACCGACGCTCAGGGGACGGTGCTGTGGACGGTCCCCACCGTGCGGCGCATCGAGTTGGGCAGCAACCTGATGCACCAGGCCAACATCAGCACGGCCATCCTGCAGGCGAGCCCGTCGGTGTCGGGCGGGGACTGCTCCCTGGCGGCGGGGGAGCCGGTGGCCTGCCTGACGGTGCCGATCCGGGGCCCGGGGGGTGAGGTCATCGGGCTGCTGGGCGGCGCCCTGGACCTGAGCGGCCCGAACGTGGGTGGCTTCCTCTCCGCCCTGCGGCTGGGAAAGACCGGCTACGCCCAGATCGTCGATCGGGAGGGGATCGTCCTGGCCAGCACCGAGGGCGGCGAACTGTTCCAGAAGCAGGAGCACGGGGAGCGCTTCGCCAGCCTGATCGCCGAGCAGCGGGAGACGGTGGGGAGCTGCCACGCCTGCCATCAGCCGGGCTTCCCGGGGGAACGTCGCCAGGACGTGCTGGCCTTCTCGCCTCTCTCCACGACGGCCTGGGGGGTGGCGGTGGGGCAGTCGGAGGAGGAGGCGTTGGCGCCCACTCGGACCCTCCAGCAGCGGCTGCTGCTGCTCACGCTGTTCTCCGTGGGGCTGGCCCTCCTGGTGACCTGGCTGGCCATCCGAAGCGTGACCGGCCCCCTGGCGCAGCTGACCCACGCCGCCGAGCGGATGGCCTCGGGGGATCTCTCGGGCAGGCTGCGGCTGGAGCGGGGCGACGAGATCGGCCGCCTGGCCCGAGCCTTCGAGTCGATGAGGAGCCGCCTCAAGGCCTCCCTGGGGGAGATCCAGGGGTGGAACCAGACCCTGGAGGGGAGGGTGCAGGAGCGGACCCTGGAGCTGGAGCGATCCAGGCAGGAGACGGCCCGCCTCTACTCCGAGCTTCAGGAGAAGGAGAGGGCCAGGACGGAGCTGCTGGAGAGGACGATCACCGCCGAGGAGGAGGAGCGGAAGCGGATCGCCCGGGAGCTTCACGACGACACCAGCCAGTCGCTCTCGGCCCTGGTGTTCGCCGCGGAGACCACCACCCGCCACCTGGGCAACGGAGAGGATGTGGGCGCGAGGCTGGAGCGGATGCGGGGGCTGGCCGTCGCGACCCTGGAGGGCCTCCATCGGTTGATCTCAGACCTCCGCCCCACCCTGCTGGACGACCTGGGTCTGGCGGCGGCCCTGCGGTGGTACGCGGAGAGCCGGCTGGCGGACCGGGGGGTGCGGGTTCACCTGGAGGTGGCCGGAGACGAGCGAAGGCTGCCGGCGGGGCTGGAGACGGCGGTGTACCGGACGCTCCAGGAGGCCATCACCAACGTGGCCAGGCACGCCGAGGCCACCAACCTCAGCATCTCCCTGGAGTTTCGGGAGACCGGCCTGGTGGCCGAGGTGGAAGACGACGGCAGGGGGTTCGACACGGCGGGCGCCCACCGCTGGAACGGCTCCCACGGCCTGGGGCTGGTGGGCATGCGGGAGCGGATGGCGCTGGTGGGGGGGGACCTGGAGATCCATTCGGAGCGGGGCGCTGGAACCCGGGTGGTCATTCGGGTGCCCATCGGGTGAGTGTAGGGGCCGGCATCGAAGACAAATGGGTGGGATACCGATGAAACAGATCCGAGTGCTGATAGTAGACGACCATGCCGTGCTGCGGGATGGGATCCGCTCCCTCCTGGAGTCCTACGACGACCTGCTGGTGGTGGGGGAGGCCGGCAACGGTCGGGAGGCCGTGGAGCTGGCGGGGCAGCTATCGCCCGACGTGGTGCTGATGGACGTGGCGATGCCGGAGATGGACGGCATCGAGGCCACCAGGCGGATCGTGGCCTCCTATCCCCAGATCCGGGTGCTGGTGCTCACCCAGCACGACAACCGGGAGTACGTCTTCCCCATCCTGGAGGCCGGCGCCGCCGGCTACCTGCTGAAAAAGGTCCGGGGCGCCGACCTGGTCTCGGCCATCCGGGCGGTGCAGGATGGAGGCTCCTACCTCTGTCCATCCATCGCCAGGACCGTTATCGAGAGATCGCTGCGGAGGCCGGAGGTTGCTGCGGAACCGGACGGCTCCGCGACCCTGACGGAGCGGGAGACGGAGGTCCTCAAGCTGGTGGCGGAGGGGCTGAGCAACCAGGAGATAGCGAACGGCCTCGGCCTCAGCATCAAGACCGTCATGGGGCACCGGGCGAACCTGATGGACAAGCTGGACATCCACAGCCGCGTCGAGCTGGTGAAGTACGCCATCCGGGCGGGGCTGGTGGAGATCTGAGCATGGGTCAAACTCCCTACCCGAAACGCTCCGAAGCAGGTAGTAGTCCCCATCGGAAAACCGGGTCCACTACCCTTGTTCCCAAATGCACGAACGCGTTAGAGTCGCCGCGAGATAGCGTGCGGTCGCGCGATCGGATATCGAGGAACCGAGACTTCAGCCGGTCCCGAAGGAGAGATCCGGCCGAAGCCTCGACTCCTTGCTTTACCGCTGTGGTCGCCCATCCGGTTGCCAATCGCGGTGTTGGGCTCGAGAGCCGACGAAGGCTGTTTCGATATTCGAGCGATGACGAAAGGGGAGAAGAAGTGGACAAGCAGGAAGAGATGTCCAGAAGAGGGTTCCTGGCGGGCGCGGGCAAGCTGGTGGCGGGGGCGACCGTGGGCGCGGCGGGGTTGAGCCTCTTCGCGTCCCAGGGGAGCAGCGCGGCCTCCGTGGAAATCCCCCCGTACCCGTGGCCGTACAAGAAGCTGGATCCCGAGGCGGTGTACTGGAAAGGGGTCGAGGGCTACGGCAAGGGAGGCTGCGGCTTCGGCTCCTTCTCCGCGCTGATCGGCCAGTTGGGCCACCCCTACAACATAATCCCCAACGATATCCTCCGGTTCGGTGAGGGCGGCGTGGCCGGCTGGGGCTCCCACTGCGGCGCCCTGCTGGGATCGAGCGCCGTCATCAGCCTCGTCCACCAGGACGGGGCCATCCGCGGCAAGCTGATCAACGAGCTGACCCTCTGGTACACCGAGGAGCTGGGATCGGGATCGCAGCTGTGCCACATCTCCGTGACGGAGTGGTCCAAGAAGAACGGGGTGGCGGTGGACTCCGACGAGCGGAAGGCCCGATGCGCCCGACTCACCGGCGAGGTGGCCAAGAAGGCGGCGCTGCTGCTGAACGCCCAGGCCGACGGTAGCTTCAGAGCGATGATGGGGCCCCGGGCGTCGGTGGTGGGTTGCATAGCCTGCCACGGTAAGCCGGGCATGGAGCAGGTGCGGAACACGGTGCTGCAGGACTGCACCTCCTGCCACGGCGAGAAGCACAAGAGCTGAATCCCAGGTAACCAACGGTCCCGGCGGCGATCGATTGCCGCCGGGACCGCGCCGTCCCCTTCCCCCATCCCCTGACGACCGATCCCTCTTCTCGGCAGTTCTGGCGTCGGGACTGATCATGGCAGGTGCGCCCCTACAGACCGATCCGTTTTCGCAACAGTCCGTGCACCACCCTGCCTGGGTCCGGACCCGCGATGCCGGCCGGCTGCCGGGGTCCGTGGCGTTCAGCCTTCCGGCGAGGTCAGATGGCGGTGAGGGAGGGCTTGCCGGCGGCCCGACGCTGATTCTCCACGTCCAGGAAGGCCCTGGCCCGCTCCCGCGCCTCCTCGAACTCCATCTCCTCCTTCGGGAAGCTGAGGCAGTACCAGTCCTTCCTGCCGGTGGCGACGAGCTCGCCCTCCAGGACGGTGGCCCCCTGGCTCGTTTCTCGAGGCCGTAGAGTGCTGGGCCTGAACATCTCCAGAAGCTGGAGGATGCCGACGTACTTCCCCTGGGTCTGCTGCCAGCGAATGATCGAGAGTCTCTGCACCGTGGGTTCTCCTGTGTCGATTTCCACTATTCATTGTACATCACCAGGAGATGGCGCGGAGAAAGGGAGCGAGCCGCTACCGCGGCTCCTCCACCAGCTCTATCAGGACGCCATGGGAGGCGGCGGGGTGCACGAAGGCGGCCTTGGTGCCGCCGGCCCCCGGCCTCGGGGCCTGGTCGATCATCCTGACTCCAGCCGCCAGCAGCTCCTGCACGGCTCCCTCTACGTCCTCCACGCAGATCGCCAGGTGGTGTATCCCCTCCCCTCGCTTCTCCAGGAACTTCGCCACGGTCGCGTCGGGTCGGGTGGGCTCCAGCAGCTCGATGGAGCTTTCGCCTACGGGCAGCATGGCTACCTTGAGGCCGCCCTCTGGAAGCTCCTCGGTGTGCTCGACCTGGAGGCCCAGCACTCGATAGAAGGAGGCAGCGTCGGAGGAGTCCTGGACGGCCACCCCGACGTGCTGGATTCTCTTGACCTTGATCATTGGTTTTCCCCCTGCTTGGTACCAATCAGGAAAGTAATAGCATAATTGGGGGCACCCCAAACCCCGCCAGGCGCTGCGCCCTGGACCCACCTACAGCGGGATGTTGCCGTGCTTCTTGGGTGGGTTGCTGTCTCGCTTGTTCCGCTCTCTCCCCTGCGCCGCAAGCGATAGTGAATGGGGCCGCCCTTGCCGGGCCCTGTGGACCGGCAACGACACAGCGGAGAGAAGGAAGCGACCAGGCGCGGTGAGAGGCTGCAATGCCCCCACCGCCGAGCGAGGCGACGCTGCCTCTGCCCACCGTGAACGCATCCTACGATGCTAGGTAGGCAGAATCAAGGAGTAAGCGTGTTGCAGTTACGTATCAGATTACAGTACGACACCAAATGCTTCGTTCCGCAATTCCGCAGCGTAGGGCGGGGTTCATCCCCCGCCGCCAGTCCGCACATCAGGCACCGGGCGGCTAAATGTGAATCATGTTAAGCACTGTAGGGCTTCGGGGAATTGCCCTGGACCGTCCCCTGGATGGAGGCCAGGTCGTACTTTCCACCGTATCCTCGGGGTGTGACCATAAGCCCCTCGAAAGAAAAGGTGGAGGAGTTCCCGACGATGACTATGGTCAACATGTCCACCTCCTGCTCCGGCAGCTGCTGCAGGTCGGTGACGATCGCCCGCTGTTCCTCCCGGTAGGCGCATCGGACCACGCCGACCGGGGTCTCGGGGGCGCGATGCCGGCCGAGGATCTCGCAGGCTTCGGCCAGCTCCCTCACTCGCCGGTTGCTCCTTGGGTTGTATAGGCCGATGACGAAATCCGCCTCAGCCGCCAGCTCTATGCGTCGGGCAATTACCTCCCAGGGAGTCAGCAGGTCGCTCAGACTGATGGCCGCGAAATCGTGCATTAGGGGTGCACCCAGCAGGGAGGCCGCCGCGTTCAGCGCCGCGATCCCGGGTATCACCTCCACCTCGATGCCCTCGTCACGCTGCCAGCCCTGCTCCCTGAGCAGCTCGTAGATCAACCCTGCCATGCCGTAGACACCTGGATCCCCGCTGGAGATAACCGAGACGACCTTCCCGGAGGACGCAGCCTCGATCGCCACCCTGGCGCGGGCCACCTCCTGCATCATCCCGCTGGCCAGCACCTCCTTACCGGCCAGCAGCGCGGGGATCAACTTGAGATAGGTGCGATAGCCCGCGACGGCCTGGCTGCTCTCGAGGGCTGCGCGTGCCTGGGGCGTCAGCAGATCGTTGGATCCCGGGCCCAGCCCGATCACGTATAGCTTCCCCTGTCTGGCCGGCATCTACGTCTCCTCCGCGGCCGCAAATGCCTTGCGAGCTACGGCCACCGTCACGTTCTTCGTTTTCGCCTTCGGCACGAGCAGCGAGGCAGCTCCGCTGGCCAGGAGCGCGGCGGATTCGCACACGCTCGGGGTGCCGACCCATCGCTCCACCACGGCTGACGGGCTGGGGATCGCAACGGCCGATCTCAACTCCTCGGCGGAGTAGTAGTGGATCGGCAATCGGAGCCTTTCGGCGTATGCCCGCAGCCCTACCTCATCTCTCTTCAGCTCCACGGTCGCCAGTGCGGAGAGACTGCGTGCCGCGAGCCCATGCCCCCGCAACACCGTCTCCACCGCGTCGGCGATCTCCTCGACGCTCGTGCCCCGATTGCAGCCGACCCCCACCACGAGGCTGCGAGGTCGGTAGACCACGGCCGGAAATGGCGGCACCTGCCGGCCCTCGAGCAGTCTATCGGTGATGATCAGGGCGGCGTGGCAGCCGCTGCGCAGCAATCGCCCCCAGCTTTCACAGCGGATCAGGTTGTTCGGCAGCGGGGTCCCGGCAGGCCACCAGTCGGGCTCACCAGCATCCTGAAACAGGCCGACGGGATCGCCGTTGACCACCGCGGCGCTCACTCGGGTTACCTGCTCGACGCTCTCGAGCTCCCATCCGAACTCCCGACCCAGGAGGTCCACGGCCGGCGTGCCCAAAGTCTCCGAGCCGGTGGTGACCACTGCTTCGGCGCCCAGCAGCCCGGCCACGGTCTCGGCCAGGGCGTTGGCTCCGCCGAGGTGGCCAGAGAGGAGGCTGACGGCGAAACGGCCGGCATCGTCCACCACGACGACTGCGGGGTCGGTGTGCTTGTCGTTCACCAACGGCGCGATCAACCGGACCGCCATGCCGGCCGACCCGAAGATCACCAGAGAGCGGTATTGGGAGAACAGGTGCCCAACCAGCGCTTTGGCAGGGCACCGCCACGGGCGGACGCCGTCTCTCTCGGCCTCCACGAAACGCTCCGGCAGGAAAGCCTCGGAACCCGGGAGCGAAGCCTGGAGCCGGAGCGCCAGTCTGCTGCCGGGCCGGCTCACGGCGATGAGAGCGGTCCCATCTCGCACCTCCATGAGCCTCAGATCTCTCCCATCGAAGCGGCACGGTAGCCGTGGCTGAAAGAGGGGTCGTAGAGAAGAGAGGTGGGTGAGACGGCCCCACCGTCGACGGGCTTCAGCCCCTCACCTACCAGGATCAGCGCCTGGCGGCTGATGCCGCTGGTCCGAAGCTCGTCTGCGATGCCGGACAGCGTCCCTCGGACTATTCGTTCGTCCGGCCAAGTCGCGCGGTACACCACGGCCACGGGAGTCTCCGGCGCATAACCGCCCTGGAGCAGTTCTTCCACCACCCTCTCCACCATGCCTGCGCTCAGGTAGATGGCCATCGTGGCACGGTGGCGGGCCAGCTCCGACAGCCTCTGCCCATCCGGCACCGGCGTCCTGTCCTCGGCCCTGCAGAGGATTACCGCCTGGCTGACTTCGGGCACCGTCAACTCCACCTGTAGCGCAGCGGCGGCTGCGAGAACGGAACTCACCCCGGGGATGACCGCGTAGATCACTCCGGCAGCAGCCAGGGCAGCCATCTGCTCCCGGATCGCACCGTAGATGCTGGGATCCCCGCTGTGCACCCTGGCCACGATCTCTCCCGCGCCTGCCGCCTCGATCATTCGGCTCACCATCTCGTTCAGGGACATGCCGGAGCTACCCAACAGCCGAGTCCCAGGCTTGGCCAGCGCCGCGATCTCCGGGTTGACCAGAGAATCGGCGTAGATGATGAGATCGGCTTGCCTGATAAGTCGCTCGGCTCTGACGGTAAGCAGATCCAGGGCGCCGGGCCCCGCCCCGATGAAGTAGACTGATGCCTCCTGCATGACGTTACCCTCGCTACTTCTTCACGATGAGGAGGGAGAGGTAGTCCAACTCTCTCCCTCGGAGACTCCTCACGTCCCTCACGATCTCCTGGTCGGGAGCGCCGCACCGCTTGACGTACAGGGCGCGGTGGGCGAGATCCATCTGCTCCAGAACGTCCAGGACTCGGTCGAACACGCGATTGACCTTGAGCAGCACCACGGTGTCGAATTGCGCGATCACCCGAGCCAGCTGCTCGTCCTCGTAGGTGGCCGGAAGCACGGCCAGTCGCTCGGCGCCGTCCACCAGAGGCAGACCGGCCGCGGCTGCCGACCCATTGATCGAGGAGATCCCGGGTATCACCTCTACCGGTATCTCCAGATGCAACTCGCGGATCAGCGCGTAAAGGTGCATGAAGGTGCTGTAGATGAACGGGTCCCCCTCGGTCACGAAGGCCACGTCCCGTCCCTCCCGTAGGGGGACAAGTATCCGCTCCAGCGCCACACTCCAGTGGTGCTCCAGCACGGATCTATCCTTCGTCATCGGGAAGACCAGTTCCAACAGCTGTTGGCGCTCGGGGTTCAGGATGTGAGAGATGAGGCCTCGGACGTAGCTGTCTCCGTCCTCCCTGCCCTTCGGGACGCACAGCACCGGAGCCTGCTGAAGGACTCGATGGGCCTTCATCGTGATCAGCTCGGGATCGCCGGGGCCGACGCCAACACCATACAGGGTGCCTGGCCGCGCTGTTTCTTGGGCCGTCAACAAGTCTGGACCTCCAAACTGGGCGATTTCCGGAGAGTATGGATCGAACGTTGGCAGCCTGGTGTCGTTCACCCCGGCCCTAGGACGGATTGGGCCGTCCCGTAACCAGGAAGACGGGGTTCAGGGCCGACAGGTGAGTCAGACCGGCAAGATCCTTGCTGCGGGAAGCCTGCATCAGCGTGACCTCGACGGTGAAGCCCTGCTCGCGAAGTGTGGCGGCAGAGCCGCTCATCGTCTCGATGGAGGCGGCGCCAACCACTACCCGGCCGTCTCGACGAAGCCGCCGGCCGGCCGTTTCCAGGATCTCCGCGATGCGACCGCCGTGCCCCCCGACGAACACGGCGTCGGGGTCGGGAAGACGGTCCAAAGCTTCCGGCGCCGACCCAGGGACCACGACGACGTTGAAAGCGTCGAACTTGGCCACGTTGCTCCGGATCAGCTCCACCGACTCGGGATCACGTTCGATGGCGTAGACCTCCCCCCGCCTCGCCAGCGAAGCCGCCTCGATCGCCACCGATCCCGAGCCCGCCCCAACGTCCCAGACTACACTGCTTTCCTCCAGCCCGAGTAACGCGAGTGCGACCATGCGCACCTCGAGTTTGGTGATGAGCCCACGCAGGGGGCGGCGCTGGTCGAACTGGTCGTCCGGGATCCCATGGCGCCACCTCATCGACGCGGCCTCACGACGTAGCTCGGTCCGGATCAATACGAGCACGCCGAGCGGAGAGGGGTGAGCATCAACCAGCTCGTCCAGGGCAGCCTCTCGTATTCTCTCCTCGGGGCCCCCGAGGTTCTCACACAGGTATGCCCGGTAGCCGCTCAGCCCCGCGTCCAAGAGTGACCTGGCGATCCTGGCGGGGCTGTTCGTCTCGTCGGTGAGGATCGCCACCTTCTTGCTTCGACTTACGGCTTGGACGAGTCCTTCTGCCGGCCTACCGTGGACGCTGATGAAGGTTGCGTCTTCCCAGCTCTCCTTGATGCGGGCAAAGGCCAGCTGAACCGAGCTGACGTGCGGGAGGATCTCCACCCGTTCCTTGCCGAGCTGCCTCACAAGCAGCTTGCCGATCCCGAAGAAACCCGGGTCTCCCGAGGCTAAGACCACCACACGGCGCAGGTCCAGGCTCGCCTCTATCAGCCCAAGAGCCTCTTTGGTGCCGGGGTTCATCGCACGCCGCTCGGCGTGTCCCACCGGCACCAAGGAGAGCAGTCTATCGGTTCCTATCAGCAACTCTGCTTCCTCGATAGCCCTCCGGGCAGCAGGAGCGAGCCCTGGGGGGCCGTCCTCACCCATCCCCACGACCTGTAGCCTATGCATCGGCGCTACTTCTTCCCAGGAGACTGCCGTCGAAGTCCGTTAGCAGGCATTCCACCGCCATCTTTCCATCGACGTACTTGCTGCACTGTTGGACTGCCCGGTCGCAGAGCACGTTAAACAGCCAGTTCACCCCGTGCATCTGGAGAATCTCGGCCCAATGCCTCGCCGTGTTCGCCTGAGAGATCTGGTCGACCACGTCCGGCGAGACACCGCTCTCGGCGGCCAATTGGGACAGGTAGGATTGGTCGATCGAGGACTTGCTGACGTGGGTCTGGAAGTGCCCTGCCGCGAGCTTGGAGAGTTTGCCGATCATGAGAAACAGGGTGGCCTTCGGGATCTCGCGGCGGACGGCTTGCTTCAGGGCAAAACCCATGAAGTCACCAACCTGGATGAAGGATTCCTCCGGCAGGCCGAGCAGCGCCTGTGCGAACCGTTCGGTGCGCCGGCCGGTGGTAAGCACCACCTGGCGACATCCGACGGCTACGGCAACGCCCAGTGCCTGCGCGACGACCGCCGTGTAGGCCGCTGCCGAGAAGGGCTGCACGATGCCGCTGGTTCCCAGAATGGAGATGCCGCCCACGATGCCGAGCCGGTGGTTCAGGGTTTTCCGCGCGTAGGCCTCTCCGGCGGGGACCGTCACTTCTACTTCCACACCTCGGCCGTCCAGCTTCGGCCCGAGGGCCTCGGCCACAGCCGTCTCGATCATCCGGCGGGGCACGGGGTTGATGGCCGCGGACCCGACCGGCAGCTCTAACCCGGGCTTGGTGACTACTCCCACCCCTTCGCCACCCTTGATGGCGATGCCCGGGCTCTCGCTCCATCCCACGGAGACGCAGATCTCGGCTCCGTTTGTGACGTCGGGGTCGTCGCCTGCGTCCTTGATCACCGAGCAACGGACCGAATTCGGTCCGATCTCGCACCGCCCGACCGGCAAGGTCACCCGCTGTCCCGTGGGCAGGGGAACGTCGATCCGGATCGCGCGCTTCCGGGTAAGCAGGACGTGGGCTGCGGCCTTCGCGGCCGCGGCGGCGCACGCGCCGGTAGTATATCCTGTCCGAAGTGGCCTGTCCGGGGGAGGCGGATCGGTTTCCTCGGCCTCGGTTTCCTCGTCGCTCTTGCCACCCTCCACGATGCCCGTCCGGCAGTCTTCTATGCGATCCAGGACGATGTCCACAAGTCTCGGGTGGTGGGCGAAGGGCTTGCCGAAGGCAAAATGGACGTTGGGGTGCATGGCCTTGAGCAGCTCGATGGTCTCGGGGAGATCGTCCTGCATGTGCAACCCGACGTGCAGGAAATAGGGGATCAGCAAGACCGTTTCGGCGCCCTGGAGGACGCAACTCTTGGCAGCTTCCTCGATAGTGGGGAAGTTCCGCTGCATGAAGCCGACTTCGACGATCTTGTACCGGCTGCGCTCTCGGAGAGCTTCCGCAACCTCGAACAGGCCATCGTTCGCCTTATCTCCACGGCTGCCGTGAGCCAGAAGCACCACACCAACTTGCGTCATGTTGTCAGCCTCCTCCTGCTAGGCGGGCAACAGCCTCCTGCTCTCCACGCGTCCGAGTGGCGCCCTCCCCGGCGATTGCTTC
Source organism: Chloroflexota bacterium (assembly GCA_021845945.1). Next base: position 15,663 of record JAJZRD010000035.1, read on the forward strand.
CGATTGCCAGGGATCCGGAGGGCAGATCAGGCCGACCAGGTCGGAATCACCGAACACTCTCTCTGGGGAATCCGCTGCCACCACACGTCCATCGTTCATGACGACCACGACATCTGCCCAGTTGCGCGCGACCGCCAGGTCGTGGGTGGACATCAACACCGTCTTGCCACGGTCCACCAACCGTTGGAGCACGACGAGGACTTGGCTTCGCATCCAGGGGTCCAGGCTGCCCAACACCTCGTCGACCACCAGCAGCTGCGGGTCCATGGCGAGGACACCCGCCAGGGCTACCCGCGTTTTCTGTCCGTTGCTCAGGGCATGAACCGGACGCTCCAGGAGGTCGACGATGTCGCAGGTCTCGGCGGCTGCCAGGACCCTGCCCCGCACGTCCTGCTCGCTCAGCCCCAGATTGAGCGGGCCGAAGCTGATGTCCTGGGCCACACTGGCGCTGAAAAGCTGGTCCTCGGCACTTTGAAACACCATCCCCACTCGACGCCGCAGTTCCAGGAGTGAGCGTCGGTCGTAAGACAGCTCTCGACCGTCCAGCCGCACCGCGCCGGCTTTGGGCCTCAGGATCCCGTTGCAGTGCAGGAAGAGCGTCGACTTGCCGCAGCCATTGCGCCCAACCACGACCAGCTTGCAACCGGCCGGTATGGCCAGCGATGCCCCCTTCAAGGCAGGGGTGTCCTGTCCCGGATACTGATAGTGGAGGTTGTCCAGCTCCAGGATCGTTCTCATGCCAGGCTCCAGGCAAAGAAGAGGCTGCCGAGCAGGATCGCTCCGGCCCAGTACAGCCTGGGATCACTCCGGTAATGGATCGAGAGCACCCTGAGCTCTCCGCGGTGGCCGCGGCTCTCGAGAGCGGTCTGGAGCCGGCTGGTGCGCCGGCAGCTATCCACAAAGAGCCCTCCCGCCAGGAGACCGGCGCTCACCATGCCCCGCTGGAAGTTCACGTAGCCAAGCCGGCTCTCCTGGGCTGTGTGCATGCGAACCAGGCTTTCCAGGAGGGTGAACGTGAACCGGTAGACCACCGTCATGACGTCTGTCAGCAGCGGCGGCAACCGGAGTCTCCGCATTACCTCCAGGAGATCCACCAGCGGCGTGGTCAAGGCCAAGAAGTTCAAGGCGGACGCACTGCCCAGGGCTCGTGTCACCAGGTGTGCGGCGAGCTCCAGGGAAGCACGGTCGGTTCCTACCCACCAGGGTCCCGCCGCAAAGCCCCACATGCTCCTGGAATAGGCCGTACCTACGCTGATAGCCACCCCCACGGTGGCCATCAGCAGGAACGCAGCCTCGGCCATCAGGACACCCGCGAAGACCCGAAAAGGGATGGCCGCCCAACAACTTGCCATTCCCCACATTCCGAGGGCGGCCAGCAGCCCTACCGCCGGTTTGTCAAGCGCGAGACAGAGCACCATGACAGAAACCGCCAGCGCCGCCTTGTGGGCTGGGTCGACCATCCTGGTCTTCGTGGCGTAGGCGTAGCGGTCAATCAATTGGATGCCCAGCCGCTTGCCACAGCGGAGTCGAAATGCAGCTCAACCTACTCTTCCCCTCCTCGCCGGTCGTTTCCTGATTGAGGTCGTTTGTCCGCCTTCCCGCGTCTTAGACCGACGAAGTACCCGACGATTCCCGCTCCCGCCGCTGCTTGAAGGGAGAAGAGAAGGCTCTCGACCTCGCGGCTGGGGGGCGACCAGACCGGCCTGACCCAGGGTTGGGTCTGTGGTGCGATTTCGGCGATCGCCGTCTTGGCCGCGTCGTCCGTGCCGACAAAGGAGGCCCCCTCGTTCACAACGAGGGGTATTGCCACCACGACCACCAGTCCAACGATCAGCAGTACCTTGGTGGTCCGGCCGAGACCTTTGGCAACGGCGTGCGAGTCGTTCGACAACTAGCCCTCCTGTGCTCCCGATGCCACCAAGTCCTCCATTCCGTTGGCTCGCAGTGCATTCATGGTAAGCACCGTGACGATCCCGTCTCCTACGGCCAGCGGGACTTGCGTGACGGCGAAGATCCCGGCGAACTTGATCAGTGAAACGGAAAAGCCACCTATCGGATCGGGGTAGGCCAGGGACAGCTCGATCGACGTGACCAGGTAGGTGGCGAGGTCGGCGGTGGCCCCAGCGAGGAAGATGGGCAGCCACCGGGGTCGCATCCCCTTGAAGAGCCGATATGCGGCCCAGCCTACGGCCGGACCGACGACGGCCATGGAGAACGCATTGGCACCAAGGGTGGTGATTCCCCCGTGGGCCAGCAGCAGGGCCTGAAACAGCAGCACGATGCTGCCGAGGACGCTCATCACGGCGGGCCCAAACAGGATGGCTCCGAGCCCGGTTCCGGTTGGATGGCTGCTGGACCCCGTTACGCTGGGAACCTTCAGGGCGCTCAGGACGAGGGTAAAGGCGCCTGCCATGCCTAGACCGAGTCGCGCCTCGGGCTTGGTTGCCACCAACGTGTTGATTCGGCGAAAACCGATCAGCCAGAAGGGGATGACGGTCAGATACCAGAACGCCGCCCACACGGGGGGCAGGAAGCCCTCCATGATGTGCATCTCCTGGGGCCTGGCGTAGCCGACTTGGGCACCGATGAGCAGCAGGGCCAGGGCTGCCCAGATACCCTGTGTTAGGCGCTGACCTCTCTTTGTCTTCACGAGCTGCCGTCGAGCCCCGCAGTCCGGCGGTCGAGTTCCGCGCTCGCCAACCCCAGCAGCGCGTTGACCGCCGCGACCGCCATGGCGCTCCCCCCTCTGGTGCCTTCCAAGGTGACGTATGGGACGAGCTGCTCTCCGAGTGTCACCAGCTCTCGCTTGGACTCGGCGGCCCCCACGAATCCCACTGGGGTCCCAATAATGAGTGCCGGCGGCTCCAGCCCGTCACGAAGCAGCTGCAGAAGGGCGAAGAGGGCCGTCGGAGCGTTGCCGATGGCCACTATCGAGCCGGGGATCCTGTCCGAGAGGCTGAATATTGCCGCGGCGCTTCTCGTCGTCCGCCCCGCGGATTCGAGCGCTGGAGCCACTGGTTCCTCGTTGGCGCACACGACCTGGCAGCCCAGGCGACCTGCGAGCCTTCTGTCGATTCCCGCCGCCACCATCTTGACGTCGGTGAGGATCGACCGTCCCGCCAGCAGGGCGCCGAGTCCGGAGGAAACGGCATCGGGGTGAAAGAGTATCAGCGGGGCGATGGAAGGATCGCCCGCCGTGTGGACCATCCTCCGAACGATCGGCCACGAGGGCGAGAACCGGTCGAAGTCTGGCAGCAGTCCCTCGATGATCTCGAAGCTAAGCGTCTGGATCTGCTCTGGAGATAGGCGCTGAAATTCGTTCATGATTCGATTTCCATCCAAGCCGGTTGCTGCGGCGAACCGAAAATCACGTGGAAGCGCAAACAAAATCCCCCGCCCGAGAGATCGGACAGGGGAGTTTCCCACGTTACAGGGCTGTCGTCCTCATCCTCGAAGGCTGTAAACAGCAGGCAAAGGCAGGCGGCCTGGCTTGTCGGCCGCGGGAACGCGGCCGCATCACAGTTGCGGGACAGCGCCGGCTTCACACCGGCTTCGCTCTTGGCCCCTCTCGGGGACCTTTGCCTATCCTATTTAATTGTTGACGTAGACTAGCAAACGCGGCCGCTCCAGTCAAGTCCTGCCGAAAGGGGTGTCACTGCCGAAAGGGGCTTGCCGCACCCTCGCCGTCCGGTAGGCTTGAGACCGCCGGGTCGCGCTGGTATAATCCCCGCAAAGCGGTTCTTCAGGCAGACATCGATCCACTCGCTCACAGCCGGGGTGCCCGTACCCGATATCCACGAGGCTAGGTGGAGACTGTCATCGGTCTCCTTTTTTGTTGTCCGGCAGGCGGGCGCCGAAACCCATCCCAGATTATTGAGGAGGGGGACTTGGAAGGAACGAACGTAACGGAGTTGGTCGCTCACCTGGTGTTGCAGCTATCGGTCGTCCTGATCGCTGCCAAGCTGGGCGGCGAACTGTTCGAGCGTTGGCTGGGACAGCCGAGTGTCCTTGGAGAACTGCTGGCCGGAGTCGTCATCGGCCCCTATGCACTGGGAGGGATGAGTCTGCCCCTGGTGGGCGCGCTCTTCGAACACCAGGCAGCTTCTGGCGCGGTGTCCATGATTCCGGTGACTACTGAGCTCTGGGCCATCGCCCAGATAGGAGCGGTGATCCTCCTCTTCTTCGCAGGTCTGGAGACCGACTTCGACCTGTTCTTCCGCTACGGCGGCCCGGCGTTCGTCGTCGCCACCGGCGGCGTGATACTGCCTTTCGTTTTCGGCGATCTAGCCACAGTGGCCTTCGGTCTGGCGGGCGGTCCTCTCGATCCAGTGGCCCTCTTCATGGGAGCCATCATGACTGCTACCTCCGTGGGCATCACCGCCCGAGTGTTGGGAGACATCCGGAAGCTGGATACTCCCGAGGGGGTCACCATCCTGGCGGGAGCCGTCATCGACGACGTGCTCGGGATCATCGTCCTGGCCATCGTCGTGAGCCTGGGGGCCAGTGGGGATGTGTCCCTTGGGAGCCTGGCGGTGGTGGGCGGCAAGGCGATGGGCTTCTGGCTGGGCCTCATGGCTGTCGGCATCCTGCTCTCCAAGCCCATATCCCGTCTCCTGGGTTCGTTCCAGGCCTCGGGCGCCGCCCTCAGTCTTGCGCTGGCCCTTGCGTTCCTGGCGGCGGCTCTTGCCGAGGGCTTTGGCCTTGCCATGATCATCGGTGCCTACACCATGGGTCTAGCCCTGTCGCGCACCGAGATCGCGGAGACCCTCCGAGAGCCGATGGAGTCCCTCTTCCACGCCCTCGTGCCGATCTTCTTCGTGGTCATGGGGATGTTGGTGAACTTCGGAGCCATGGGGCCGGTGATGGGCTTCGGACTGGTGATAAGCCTCCTTGCCATCGCGGGAAAGGTCCTCGGGTGCGGTCTACCCGCACTGGGTGTTGGGTTCAACCGGTGGGGAGCAACACGCATAGGGGTTGGGATGCTTCCCCGGGGAGAGGTAGCCCTCATCGTCGCCGGAGTTGGACTGAGCAGAGGGATCATCGAGGCCGACGTATTCGGCGTCTCCATCATGATGACCTTCATCACCACGGTGCTGGCTCCAGTAGTCTTGGTACCGGTTTTCCAGAGGGGTGGGGCCGGAACAAGAGGGCCGCGTGCCCTGGCGCCTGCTCCAGTACTTGGGGAGAGAGAAGATGTCTAGCCGATTGGAGCTATCCCTCGGAGCCTACCTGGCAGAGATCCTGGAAGAGAAGCTCCGGGCGGTACTCAAGGACGCCGGTTTCCGAGAGACCTTGCGTGTCCCGGAGCCGGACGTTACCGAGTTCGAGAGGGGAGTCGAGGTGCTGAGCCTGGAGATCGGTCACGTTCGCTCGCACCGCCAGACCGTGGCGGTAGAGAGCGAGGACGTGGACCCGACTCCTCTGGTGGGCAGGGCGGCCAAGGAGACGATACTGGAGGTGTCGTCCGAGTTGCTGTGTTGCCTCCCATCGGTTGATCCTTCCACCGCTCGGGAGAAGGTCGATGCCTGCCTGTCGCAGCTCCTGGCGGACTCGTGAACTGAAAGATGGAGCGGCAGCGGCTGGACGAGTTGCTCGATTAAGCGGGCTCTGGCCCGAAAAGCGGCCGCCGCTAGTGTTCGCACCACTTGACAAAGGCCCCTTTGCGGCATAATATATTGACCGCCATCAATTCATCGTCGGGGAGGTGAGTAGGGAGCCATGATCTGTACCGCCACTTATCCCGGCCCGGGCGTGCAGGGGGAGGAGAGAGCCGGCGAGCTCCTGCCCGTGCTCCAGGCGCTGGCCGATCCCAGCCGGCTGAGGATCGTCCTCATGCTGCGGGAGCGCGAGCAGTGCGTCTGTCACCTGACCGAGGCCCTCAACTTGAGCCAGGGAACGGTCTCCCACCACATGTCCGTCCTGAAGCGGGTGGGTCTGGTGAACGACCGCCGAGACGACAAGGACGGCCGGTGGGTCTACTACTCCCTGGCCCCTGGGGCCGAGGAGTGGGGGAGCAAGATAGCCGATCTCCTGGATGCTTCTCGAACCGATCGCACCCCTGCTGGTTGCGCGGACGGCTAGGGTGGAGGATCTGCCGTCCATGCCGTACGTCCTGTCGCTACTTTCGATGACGCCAATCGCACTGGGAGGTGCCTAACGTGTCAGAGTCGCCCGCGCGCCGGGACGCACCGGCAAAGGCGAACGTCGTTGGCCGTCTATCTACCCTGGATCGCTTCCTTCCCCTCTGGATCTTCGCTGCCATGGGGCTGGGGCTGTGGCTCGGATACTCCTATCCAGGCGTGATCCAACTGCTGGACTCCGCTCGCATCGACACGGTCTCCTTCCCCATCGCCATCGGCCTCCTCTGGATGATGTATCCGGTGCTTGCCCGAGTCAAGTACGAGGAGCTGGCCAAGATCAAGAGCGCGGGGAAGATGTTCACCCTTTCCCTGGTCGAGAACTGGATCATCGGCCCGATCCTCATGTTCGCGCTGGCCTGGCTGCTCCTTCCCGACATGCCTGAGTACCGCACCGGTCTCATCCTCAT
>JAJZRD010000296.1 GCA_021845945.1 Chloroflexota bacterium
CGATCTCCGCCCATGGCCACACCCCAATACTCGAACTTCTGGCGGAAATCGAAGCGATCGAACCTGGGGTACACGGAGGAGGCCCCGATGCAGTACTTGAAGCACTGCAGGGCGTCGGCTACGTCCTTCAGTCCGGGTATCATGCTGGGGACGAAGCGGCCCGTCACTATCAGTCGGGCGATGAAGGCCCCGTGGTACAGGGCCTCCAGGCAGAACAGTATCGCGAAGCCCCGGTGGACCAGCCGAGTGGTCTCGATCCCGCCCAGGGCCAGGATGATGGTCTGAGCCCAGCCGGAGCCGAAGAACTTCTGCGGCAATCCGGTTACCACCAGGGCGGTAAAGGAGATCATCATAAACAGGTGTTCCGCCCGCTGGCTGGGGCTGAAGCGGACGAAGTATTCAGGCGCCCGGGTTTGTCCCTGATATTCGGCTTTCATATCCGTTCCCTCCCTTACCGATTCCTGGCGATGCGCCAGAGGTCGACGACGATGTGGAGCAGCAGCCCCACGAGCATGAAGGGGATCATGACCCAGTAGAAGGACCTCACCAGGAAGGGCAGAGGGGTCTTCTCCAGGCTGAGCTGGTAATGGCCCATCCAGGCCTCAGGGAAGTTGTTGCTGGTGTCGGAATGGCACTTCTGGCAGGCGACCATCACGTCCTGCCTGACCTGGGCCGGCTCCTCGTTCTTGAAGGACTTGATGTTGTGGACACCATGGCAGTCGGAGCAGACGGCCTTGGCGGTCCAACTGTCCCCGCTCTGGCGCTTGGTCAGGCTCACCGTCGCGCCGTGGAAGTCCTGGGCGTAGGTCTTGAAGACGTTGGGCGACAGTCCGTACTTGCCCATCATCGTCGCATCGGAGTGGCACTTGGCGCACATCTCGGGCGTGTTGTTGCGGAAAGAGGCTGAGCTGGTATCCCTGATGACGTGAGCGCCGTGACAGTCGGTGCACACCGGCACGTCCGCGCTCCCGCCGTTCATCAAGGCTGCGCCGTGGACGCTCTTGGAGTAGGTCTCGTAGACGTCGGTGTGGCACTTGCCGCAGCTCAGTGAGATCTTGGTGCGCGGCTCATTGGGAATCGACACGGAGTGGTAGCCGTGGCAATCGGTGCAGAGCGGGGCATTCTGGTTCCCGGAAGCCATCACCTTGTAGTGCATGCTGTCCAGGGTCTTGGTGTAGTTGGCGAAGTGGCACCGCTTGCACGCCTCGTACTGGGCGATGGAGTACTCCCGCTTGCTGTTGAACTGAACCTTCTTGTGGGGAAAGCCGGTGATGCGGCTGTGGCAGTCGGTGCAGCTCAGCTTGCCCTGGTGAACCGACTGGTTCATGTCGGCCTCATTCACGGTAAGGCTCAGCTTATCCCCGTTCCCCAGGGCCATCGAGAGGCCGGGGTTCTTGTGGCAATCGATGCAGGAGGGCGCCGGCGCGGGGGCGGGCGGGACCGGCTTGCTGGTCTCTCCCCCCAACTGCTCCAGAGGGTCGGGGGGTTGGGCAGTGGCGGGGGGCGATGGCGCCGGGGCCTGTGCGGCCGGGGACGCGGGTCGCGACGGCTCGGCCGGCGGTGTGGTGGGCTGCGCCGGGGGCTTCGCGGCTGCTGCCGGCGCAGCGCCACCGACGGGGTGGCATCCGAGGCAGGTGGCGTTGCTGTAGGAGGCGTGATTGGCCGGCGATGGCTTCACGCCGCCTCCAACCGGGTGGCAGGTCAGGCAGTTCTCCCTGCCCTGCAACTCGTGGGTGGTCTTGGGTTGCTGATTGGGTTCTGCGAGAGCCATTCCTGTGAAGGCAAAGGCGATCGCCACTGCAACAGCCACGACGGCCAGGGCGACGGCCAAGCGTCTCTCCACCGACCTCTTCGTCCGAAGCAGCATCTTTGCTTGCATGCTCTCTCCCTCAAACAAAAGGGGCGCCGGGGGCTCCGTCCTCAGAGCCCCTCGGCGCCCCATCATCGGGTCTGCCCTCTAGATCTGGTTGTTCACTCCACGGGTAGAGATGCGACCTGTCGCGTCTCTACAGCTTTCCCCTCTACCTGTCTTGCCACCTTTTTTCGGCGATCTCCTTGGCCAGGTCCACCAGCTTGCCCTGTTCCGGCGTTTCGGTGGGTCGCTCCTCCGGGGCCGTCCGGGGTCGGGGCTCCAGGTAGGAGATGCCCGGCTGCAAGGTAGTGCCTGCCGCCGCGTGGGCCGCGCTGGGGATCAGTGCCCCGCGCAGCTTGTCGGCCAGGAAGGGTACCAGAACCAGCAGACCAGACAGCGGGAGGAAGATGGCGAAGGCGAGGCCCATGATGGGACCCACCACCAGCACCACCGGAAGGGGTGCCCTGAGGTAGCTGTCCTGCATGCTTCCGGCCAACCGCCCGCCCTCTCTAGGGACCGAGACGAACTCTCCCGCGCTCATGCTCCAGTAGATGCCGCCCTTGACGACTTCGCCGCCAACGTGTTTGGTGATCATCGTGACCTCCTTCTCCAAGCCCTGGGGCTTGGGCCTCGACACTGAGTTGGAAGGCTGCTACCGAGCCGGTGGTCTACCTCTCTCCTTCGAGGGGACCACCACCATTTCCTTTTGGTAGCACCATTGTACTCTTTGGAACGATCCAGGGAATCGGCAGAAGATACTAATCCGGCAGCGCATACACCCTATTTCCCACGCGTCTGGAACTCTGTCCGGACCCGTGAAAGGAAAGAGGGTGGCCTCAGAATACGCAAGGTGTTAGAATCGCGCGCCAGGAGGGCACAGGCGATGAAAATAGCAGGTAAGATGGATCGGTTGGGCATGGAGACCGCCTTCGACGTGCTCGCGCAGGCGCGAGCCCTGGAGGCACAGGGAAAAAGCGTCATCCATTTGGAGATCGGGGAGCCTGATTTCGACACTCCCCCCGCCATTACCGCGGCAGCCAGGGAGGCTCTGGACGAGGGTTTCACCCACTACGGTCCGTCTCAAGGCTTGCCGGAACTTCGCGAAGTCATCGCCGCCGAGGCGTCCAAGAGTCGAGGCATGGCGTTGGATGCGTCCCAGGTGATCGTCACCCCGGGCGCCAAGCCCATCATGTTCTTTACCATTCTGGCCCTGGCCGAGGAAGGGGACGAGGTGATCTACCCCGACCCGGGCTTCCCCATCTATCGGTCGATGATCGACTTCGTGGGCGCCAAGGCGGTTCCCCTGGAGTTGCGGGAGGAGCGGGACTTCGGGATCGACCTGGAGGAGCTGCGCTCCAAGATCACCCCGAGGACCACTCTCCTGATCCTCAACTCCCCTCACAACCCCACGGGGGGTGTCGTTCCTCCCTCCCAGTTGGAGGAGATAGCCGCCCTCGCGGTGAAGCACGACCTCTGGGTGCTGTCGGATGAGGTCTATCGCCGCATCCTCTACCAGGGCAGCCACGTCAGCATCGCCACCTTCCCAGGTATGGCGGAGCGGACAATAATCCTGGATGGCCACTCCAAGAGCTACGCGATGACGGGTTGGCGGCTGGGATTTGGCATCGTGCCCCCGTCCCTGGTCATACACTTCGTCCGGCTGGTGAACAACAGCGTCTCCTGCACTCCCACCTTCATCCAGCGGGCTGCCCTGGCCTGTCCCCAGGCGGAACCCGACGTGGCGAAGATGGTGGCGGAGTTCACCGAGCGGCGGAAGGTGGTGGTGGAGGGGCTCAACTCCATCGAGGGGATAAGCTGCCGCTGGCCGGCCGGCGCCTTCTACGCCTTTCCCAACGTCACTCGGGTGGGGATGCCGTCGAAGCAGTTCGCACATTACCTGCTCCACGAAGCGGGGGTTGCCAGCCTCTCTGGAACCGCCTTCGGCGATGCAGGCGACGGCTACCTGCGGATCTCCTACGCCAACTCCCTGCCCAACCTGCGAGAGGCCCTGCGGCGGATCGACGGGGCGATCAAGGCGATCAAGAGGTAGATGTCTAGGGGGCCAGGCCCCTTTGATGCCACAGCCCTCACCCTGACCCTCTCCCCCTGGGAGAGGGAAAAG
>JAJZRD010000036.1 GCA_021845945.1 Chloroflexota bacterium
CTTCGCCACGATGGTTCTGACAGGTGTCATCCTGAGCGATAGCGAAGGATCTCCTCTCGCCACGGGGAGATGCTTCGCTGCGCTCAGCATGACAGTACATGTCACCTTCTCTGTGGTCGTGTACTAGTACATTGCCACATTGGTTCTGATACGTAGGGTGGGGCCCTGTGCCCCACCGCCCGCGTGGCGATGATAGGCCGCCGGCCCGCACATCAGGCACCGGGCGGCGGGGCAGAAGACCCCGCCCTACGCCGCGGACTTGAGGAACGGCGCACTCAGTGGTTGAAGTCCCTTGGAGGTTGCCCGCGAATGTCTTTGACCGGCGTGCGAGTCCTCGATTTCTCCCGGGTGCTGGCCGGGCCCTACTGCTCCATGATGCTCGCGGAGCTGGGGGCCGAAGTCATAAAGGTGGAGGAGCCCAACGGTGGCGACGAGGCCCGGGAATGGCCCCCCTTCATCCACGGCCAGAGCGGCTACTTCTTCTCCGTCAACCGGAGCAAGCGCAGCGTCGCCATCGATCTGAAGAAGGAAGCGGGGAAGCGGATCGTCCGAGAGTTGGCCGCGCGGTCGGACGTGGTGGTGGAGAACTTCGCGCCCGGGGTAACCCGCAGGTTGGGGATCGACTACCCGACTCTTGCCGCCCTCAAGCCGGATCTCATCTACTGCTCCATCTCGGGCTTCGGCCAGACGGGTCCCTACCGGGACAAGAAGGCCTACGATCCCATCCTTCAGGCGATGTCGGGGCTGATGAGCGTGACCGGCCCCATGGGCGGCGAGCCGGCGAAGTGCGGCGTCGCCATCACCGACGTTGCCAGCGCCATCTTCGCCGCCTTCGCCATCAGCACCAGCCTCTATCGCCGGGAGAGGACCGGCCGGGGCCAGTACATCGACCTGGGGATGCTGGACTGCTCCCTGGCGATGACGACCTTTCAGGCGGCCATCTACCTCTGTGGGGGCGAGGTGCCCGGGCTCTTCGGCTCCGAGAACCCCACCCGAGTCCCCAGTGCCAACTACCTGACCGCCGACGGACGCTACCTGCACCTGGTGGTCAACGATCGTCAGTGGCCGAAATTCTGTGAAATTCTGGACGTGCCGGAGCTGGCCTCGGATCCCGACTTCGCCAACAACAGGGCTCGGGTGGCCAACCGGGATCGGGTCAACGCCCTGGTCAGCCGGCGGATGCGCACCCGAAACGCCGAGGAGTGGCTGGCGCTCTTCGACGCCGAAGGGCTGCCCGCCGGGCCGGTGAACAGCCTGGACAGGGTCATCTCGGACCCTCAGGTGAAGGCGCGTGAGATGGTGCAGAGCTTCGAGCATCCCCTCGCCGGGGTGGTGGGGGCCATCGACATGCCCTTCCGCTTCGCCGAGGACGGTACCCACATCCGGAGTGCCCCGCCGCTGCTGGGCCAGCACACCGAGGAGATCCTGAGGGGGGTGCTGGGCTACTCCGGGGAAGAGGTGGAACGGCTGAAGTCGGAGGGTGTGGTGCGCTGAGACGGGGAGATTCCCTCTCCCTATGGGAGAGGGTCGGGGTGAGGGCTCTTTGGTCGGCAACGCTCCAGCCCTCACCCGCCCTTGGGCGGCCTCTCCCAGGGGGAGAGGCGGTTACGGATCGCCGGCAGGAGCCGGCTCCTACAGGTACAGAGGACGAGGGAGGCGCAGAGATGCACGAGAGCGTGATCGTCGCGGGCTTTGGCGGGCAGGGGATCCTCTTCGCGGGCCAGGTGCTCGCCTACGCGGGCCTCTTCGACGGCCGAGAGGTGGTGTGGATGCCCTCCTACGGGCCCGAGATGAGGGGAGGCACGGCCAACTGCACCGTGGTGATCTCCTCCACCAGGGTGCGTTCGCCCCTGGTGGCCAACCCCCTGGGCGTCATCGCTATGAACCGTCCCTCCTTCGACCGGTTCGAGCCGGCCGTTCGTCCCGGCGGGGTGTTGATCGTCAACAGCTCTCTGATCGATGCCCGCTCCTCGCGCGCCGACATCCGATCGTACGAGGTCCCCGCCAACCACATCGCCGAGGAGTTGGGATCAGCCAAGGTGGCCAACCTGGTGGTGCTGGGGAGCTACGTGGCGGCGACCCAGGCGGTGTCCGTCGATTCGATCCTGCGGGGGATCGAGAAGGTGGTGTCCGGGGATCGAGCGGCCTTGCGGAGCCTCAACTTCGAGGCCTTCCGTCGGGGCGTGGAGGCGGTGGCGGCGGTAAGCCACCGCACTCCAAATGAGCGTGGGGCGACCGCCGGCCCTGTGGAAACCTGAGCAGGACGGAGAGAAGGAATGAAGGTCAAGCGGGTAGAGCACATCGGGATCGTCGTCAAGAGCATAGAGGAGGTCTTGCCCTTCTACAATCTGTTGGGGTTGAAGGTGAATCTGACCGAGGAAGTCCCCGAGGTGGGACTGAAGATCGCCTTCCTGCCGGCGGGCGAGTCCAGCCTCGAGCTGCTGCAGCCCACGAGGGAGGACAGCTCCCAGGGCCGATTCCTGAAGGAGAAGGGAGAAGGCATGCATCACCTCTGCCTGCGGGTGGAGGACATCGACGAGGCGATCGAGGAGCTTCTCGCCGCAGGCTACCAGATGGTCGATCAGACCCCCAGGTCGGTGTTTGGAGGGAAGGCGAGAGTAGCCTTCGTTCATCCCAACTCTACCCACGGCGTTCGGCTGGAGTTGTGGCAGGAGTGATATTCGATCCCCCTCTCCCAAAGGGAGAGATGAAGACTCCCTCTCCCTTTGGGAGAGGGTCGGGGTGAGGGCTCGTTCGGAGCCAGACAAAGAGCCCTCACCCGCCCTCGCTGCGCTCGGTCAGCCTTTCTCAAGGGGAGAGGCGCAAACATGCCCGAGGGCATGTTCACGGGGGTGAGGGCGATGGAAGGAGGTAACGCTATGGCCGACACTCGGGAGGAGCTGAGGGCGTACCAGGACAGGCTGTGGGGATTGATCCCCACCGAGCGCATCACCCGGTTCAAGATCGAGCGACCGGCCCCCGCCGTGATCGCCGGCTACAGGGAGTTGGAGGAGCCGACCCCCGCCCTCTCCGACGTGCTGGATTCCATGGGGATCAATGGAACCATAGCCGCATCGCTGCTGCGTCCCGTGGTCCCGGGAAAGACGGTGGTGGGTCCGGCGGTCACCCTTCGCTACCTGGTGGAGCGGCTGACGGTGACCGAGTCCTTCGCGGAGAAGGCCGTGGCCAGGCTGGCCGACCGGGAGGTGTACGCCGTGGCCGAGCCGGGTGACGTCGGCGTCATGGATGCTGCCGGTGCCGAGGTCTCCTGCCAAGGCGGGCTCTCCACCACCGTGGCTGTGGCCCGAGGGATGGCTGGGAACGTGGTGTACGGCGGCGTTCGGGACGTGGCCACCATTCGGGAGAAGCAGTACCCTACCTGGTCCGTTCACGTCACTCCTCGGACGGGCAAGTACCGGCTGGAGGCGATCGAGCTCAACGGCCCGGTCAGCGTCGCCGGGGTTCAGGTGCGGCCGGGCGATCTGGTGGTGGCCGACGACACCGGAGTGGTGGTGGTGCCGCTGGAGAGGGCCGAGGAGGTGCTCCGGCGGGCTCAGGAGGTGGCGGCCAAGGAGCGGCGGATCCTGGAGATGATGGCGGGGGGCGCGACCCTGGCGGAGATGCGCCAGGTGCTGCCGCCGGCCAGGTGGTAACCAGTCCTGAGTCCTGGGGAAGCTAAACAGGACTCAGGACTCGGATTCGATACCGGGGGAGGGGTAGGTTGGCATGAAGATCCTGGTGATCGGCAAGATCGACCCGGCAGGCCTTCGGATCCTGGAGCAGCAACAGTTCGAGCTGACGATCCGCCCCTACCTGGACGGGCAGGAGTTGCTGGACGCCGTGCCCGGCCACGAGGTCATCCTGATGAGGGTGGATCAGTTCATAACCCGGCAGGTGATCGAGCGGGCCGATAGGCTGAGGATCATCGCCATCGCCTCCATCGGCACGGATCACATCGACCACCAGGCCGCCGCCGAGCGGGGCATCGTGCTGTTCAACATCCCCGGCGGCAGCTCCCAATCGGTGGCGGAGTTCGCCCTCGGCCTCATTCTAAACATAACCAAGAAGATGGCGAAAGCCAACGGCGACCTGAAGGCGGGGAACTGGGATAGGGTCAAGTACGGCGGGTGGGAGCTGGAGGGGAAGACCCTGGGGATAGTGGGGATCGGCCAGATCGGAATGCGGGTGGCCCGACTTGCCCTTGCCTTCGGGATGAAGGTGATCGCCAACGATCCCTACGTCCGGATCGTCTACGACCCCAACGTCTGGGATGGGGTGACCCCCTCCTCCCGGATCGAACTGCTGAGCCTGGAGGATCTGCTTGGGCGCTCCGACGTCGTGACCCTGCATTGCCCCCTCAACGAGGAGACCCGGCACTTGATTTCTGCGCGCGAGTTGGCGATGATGCAACCCCACGCGTACCTGATCAACACTGCCAGGGGACCGGTGGTGGACGAGCTCGCTCTCCGCGATGCACTCGTGGAGAGGAGAATCGCCGGTGCTGCGGTGGACGTCTTCGATAGCGAGCCGACTCGAGGCGTTCCCTTCCAGACCCCCCTCCAGGGGCTGGACGATGCGACGTGCATACTCAGCCCCCACCTGGGCGGGGTCACCCGCGAGTCCCAGGCGCGGATAGGGACGATGGTGGCGCAGCGCATCATGGAGGAAGCGAAGAAGCTGGGCATCTGGAACGGCTAGTACTCCGCCCGAGCGGCTATGACAGCTACTGTCATGCTGAGCGGAGCGAAGCATCTCCCGGTGGTGAGAGGAGATCCTTCGCTGCCGCTCAGGATGACAGCTTTATCGCTCAGGATGACAGCTATCGGGAGCAGTTAGGCGGTGCACCGGGGCCAGGCGGCCACAGAGAGGAGATGACATGAGCGGTTATCCCAGATACCCGATGCCGGACGTCGCGCTGGTGCGACGTCACTTCACGACCGATCGCGTCGAGGACGTAGCCGGCGAGGTTCGGAAGGAGTTGGCCCGGGTGGGGCTGGCCCGGAGGGTGAAGCCCGGCCAGCGGATCGCCCTGACGGCGGGTAGCCGGGGCGTGACCAACATCGCCCTGATCCTGGGGACCATCGCCGAGGAGCTGAAGAAGCTGGATGCGAAGCCCTTCGTCGTGCCGGCCATGGGAAGCCACGGCGGCGCCACGGCCGAGGGGCAGCTGGAGCTGATCGCCGAGTACGGCATCACCGAGGAGGCGCTGGGCATTCCGATCCACTCCTCCATGGAGACGGTGATCCTGGGCGAGACCCCCTACGGCGCCAAGATCCACATGGACAAGAACGCCTACAATGCCGACGGTGTCATCGTGGTAGGCCGGATCAAGAACCACACCTCCTTCCGGGCCCCTATCGAGAGCGGCCTGTGCAAGATGATGGCGATCGGCCTGGGGAAGCAGAAGGGGGCGGAGTCGGTCCACGACCACGGGCTGCCCCGGAACATCCCGGAGGCGGCCAAGGTAATGCTAGCCACCGGTAAGATAATGCTGGGCGTGGGGACGGTGGAAAATGCCTACCACAAGACCTACAAGGTCATCGCCACGCCGCCGGAGAAGATCCCCGACACCGACGTCGAGTACCTGAAGGTCGCCAACAAGATGCTCCCTCGGGTCCCCTTCGACTCCGCGGACGTTATCGTCGTCGACTGGATCGGCAAGAACATCTCCGGCACCGGCATGGACATGAACGTGATGGGGATGTGGCGACGCACCGGCGAGGCTCCCTATCCTCCCATATACAAGCGGATCGTGGTGCTGAACGTCCGGCCCGAGTCCCACGGCAACTGCGCGGGTCTGGGCGCGGCCGACTTCACCACCCGCAAGCTGGTGAACCAGTGGGATGCCCAGAAGACCTACTGGAACATGCTCACCGGCAACTTCCCTGAGGGGGCCAAGATCCCCATGACCCTGGACAACGACCTGGAGGCGGTGGAGGTGGCGCTCCGCTCCGCCAAGCCCGAGGGCGGTGTCTTCGAGCTGGTGCGGATCAAGGACACCATGAACCTGGACGAGTTCTACTGCACTGCGGGTCTGCTGGAGGATCTGAAGGGCGACCCGGAGTACGAGGTGATCAAGCCTCTCGGCCCCATGCCTCGGGATGCCGAGGGCAACCTGTTGTGGTAAGCAGCGGGCCAGGGAAGCTGAAGGCGAAGAGTCCTGGGTCCCGAGAGCAGCATGTTCGTAGCCAGGACTCGGCACTCAGGACTCAGGACTGGTCTCTGAATGGGAGGCGGGAATGGCGGAACGGGCCATAGTGATCGATCCCCGGGACAGCGTCGCCGTGGCGGTGGTGGAGCTGGCGGCCGGGCAGCCCTGCACCGTGCGGGTGGGTGGCGAGACCCTGACCCTGCAGATACGGGAGAAGATTCCCTTCGGCCACAAGTTCGCCCTTCGAAGGATCGCCAGGGGCGATGGCGTTCTGAAATACGGCGAGGTGATCGGCGAGGCGACGGCGGAGATCGAGGCTGGTGCCTGGGTTCACGTTCACAACCTGGTCAGCCAGCGGGGCAGGATTCGCGTCGACAGGGAGGTCGGGAAGTGAAGTTCTGGGGATACCCTCGCCCGGATGGCCGGGTGGGGGTGCGGAATCTGGTGGCGGTGATACCTTCGACCTACTGCGCCAACACCGTGGCCAGGAGGATCGCCGCTCAGGTGGGCGGCGCCGTAGCCCTCACCCACGACGTGGGATGCAGCCAGATGGGGTTGGACCTGGAGATCACGGCCCGAACCCTGAAGAACCTGGGAAGGCACCCCAACGTAGCGGCCGTCCTGGTGGTTGGCCTCGGCTGCGAGCGGCTAACCCCCACGGAGTTGGCGGAGGGGATAGCTGCCTCGGGCAAGCCGGTGGAGATGATCACAATCCAGGAGAGCGGCGGCAGCCTGAAGGCGCTGGAGGCCGGCGCATCCATCGTCCGCCGGCTGGTTCAGGAAGCCTCCTCCCTCCAGCGGGAGCAGCTCGGGTTGGAGCATCTGGCGGTGGCCACCGAGTGCGGTGGAACCGACGCCTTCTCCGGCCTCCTGGCTAACCCGGCCGTGGGGATCGCGGCGGACATGGTGGTGGCCGAGGGCGGCACCGCCATGTTCTCGGAGATCAACGAGCTGCTGGGTACCGAGCATCTGCTGGGAGCCAGGGCCCGGAACGAGGAAGTAGCGGAGCAGATCTACAGGGTGATCCGGCTCAGCGAGGCGCGGCTGGCCTCGCAGAGCCGGAACGATCGGTCCGGGAAGCGCGTGGCGCTGATCTCCACGGGGAACTTCGACGGCGGCCTATCCACGGTGGTGGAGAAGGGGCTGGGGGGCATGAAGAAGTCGGGTAGCTCCCCCATCGTGGGCGTGCTCAAGTACGCGGAGGCCTACGGCAGACCGGGGCTACACCTGATGGATACCCCCGGCCACGATGCCCAGTCCACCAACGGCATGGTGGCGGGGGGGTGCCAGATCGTCCTATTCACCACGGGCCGTGGGACCCCTACAGGCCACCCCATAGCCCCGGTGATCAAGATCACCGGCAACTCCCGCAGCTTCGCCAAGATGTCCGACAACATCGACGTCAACGTGGGGACGGTGCTGGACGGGGCCATGACCCTGCCGCAGGCCGGGGAAGAGCTCTTCCGCCAGGTGGTGGCCGTGGCTAACGGCCGGCGGACCAGGGCGGAGGTGTTGGGCCACGACGAGCTGATGTCGGTGTGGCGGCCCTGGCCAGAGCACGAAGCGGCCTACGGCTGCGGGGAGTGGGCGTAACCCAGGCGGGGGGACGGGGAGAAAGGGCGACGGGGCGTAAGAGGATCTCTCCCCGTCACCCCGTCACCCCGTCACCCTGTCAGGCTAGGGTTTGACCAACACCTTGATGGCGTTGTCCCGCCGCTCTCGGAAGGCGGCGAAGGCCTCCATGATGTCCTCAAGCTTGAACTCGTGGGTGACCATCCGGCCCATCCGCAACTTCCCCTGCTTCATCATGGACAGCCCTCGCCGGCAGGCCGAGTGGCCCTCGCCGCGAGTGGTGTAGATGGTGATGTCGCTGCGGATGGCGACGCTGATGTCCGCCGTAACCGGTTCCTTGTAGAAGGCCAGCAGCAGCACCTTCCCGCCCAGCTTGGTCATCTTGAGGGCGTCTTCCAGGGTGCCCTGCCCACCCGCGCAGTCGATGGTGAGATCCACCCCCACTCCCCCGGTCAGCGCCCGCACCTGATCCACCGCCTCCTGGCCTCGGGCGCGCACCAGCTGGTCTGCGCCGAACTCCGGCCCCAGCTTCATCCTCGATTCGTTGGTGCCAACGAGGATCACCTGGTCGGCGCAGAGGGTCTTGCAGACCGCCGCGGTGGTCAGCCCTATGGGGCCGGGGCCGATCACGGCGATGGAATCACCGGCGACGAAGCCCCCTGCCACGTCCAAGCCGTAGAGAGGAGTGCCGGTGGTGGTGACCATGGTGGCTTCTTCGAAGGAGATGTTGTCCGGGATCTTGTAGACGGCGTTGATGTGGTGCACCACGTACTCGGCGTAGCCGCCGGGCACCGTGAAGCCGGAGGTGTGGTGGCCCAGATCCACCTTGCCGTAGTTCAGGCAGGCCGTGTACTCGCCGCGAATGCAGTTCTCGCAGCGCATGCATCCCTTGTGAGCCTCTACGGTCACCCTGTCCCCCGGCTTGTACTCCACCACGCTGTCCCCAACCGCTACCACGGTGCCCACGTACTCGTGGCCGGGTATGAACACCCCGAAGTCCGGTTGTCCCGGGAAGGGGTGATGGGTGATCTTCAGATCGGTGCCGCAGATGGCGCAGGCTGCCACCTTGATCAGCACCTGCTGGTGCCCTGGTTTCGGCACCGGCCTCTCCACCACCCTCAGGTCGTCCGGACCGAACAGGACGGCGGCTCTCATCTTGTCGGGGATGTGGAAGCCCGGCGCCTCGACGACCGGATCGTTAAAGGTTGTCTGCATGGGTTGCTCCTATTCTCCTGCCGCTCCCCGATCCGCTGCCGGCAGCGGATCGGGGAGCGGCAGCCACAGACTTACTTGGTGTCGGTCTTCACCTTCTTGGCCAGCGTAGATATCTGGACGTCCTGGTCGGCCACGAACTTGGAGAACTCGGTGCTGGGCAGCGGCTTCGCCACCGCCCCCACGCTCTCGCTGTACTGGCGCCACTCGTCGCTCTTGGCCGCCTTCAGGAAAGCGGCCTCCAGCCGGTCGAGAACGGGCTTGGGGGTGCCTTTGGCAACCGAGACCCCTCGCCACTGCTCCAGCATCAGGTTGACGCCCTGCTCCTTCAGGGTGGGGACGTCTTTGAAGGCGGGGATCCGCTGATCGCTGCTCACCGACAGCATTCGGACCGAGCCTCCCTTGTAGGCCGCCAGGATCTCCGCCGGGTGCTGCACGCTGGCTTCGATGTGACCGCCTATCAGGTTGGTGACCGCGAGGCCGGTTCCGAAGGCGATGTGGGTGAAGGGAACGCCGGCAGCGTCCGCTATGGCAGCCGCCGACAGGTGGGTGAAGCTACCTATCCCCGAGTTGCCCACGGTCATCGGCTTGGAGCGGGTCTTGGCGTCGGCCAGGAAGTCCTTGAGCGTCTTCCAGGGCGAGTCGGCGGAGACGGTCAGGGTCACGGTTTCCGCCGAAACCAGCGCCACGTGGTCGAAAGCCTGGTAGCCGAAGTCGATGTTGCCCTGGGCCAGCAGGGTGGCCATTGCGGCGGAGGTCCAGAGCAGCTTGTAGCCGTCGGGCTTGGAGTTCTTCACCTGCTGGTAGGCGACGGCTCCTCCTGCACCCGTGACGTTGGAGATGGCGATTGACTGGCCCAGATCCTTCTCCACCATCGCGGCGATCTTGCGGGCTGCCACGTCGGCGGCGCCTCCCGCCCCGAAGGGGACGAGCATCTCCAGAGGACGGTTGGGGAAGTCCGTTTTTGCGGCCTGTGCGGCTGCCTGAGTGGGGGCCGCCGCGGGAGCGGTGGTCGCCGGCGCAGACGCCTGAGTCGCGGCGGGAGCAGCAGACTTGGCGGGTGTGGGACCAGCGGCCGGTGCGGATTGGCAGCCTGCCGAGATCAGTAGCATTCCGGCGATGGCCAATCCAAAGACGAGCGACACCTTGGGAACCAGGCGAATCCTCATAGTCCTTCTCCTTCTCTTAGCTATCCCGCAAGGTCTTGTGTCTAAGTGCGTCGTTCCGCAATTTCGTGACGTCGGGCGGCGCACAGGGCGCCGCCGCGTCCTCGTCGTCGGAGGACCGGGCGGCGGGGGACAAGCCCCCGCCCTACGTAGGCGACTTCTCTGCACTCAGCACCCAGAACTCAGAACCCGGTGCGAGGCACTGCGCCCTGGGCCCGCTTTCTTGGTTCGATGCCATCAGAGCGAGCGGCTGCGTTGGAACAGAGCCCAGGCTTCCTTGATCACCCGTTTGGCGTTGGCCAATATCACCTCTTCTCTCTCACCTGCCAGCAGCGGCCGCACCTCGGCGCTGATGACGGGCATCTCTTCCTGGTGGAAAAAGCCGTTGTTCCACAACACCCCCAGGTAGTCGGCCACCTGCTCCGTGTCGATCTCGCCTCCAGGGACCCCGAACCGGGGCTGCAGGTCGCCGTAGGCCGGGTGGCGCCGATCCCGCATGACGCAGTTCCCGATGTGGGCGTGCTTCAGATATGCCCTCACCAGAGGCACGGCCTCCTCGGGTTTCTCCCGCAGCAGCGGGAAGTGGGACAGGTCCGCCAGCAGCCCGAAGCGCGGCTGCTCTTTGGACACCTCCTCCGCTACCGCCAGGGCGTCGCTGAAGGGCCCGATCAGGTTCTGCTTGTCCACGTCCCGATCGAAGATCTTCAGGACGACGGCGATCTCCCCCTCCTCCTTGGCGTACTCGCAGAGCTGGTGGATCGAGTCCACCAGCAGCTTCATCGCTTCCGGGCGCTTCTCGGGGCCGGGGTCCTTGCCGGCGATCAACCGCACCGCCCTGGCCCCCAGGTCGTAGGCCTCGTCGATGCAGTTCTTCACCTGGCCGATCGCCCTGCGCCTTTCGGCGGGATCCAGGGCGTTCAGGCTCAGCTTCTGGGTGAGCATGGCGGGCTGGGTGGCGTAGTAGACGGCCAGGTGGGCCTCCTCCAGCAGCTTGCGCGCCCCGTTCCGCACCCGGGGGTCCCGCATCCAGCCGACCTCCACCGCCGTGAAGAAGTCGTCCTCGGCGATCTTCGCCAGGGTCTCCGCGATGGGGCCCTCGCCCCTGGCCACGTCCGGGAAAGCCTTGAAGTGAACGATACCGACCTTGGTGTAGCCGTAAATGGAGCCGATTCTCTCGGAGAAACCCTCGATCCTTCCGAGCATTGGGACTATCTCCTCATCTCCTCCGGTGTCATGCCGAGCGCCGGCAAAGCATCTCGGCCGAGATCCTTCGCTGCCCTCAAGAGGACATCGTCTCGTGCAGGATCTGCACGGCTCGATCTGCCACCATGGGGTCGTTGATCACAGTATCCATCTCCACCAGCCGGACCTTCGGGTCCAGCCGGCTCTCGAGGGCCGCGATGAAGCCCTGATTGGCTTCGGGGTCGTGCAGCACGCCGTTCGGGGCGCCGATGATGCTCCAGCCTCGCAGCGGCAGCAGGAAGGTCACCGGTCCGCGGGACCGGTTCAGCTTGTCGGCCAACGCCAGCCCGAGCTTCTCCATCTCCTCTCGAGTGGCCCGCACGTTCATGTTGTAGGGGTTGTGGTAGTGGATGGACCGTCCCCGGTACTTGGGGGGCACCGTCTCCAAGGGGCCAAAGCAGAAGTACTCCAGTCCCCCCGGAGCTACCACCTGGGGGATCCCTCTCCGGCCCGCTGCCTCCAGCCGTCCGGGGCGTGTGGGGGTGTAGATGTCGTCGCCCAGCACCTCCCCCACCAGCTCGTGGGTGGTCAGGTCCAGCACCCCGTCGATCAGCCCCTCGTCGATCAACTCCTCCATGGCCGAGCCGCAGGCGCCCGAGGCGTGGAAGGCGACCACCTCGTATCCCAGCTCCTCCAGTAGCCGGCAGGCCCGGGTAACCACCGGATCGGTGTTCCCCAGGGCGGTAATGGCCACTATCGGTTTGCTCGACTTCCGGCTCATCGGGATGCCCATCTCCGCCATGCCCACCAGGGCGCCCGCGGCGTTGGAGAGGATGGTGCGGGTGATGGTGTTGGGTCCTCCCAGGAGGTCGGCCACGGAGAAGATCATGGCCACGTCCCGGTGGCCGATGTAGGGCCGGATGTTGCCGGAGGCCACGGTGGACACGATCACCTTGGGCAGACCGATGGGCAGGCTCTCCAGGGCGATGGCCGCTATGGCCGTGCCCTGGTTGCCGCCCAGGGCCAGGACGCCGTCCAGTTCACCCTTCTCCCAGCAGGAGTGGAGGATGGCCGCCGCACCACGCCCCATGGTTTCCATGATCTGGTCGCGGCGCAGCCGCAGCAGGGTGGAGGGCTCCATCCCGACTGCCTCCATCACCTGCTCTTTGCCGACGTCGGGGGTGAGGGAGGAGCCCTCCCGCACCCCGACGTCCACGACCTTGACCAGGTGGCCTCGGGCGCGGATCAACTCCGCCACGAAGGCGGCCTCCAGGGCCTTTGTATCCAGGGTCGCCAGCACTACGAAGCGAGCCACGAGCCTCTCCAAGTCGGTCCGTAGGAGCCGGCTCCTACAGACGTGATCTATCCTCTCCAGAAGCGGCCGGGCCAGTCGCGCTTGCCGTCGGGAACGTGGATGTCGAACTTCTTGACCTCTTCCAGGAAGGCGGCCAGGTGGTCGCCGATCCGCTCGAACACCGCTTCGCCCTGCTCGACGCTGGAGCGCAGAGGGTTGCCGATGGTGGCCGAGTCGTTGTACTCGTGGTGCATCATCGGAACGAAGATGTTCTCGGAGCCCTGGAAGATGACGGTGTCGGTGCCGTCTTTCTTGGAGAAGGCCGGACCCATCCACTTGGGGGCGTGGGCGCGGTCGGGCTCGGCCCGTTCCATCTTCACCGAGCCCTCGTAAAGCCCCTTCTCCTTGAGGTAGGCCATGGTGGTGGAGGTCTCTAGCTCGCCGGCATGCCAGCCGGGGGTCTCCTCGGGCGGGCCCTGGAGCAGGTCCGCCACGACGACGCAGTCTCGCTCTGTAGGCGTCTTGTAGTAGGCGCAGAAGCAGCCGGTCTCGGCCCGCAGGGTGCGAAGCACCTCTTTCTGAGGTCCCATGTTGGTGCCGTGGTGGGACACGAATACCAGCTTGTTGAAGCCGGCGAAGATCAGGCTGCGGCCGATGGAGTAGAGGACCTGTCGGTAGACGTCGGCGGGCAGGGAGACGCTACCGGTTCCCCAGCCGGCCTCGCCCATGTGGTGGGGCGAGTGGCCGAAGGGCAGCAGGGGGGCGTAGGGCACCTTGGCCTTGGTGGCGGCCCTCTCCACGCTACCCATGGTCGTGTAGGAGTCGACCCCCAGGGGCACGTGATGGCCGTGCTTCTCCATGCTTCCGACGGGGATCATCACAACGTCGTTTCCAGCCTTGATCCAGTTGGCTACGTCGGTCCAGGGCATCTCCAACAGGTTGTACTTTTCCAGTTCTGTCAATGTATTCCTCCTTTTTCGCTACGACTTCACAACTGCGGCAACGGGTTGGCCGGACGACTGCCTGACCACCAGGCGAGTAGGGAGCCAGAGGACCTGCTCCGCGGGCTCCCCGGCCAGCAGCTTCAGCAGCAGCCTGGCGGCCGAGGCCCCCATCTCGTAGGTCGGCAGGGAGATGGTGGTGAGGCTGGGCCGCACGTAGCGGCCGGTGGGGATGTTGTCGAACCCGACCACGGCCAGTTGCTCGGGCACTCGAACCCCGAGGTCGAAGGCGGCTGCCATCGCGCCCAGCGCCATCTGGTCGTTGGCGGCGAAGAGGGCGGTGGGCCGGATGCCGGCCGCGCTCAGAAGGGAGAGGCCGGCCTGGTAGCCGCTCTCCGAACCGAAATCGCCCTCGCGGACCAGCGCTTCCTGCACGCCGGCGCCCAGCACTTCCATCGCCTGGCGGTATCCTTTCAACCGGTCCCGGGCGCTGGTCAGGGTGGTGGGACCGCTCAGGAAGCCGATCTGCCGGTGGCCCAGCCCGATCAGGTGGGAGGTGGCTTCGTAGGCGGCGCTGGTGTTATCCACCTGAACCGAGGGGAAGGGCCAGCGATGCCTTCCCACCAGCACCACCGGGCCCCGGATCTCCTCCAGAGGGAGGGGGGCGCCTTCGCTGTCCATGCCACCCCCGGCGAAGATGATCCCGTCCGCCTGCTTCTCCCGGAGCATGTCCAGATAGCCCCGGAGCTTGGCGAGGCTGCGGTCGGTGTTGCAGAAGATGACGGTGTAGTCCTTCTCGCTGGCGACGTCCTCGACCCCGCGGGAGAGAAGGGGGTAGTAGGGATTGGAGATGTCGGGGATGATCAGGCCGATGGTGCGGGTGGACTTGCCCAGGAGACCGCGGGCCAGGGGGCTGGGGCGGAAATCCAGGGCGTCGATGGCTTCCAGGACTCGGCGCTTGGTTTCGGGGCGCATGGGGTAGCCGGTGTCGTTGAGGACCCGGGAGACGGTGGTGATGGAGACGCCGGCCCTGTCGGCGACGTCCTGGATGGTGGCGGTCCTCTTCTCCACTTAGAAAGCCCTTTCAGAAAAGGTTTTCTATCCGCCGCCATTGTAGGAGGGCCCTTCAGAGTTGTCAAGAGGTTTCCCAAGACTCGCGGCTACCCACGAAAGCCGGAACAGAGAGAAGCCTCCGGGTAAGGCTATGGCGCTTTCCGGGATGCAACCGGGTAGGCGAGGTCGCCGTACTGACGGCTTCGACCCCCCACTCTTCGATAGCGATGATGCATGACCTGGCGGCAGCGCTAGATTACGGTGCCGACGCAGCCATCTGGATCTCCAGGTCGCTGTCCTGCCCCATACGGTTGACCTCCAAGATGGTTCTCGGCCGCAGACCGTTTGCGAAGTACTCCTCGCACAGCCGGTTCACCACCGGCCGGTGGCTGAACATGTCCCTCACGTAGACCCTGTTCTGAACCACGTATTCCAGCCCCGAGCCCGCTGCCTTCAGCACTGCCGCGACGTTCTCGAAGGCTTGCCTGGCCTGGCGTTCGACGGAATCCCGCTGGCCCGGCGCCCCAGCCGAGACTGCACGGATGCCCGAGAGGAAGACCACTCCACCACCTACCATGCCGTGTGAGCAGGGTCCGTCCGGCTGAGGGAGCCCTTGCACCTGGATCGCTCGTGGCGGCGCCACACCCGGCTCGTGACGGAGCCCGACTAGCTCCAGCTCCAGGGGCCTGTCGCGGTTCAGTCTGTTCACCTCCAATAGGGTCCGCGGGGGGCGATGAGACCCGAAGTACTCCAGGTAGAGCCTGTCTATGGTGTCTTTGAAGCGGAACAGGTCTCTCACGAAGACCCTGCTCTGCACCACACGGGCGAAATCACTGCCCCCCGCTTTCAGCAGCGTCCCGACTTCTTCGAAGACGACCCTGGCCTGCCGCTCGAACGCCTCCAGGCCGTCCCCATGGTGCTCCCGAGGGCAAATGCCCGAGAGAAACAGCAGTTCGCCATCCCTGACCGCTTGGGCAAAGGGGCTGCTGGGTCTGGGAACACGGTCGGTTTCTATCACCTCGACCGGATCACGGGAGGCCCACATCTCGATTTCCACATCGTCGTCCTGGTTGAGGCGACTGATCTCCACCATGGTGCGGGCGGGTCTGTGTTGGCCGAAATACTCCCTGTACAGTGTGTCCACTAGCGGGCGGTGTCGGTACAGATCTCGAACCATCACGAAGGTCGTCGTCACTCTGTCAAAGGAGCTGCCTTCTGCTTCGAGCAGCACCCTGATGTTCTCGAGGGTCTGCCGCACCCTTGTCTCGACGTTGCCCACGGCCAGGGCACCAGTGCGGGGATCGATCCCTCGGTGGCCGGAAGGAAAGAGGCGTCGTCCCACGGCCACCCCCTGACAGAAGGGACCGGTCGGCTGCGGTGAGAGGGGACTGCCGATCACGTGAAAGGGCACGGCTCCGTTTTCGCGCTTCGTCTCGTCGCTCATCTGCTGACGACTCCGTCCGATCCCTCTTACTTCACGAGGTCATTGGTGTAGTAAGCGCTGGGCGCCTTTTTCTCGGTGATCACACCTGCTTTGGCCAGGGTGTCTAGGGTATTCTGCCATGCCTTGTCAGTACCGCGACCCAGGCTATCCGCCGTCTCTCCTGCCATCAGCTTGGCCATCTCCTTCACCTGGCCGCGGGTTACCTGTTTGTCCAGGACGCTGGGATACAGACCGCTCATGATATCGGCGGCCTCGTCCGGATGCTCCGCCGTGTACAGGAACCCCTTCAGGGTGGCCCTGTTCAACTGGCGCACCAGCTCGGGCCGCTCTTTCAGGGTTTTCTCGTTGGTGATCATCACGTAGCCGAGGACGTCGAACCCGTAGTCGGCCACCTTCAGAAGGTTGAGGGGCTTATCCACCTTGGCCTGGAGCATCGGCAACTCGTTGGTGGAGAAGGTGTCGCCCAGGATGTCCACCTTGCGATCCAGGAAGAGGCTGAAACGGGCCGCGGGATCCGCACCGACCACCTCGATCTTGCTCTTGTCCAGCTTGAGGGATTCGGCGAAGGCATTCCATATCAGGTTGAAGGTGGAGGCCGGAGAGATCACCACCTTCTTCCCCTCTGCCACTCTAGGATTTGGCATGGGAAGATCGGGCATAGATATCCACACCATGGGGGTGGATTTCAGGATGGTGGACACCGTCTTCACCGGAATTTTCTCGTTCACACCGGTGATCAGCTGTATGGATGGCACGTACCCGAAATCGTCGCTGCCGCTGCCTACCACCTGAACCGCCTGGGTAGCGCTCTTTCCCTCCAGCAGCTGGATGTCGATCCCCTCGTCCTTGTAGTAGCCCTTCTCTCGGGCCACAAACAGGGGGGCAAACTCGCCCTTGATGGACCAGTTCAGACGCAGATTCACCTTGGTGAGCTGAGGATTGCCAGAGGACCGCGCAGTAGGTTGAGCGCCGGCACCCGTTGCTGGAGGGGCTGCTGGTTGCTGGCAAGCTGCGACCAGCAGTGCGATCAGAAGGGACAGTGAGACAACCAGGGGGAGCATCAGTCGCCGGGATAGCCATCTTGACATCGCTAGCCTCCTCTTAAGAGTGTTTCGGCCAACAGACCGCGTCTTCGATTGTCTTGGACCGCCGTTTACAGGATGCCCATGCTGTGGAAGGTATCGCGGACCTGCTCGACGTACTGGTGAAACCGCGGATGGTGGCGGGTCTCGGCGCTTCTGGGTTTGGGGAGGTCGATCCGGAGGTTGGTGAGTACCCGCCCGGGGCGAGGCGTCATCACCACCAGTTGGTCTGCCATGAGGACTGCCTCTTCGATGCTGTGGGTGATGAAAAGCACGGTCTTCGGTTCCTCCGCACACACCCGCAGCATGTCCAGGTTCAGCTTCTCTCGCGTGAGGGCGTCCAGAGCCCCAAAAGGCTCGTCCATCAGCAGGAGGGAGGGGTGGTGGACCAGCGCCCTGCAGATGGCCACTCGCTGCCGCATCCCACCCGAGAGTTCGTCGGGGTAGCGGCTCTCGAACCCCTGGAGCCCCACGGTCTCCAGCAGGTGCCGGGCACGCTCTTCGTACGCTGTCACCTTGAGCCCGCGCACCTCCATCGGAAGCAGCACGTTCCTCAGCACGGTCCTCCACTCGAGAAGGACGTCCTTCTGAAAAACGATACCCACGTTGCGGTAGGGCTTCTGAACCACCTCGCCGTTCACGATCACCCTGCCGGCACGGGCCCTGAGCAGCCCGCCAACCACCATGAGAAGGGTGCTCTTACCGCAGCCGCTCGGTCCCACCACCGCCAGGAACTCGCCGGGGGCGATGGAGATGCTGACCTTCTCCAGCGCTGTGAGGCATTCCCCTCCCCTGCGCTCGTACACCATGCTGACGTTCTGGATCTCCACCGACACGGCGCCGGGGGCAGTCGCTCTGCCGTTCGTCTGGATAGCGACGGTCTTGCCGCTTTCGCCCATCGCTACATTCCTCCGGTTCCGGGCCCCTGTTGGACCTTGCGTTGCGACTTGGGGACAACGAAGGACTCAACGATAGAAACCGCATAGAAGAGGATGATGCCCATCAGGGACAGTACCAGCACGGTAGAGAAGAGCAGGGTCATGTCGATCAGGCTGTTGGCCACCAGCTGCAGATAGCCCAGGCCGTTGTTGGCGGCGATGAACTCACCGACCACGGCTCCGACCACGGCCAGGGAGACCGCGACCTTGAACCCGCCGAAGATGTAGGGGGCGGCGGTGGGCAGCCTGACCTTGAGGAAGGTTTGCAGGGAGGAGGCGCCCAGGGAATCCATGAGGTACAGCAGCTCCTGGGGGGTTCGGCTCATTCCGACGACGGTGTTGATCACGATGGGGAAGAACGCCACCAAGAAGGCGATCAGCACCTTAGAGGTGATACCGAAGCCGAACCAGACCACGAAAATGGGTGCTAGCGCCACCTTCGGGATCGCCTGGGTGGATACCAGCAGGGGATAGATCAACCGTTCGAAGATGGGCGAGTAGACGATGAGCATTCCCAGGGGCACACTGATCGCCACGCTGAGAGCGAAACCTAGGAGCACCTCGTTCAGGGTTACCAGGGTGTGTCCCATGATCGTGGGAAGATCCTTGAAGAGGCGGAGCAGGATGTCGATGGGGCCGGGGAGGATGTAGCGAGGGATCTGGAAGAGGTCGACGGCAATCTGCCAGGCTACCACGAGGCCGACGTATACCAGCACCGTCATCCCGGTGCTGTTGACGAACCGGACGATTGCTGTCCGAGGGGATCTCGGAGCGGGCTCGACAGCGTTGCTCTCCACGGCGAGGAACCTCTCTTGGCGAACGTTCGCCATGGCCAGGTAGAAAGCGCTTTCAGAAAACGCTTGCTATTCTAGGGATGCCCCACGACGTTGTCAATCGAATTGTGATGATGAGTAGAGAATATGGGCCGTCTGAGCTTCTACCCGTCGGCAGTATCGCCCCGATCCATTTCCCACTGGTCGGCTGCCGCCTATCCAGTTGGGCAGTCACGCCGCCTTGAGGGGGACCTCCGGTCGCGACCCCTCCAGGGGATAGCCCCGCCCCTGCCAGCCGTGGATGCCACCCACCAGCGCCCTCACCCTCTGGTATCCCCGTCGCATCAGCATCAGCGCCGCCCGGGCGCTGTACTCCTCGTGGGGTCAAGTTCAATAGAAGATGATCAGCCGGTCGTGGGGCAGCTCCTCTGCACGGGTGGGGATCTGCATCAAAGGCACCGAGATCGCCCCCGGGATGTGGCAGTGATCGTAGGCCTCGCGGCTTCGCACGTCGACGAAAAGGGCTTTGCCCCGGTCGTACTCCGCCTTGGCCTCCTCCAGGCTGATCTTCGGCGCCTGGTCCAGCTTCAGCAACTGTGGCATCTTTCCTTTTCGCTCCCAACGAAGGGTGAAGGGCTTCGTGGTCCCGCGACCCGCCCTTGGCCGGCCATCTCGTGGAGTTGGGCAAAGGCCGTGCCGCCGACTGTTTGGCCCGAGGGCGATGCCCCCTACGGGAGGGCGAGCCTCCCGGCGAGCCGCTCAGTCATCGAAAGACGGCTCGGCAGGAGCCTCGCCCTCCCGCCATCACGCCCTCCGTCCCGGACCTCCCCGGAAGAGGGGAACCAGCA
The DNA here is from genome assembly GCA_021845945.1 of Chloroflexota bacterium. The sequence goes on from JAJZRD010000036.1 coordinate 19,657, forward strand.
GTATCGGCGCCAGCACGGTGGTTATGAAGGTCATCATGATGGAGATCCCGAAGACGTCGACGCCGATGACCCCCTGGCTCAGCCCTACCCCCGCAATGATCAGTGCCACCTCTCCCCGGGGCATCATCCCGACCCCTATCCTGGCGGCCCCTCTCAGATTGAAGCCCAGCGCGAGGACGGGCAGGCCGCATCCGGCAACCTTGCCCACTATGGCCAGCCCGCTGATGGCGAGGCCGAACAGCGCCACAGGCGCCATGGCGGAGAAGTCTACCAGCATCCCCGTCACGGCGAAGAAGACCGGGACGAAGAGGTGATAGATGGCCTCGATCGGCTCCCGCAGGGTGTCGGCGACGCTGGTGTCGGACAGGGCGAGGCCGATGGTGTAGGCGCCGATGATCAGCGCCAGGCCAAAGGTCTCGGCCAGGCCCGCGGCGAGAAATGCTATCCCCATCAAGAGGGCGAGGGAGGCGCCGGCGGAACGAAAGGCGGTGAGAAAGCTGGAGATCCAGCGGGAGAGCAGCAGGCCCACCACCATCAGCCCCACCCAGAACCCCAGGGCCTTCCCCACCACGAGGCCGATCTCTCCGAGGGACGCCTCCCCCTGGGCGCTGAGGCTCACCACCACGGCCAGGACGATGATGCCAAGGACGTCGTCGATCACCGCTCCGGCGAGGACGGTGATTCCCTCCGGGCTATCCAGTTGGGCCAGATCCGCCAGGACCCGCGCGGTGATGCCGACGGAGGTGGCGGTCATGATGGTGCCCACGAAGAGAGCCGTGGGGTCCAGATAGCTGCGGGCGAGCCCGAAGGCGACGGTGGCCAGGTCGCCCAAGATGAAGGGCAGGACGATCCCTCCCACGGCGATGGCCGCCGCAGGGCCGCTGTAGCGGAGGAAGAGGCGGAACTCTGTCTCCAGCCCGACGGCGAAGAGGAGCACCACGGCCCCGATCTGAGCCAGGCTCCACAGCTCCGGAGACACGGGTATGGCCGACGGGCTCGCCGCCTGGGCGGCGTCGCCGAAGAGCCGGCCCAGTCTCGGCACGTCGATCCCTCCCAGGGCGTAGGGGCCGATAGCCACGCCGGCCAGCAGCTCCCCCAGGACGCTGGGCAGCTTGAGCCACCGCTCGAACAGCTCTGCCCCCAGCTTGGTCGCGAACAGGATCACCGCAAGCTGCAGCACCAGGTGGGCGACCGTCGCCGTGATACTCGTTTCCTGGAGGATGTCGGGTTGCACTGTTCCCAAAGCCCCTGCCTGTCCAAGCTCGCACGCCCCTTCGGACGGCGGAAAAAAGGGGAAGACCGCCCTGGCAGTCTCCCCCTAGCCTCGCTGGATAACGGGTGCGGACCCCCCGATCCTCTACCATTGTCTGTGCCAGGAGCCGTGCGCTGGTTGCCCCACGGTTGCCTCGGCTCCGCTGCCCGCCATCTCTTGTTTGAACATATTGAACAGATGTCACGACACCGATTGACAGCCACGCTGCCGGATGCCGACAATAGCGACGGCCGCGAGCTGCTTGGGCTCGAGGCTCGGGATGGCTCGCGGGCGATCGGAGGTGATCGCCACAGCGGTCGGCCCTCTCGGTTCGAGCCGGTTTCTCCCGAAATAGGCTTCTGGTGGTTGGAGGGTGTCGGGTGATCGGATCCACGAGCACTGCTGAAGCAGCCGCCCGGCGGCTCCCCAGGGTGGCGGTGGGGATGGGCGACCCGGCGGGCGTCGGCCCGGAGATAGTGGTGAAAGCGCTATCCGACCCGACGCTCTACCAGGCCTGCGTGCCGGTGGTGATCGGGGACGCAAAGGTGCTGGCCCAGGCCCCGGGTTGGCGGGGTGGGGAGCCTCGCATCGTGCGAATCGCCGAGGTGGAGGAGGCAAGGCCGGAACCGGGTGTGGTGTACCTGCTGGACCTGGCCAACGTACCGAGCTCGGTGAAGCCGGCCGAGGTCAGTGCCGAGGGGGGACGAGCCTCGGTGGAGTACCTGACCCGAGGGGTGGAGCTGGCGATGGCCGGACGGGTGGAGGCTGTGGTATCGGCCCCCTTCAACAAGGAGGCCATGAAGAAGGGCGGCTTCCACTACCTGGACGAGTACGAGTATCTCTCGGACCTTTGCCGCGTCGACCAGTACACCGTGCTGATGGTGAGCCCCGGCTTCACCCTCGCCTCGGTGACCCTCCACGTGCCCATGCGGGAGATGGCTCGGCTCATCACCAAGGATCGGGTCCTCATGACCCTCCGCTACAGCGATGGGGCGGTCAAGGCCGCGGGGATCGCGCGGCCGAGGATCGGCGTGGCGGCGCTCAATCCCCACGCCGGTGAGGGCGGGACCCTGGGGACCGAGGAGCGGGATGCCATCCGTCCCGCCATAGAGGCTGCCCGCGCCGAGGGGATCGACGCCTATGGGCCCTTTCCTGCCGATACCTTCTTCATGACCGCTAGGGATCCGGC
>JAJZRD010000297.1 GCA_021845945.1 Chloroflexota bacterium
CCTTGTCGCCCTCGCAGTACCACAGCCCTCGTACCTTAGCGAGATCCTCGGAGCGGCCGGACTTCAGGGCCTGGACCAGCTCCACCAGGGTGTAGAGGCCCTCACCTTCGCAGGTGAAGTCGGCGTCCTCCTCCCGGAGGGTCTGCTCCGGCAGGGCCGCTACGTGGCCGCCCAGCAGTATCGTCTTCAGCTGGGGTGCCCGCTGCTTGAGCTCGGTGCAGAGGGCGCTCGCGGCGGGCATGTTCTGGGTGGAGGCCGAGGGCTGGTGGCCGTAGACCACCATGGCGGCCAGCAATGGGTCCATATCGGCGACCCGGTCGGCGCTCTCCCGGGGGCCGAGCCCCTCGGCGTTGGCGTCCAGGATCTGCACGGAGAGTCCCTGCTTCCGAGCGAAGGTGGCCATGAGGCCGGCCCAGATGGGTGGCTCGATGGCGGCTAGCGACCCCGCCAGCGATTGGTAGGCCTGGGTGCGGTTGCCCGGGTTGACGAGCACCAGGTCCAGGCGCGACTTGGAATCCATTACGTTATCTCTCCCTCTCAGTCCCCTAGTTCTGGTGCAGCTCAAGGAAGCGCTCCAGGGTTTCCAGGACGTAGTCCATCTCCTCCAGCCCGAGATCCTGGTGGACGCCGATGTGGATGCCGTATCGGCCCATGTACTCGGCGTTGGGGAACTGCCCCAGCCGGTAGCCCAGGTGGGCGAAGCCGGCGCACTGGGTGGGCATGGAGGCGAAGAGGGTGCGGGTGTCGATACCCCGCTCCTCCAGATAGCCCGTGAGTTGAGCTCGGGTGAAGGAGGCCCCCTCCTGCAGGATGATGGGTATGGCGTGGGGGCCGATCTGCTCGTCCGGATCCTCCTGGATGGTGGCGAGGCATGGGCTGAAACGGTGGAAGCGGCTCAGGACGTAGAGGAGGTTCTCCCGCCGCTTGGCCAGGATCTGGTGATAGATCTCCATGGCGCCGACGCCGATGGCGGCCTCCATCTCGTTCATCTTGCAGGAATACCCGATCCGCTCGAAGGTGAAGCGGACGTCCTCGCCGTCCTGGCCCCTGAAGCGCTTGGGGCAGTAGCTCTGGCTGCTGTTCAGGACGCAGCTCTTGCAGCTGCAGGCCCGTCCGTGGGAGCGGAGGGATCGGAGGATCTCCCCGTACTCCTCGTTGTTGGTGGTGACGACGCCGCCCTCGGCGGTGGTGATGATGTGGGCCACGTAGGTGCTGAAGGCCGCGAGGTTCCCCATGGAGCCTACGGGCCTTCCCTTGTAGAAGGCCCCGTGGGCCTCGGCTGCGTCCTCGACGACGGGAAGGTCGTGCCTCTTGGCGATGGCCAGGATGGCGTCCATGTCGGCGGGCTTGCCCATGAGATGGACGGGCATGATGGCCCGGGTCCTGTCGGTGATGGCGGCCTCGATCTGGGCAGGGTCGATGTTGAGAGTATCTCGCTCGATGTCCACGAAGACTGGGGTGAAGCCCGCGTGGAGGACAGCATTGCCGGTGGCCACGAAGGACAGGGCCGGAACGATGACCTCGTCGCCCCTCTTGGCACCGAAGTCGTGGAGTACGGCAAGGGCCAGGATATCGGCGTCGGTGCCGCTGCTGACCGCCACGGCCTCCTTCACCCCCAGCAGCCGGGCGAACTGGCTCTCGAACATCCGCACGTACTTGCCGCTGGAGACGCGCTTGGTCTCCAGGATCTCGGCGATCAGCGCCTTGGCCCTGTCGGTTATGGAGATCGTCCCGAAGGGGACGCTCATCTTCTCAGCCATGAAAGACGGTCTCCTCGTCTGTCGGATTGGTGTCTGCGGGTGCTTTCTGCTGAGCCACGGCTTGAACGAACCAGTCGTAGGTGGCCCGAAGGGCGTCGGCGAAGCTCACTCGAGGTTGCCAGCCGAGCCCCAACAGCTTGCTGGAATCCAGCAGCTTCACCGGCATTCCGTCGGGCTTGGTGGCATCGAAGCGGATCTGGCCCTCGAAGCCCGTCACCTCCTGGACCAGGTGGGCCAGCTCCTTGATGGAGAGGTCCGTCCCCCCACCCAGGTTGATGGGCTCGATGCCGTCGTAGCGGTCCATGGCTACCAGGCAGGCCTCGGCCAGGTTATCGACGAAGATGAACTCCCTTCGCGGCGACCCCGTGCCCCAGATCTCGACGGCCTCGGAGCCGGCCTCCTTCGCCTCGTGCATGCGCCGCATCAGGGCGGCGATGACGTGGGAGTTCTCCGGGTCGAAGTCGTCGCCGGGGCCGAAGGCGTTGGCCGGTATGCCGGTGATGAAGTTGGCCCCATACTGCTGCCGGTAGGCCTGGCACAGCTTGACGCCGGCGATCTTGGCGACGGCGTAGGCCTCGTTGGTGGGCTCCAGCGGGCCGGTCAGCAGGTACTCCTCCCGCATGGGCTGCGGGCTCTGCCTGGGGTAGCTGCAGGAGCTGGCCAGGTAGAGCAGCTTCTTGACGCCGTGGCGGTGGGCAGCGTGGATCAGGTGGCAGCCCAGAAGCAGGTTATCCAGCATCAGCTCCGCCGGGTACTTCTGGTTGGCGGCGATGCCGCCCGACCTGCCCGCGGCGACGAAGACGTGCTGGGGGGAGTGGCGGGCGAAGAAGGCCTCCAGCTGGGCAGCGTCGGTGAGGTCGGGCTCCCTGCCCGGCCTGCCCACGATCTCGGCATAGCCCTGGCGATCCAGTTCTCGCAGGAGGGCCGCGCCGATCGGGGTGTCGCCCCCCGCCACGTAGATCCGAGAGTGCTTCTCCAAAGGACTCATCCTCTAAGCCTGCACGAGCCGGTGGATGGCCGCCACGATCTCGGGTGCGCCCGCGTAGAAGGCCTGCTCCAGGGTGTAGCCGGCCGGGGTGGGCAGGTCGGGAGAGGCGACACGGAGCACGGGGGCCTTCAGATGGCCGAAAGCCTTCTCTACCAGCAGGGCGGCGATCTCGGCCCCCACCCCTCCGGTCTTCCAGCCGGTATCGGCCACCACCACCCGCCCCGTCTTGGCGACGGAGCTCAGGATCAGCTCCTCGTCCAGGGGGCGAAGGGTCCTGGGATCGACGATCTCGACGTCGATGCCCTCCTTGGCCAGCTCCTCGGCGGCCCGGTAGGCCTCGGTGACCATGTAGGAGACGGCCACCAGGGTGACGTCCTTGCCGGGCTTGCGGATTACCCCTTTGCCCAGGGGGACCCTGTAGCCGTACTCCGGAACGAAGCCCTGGAGCCTGAAGTTGTATCGGTGCTCCAGGATCAGAACCGGGTTGGGGTCCGCGATCGCCGATAGCATGAGGCCCTTGGCGTCGTAGCAGCTGGCGGGCATGGCCAATTTCAGCCCGGGGACGTGCATGAAGAGCCCCTGGAGCGCCTGGGAATGCTGGGCGGCGGATCCCCAGCCTCGACCGATGCAGGCCCAGACCACCAGGGGAACGCTGACGGCGCCGCCGAACATGAAGCTCCACTTGGAAGCGTGGTTGACCAGCTGGTCCATGGCCAGCATCAGGAAGTCGGGGCGGTTATGGAAGTAGACGGGGCGCATCCCCCCGAGGGCGGCCCCGACGGCGACGCCCATGAGGCCGTTCTCGGCCAGCGGCGTGTCGAAGACCCGCTCCGAGCCGAATTGGAGGTGGAGATCCCTGGTGGCGCCGAACATGCCGGAGGGGTCGTCGACCCCCTGGCCCATGACGAACACCTTGGGGTCCAGGGCCAGGGCCTGGTCGAGAGCCTCCCGAATAGCCTGGCCATAGGTGAGCCGCCGGTCGGTCTCCGCGGTCTGGCCGGAGAGGGAAGGCTCGTACAGTTCGGGTTTGACCTTAGACCACATGCTTCAGTCCCTATACAGATGGGTGAGGAGATCCTCCCCCGTGGGGAGGGGACTCTCCTGGGCGAGCTGGAAGGCCTGGTCGATCTCGGCGTCGATGGCCAGCTCGAACTCTTCCAACTGGCGGTGGGTGGAGACGCCCTCTGCCAAGAGCCTGTCTCTGAAAGC
>JAJZRD010000298.1 GCA_021845945.1 Chloroflexota bacterium
ATGAATCCCAAGGGACGGTTCCTTTCGAGGGCTGTGGTCAGCCTGGTGTTGACACTTCCAAGGATGCCACAAATCTCGACGGGAGGCGTCCCTTCTCCTATGTTGATCGCTTAAGTGAACAGTATTGTCTCTAGACGGCGGCGCCCGACTGGAAACCCGCGCGGATCGCGTCCGCCAGGTTGCCGGCCCGCACGGCGTCTCCTATGGTCTGAACGGCGACGCGTGCCGTCCGCAACTGCTCGGCCAGCTCCGCCTGGGGTCGAGACCCGCAAGCCAGGACCACGCTGTCCACCGGGGTTAGCTCGGCGATCACCCCCCGGCGCTCGTAGAGCACCCGCTTGGGCTCTATGGCGGTGACCCTGGCCTGAAGCAGTATCTCCACTCCCCTGGTCACCAGCCGGTCCAGCAGCATCCGTCGGGTCCAGGGCACCAGCTCCGGGGCGACGTCGGTGAGCATCTCCAGGATGCTCACCTGCTTACCCCGGGCGGCGAGGAACTCCGCCGTCTCGCATCCCACGTCGCCTCCGCCCACCAAGGCCACCCGATCTCCCACCTGAGCTTTTCCCGACAGGACGTCCCAGGCGGAAACGGCGTGCTCCTTTGCCCCCGGTATGGGCGGCCAGACGGGCTGCGCCCCTGTGGCCACGATCACGGCATCCGGAGCCAGCGCGGCCACCATCTCCGGCGTGACCGCGCAACCCAAGCGAACCTCGACCGCCTGCCTCGCCATCTGCCCGGCCAGGTAGCGGACGAGTTTCTCCATGTCGCCCTTGTATGGCGGGGCCGCGGCCAGCAAGAGTTGACCTCCCAGGGTTTCGGTCCGCTCGCAAAGCACCACCTGGTGGCCGCGCAGCGCCGCTACCCTGGCGGCCTCCATCCCCGCCGGTCCGCCCCCAACGATCAGGATGCGCCGGGGCTGTGCCGCCGATCTCAGTTCGGACTGGGCCTCCCGACCGACGGCCGCGTTCACGACACAGCCCAGTTCCACCTGTTGGAAAATGCGACCGTGGCACTCCGGGCGGTTGCAGGTGAGACAGGGCCGGATCTCCCCGAAGCGACCCTCCGCGGCCTTGCGGGGCCACTCGGGATCGGCGATCAGGCCTCGCCCCACGGCGATGAGATCGGCCTTGCCCTCGGCCAGCACCTCCTCGGCCATGCGAGGATCGTGCAGCTTGGCTACTGCCACCACCGGTACCCCCACCGCCTTCTTGATCGCTGCGGCGTAGGGCACCAGGCTTCCCGCCGGGATCGCCATGGGCGGGGCGCTCACCTCGAAGCTCTCCCCGATGCCGGCCGTCACGTCGATGACGTCCGCCCCCTCCCTCTCCAGCATCGTCGCCACCACCTGCGCCTCGGCGAGGCCCAGGCTACCCTCCACCCCGTCGTCGGCGCTGAGCCGGCATAGGATGGGCATGCCATCTCCGACGGTCTCCCGAGTCCGCCGAAGCACCTCCAGGGGGAACCTGGCTCGACCCTCCAGGGATCCGCCGTACTCGTCGGCTCGACGATTGAACAGGGGGGAGAGAAACTGGTTCAGGAGGTAACCATGGGCCACGTGCAGCTCCACGGCGTCGAAACCTGCCTCCATTGCCCGCCGGGCCGCGGCGCCGAAGGCATCGACGAGTCGTGCGATGCCCTCGCGAGTCAACTCCCGTGGGACCTCGCGCCCCAGGGCGGGCACAGCGGACGGGCCCACGGCTGGCCTGCGGCTGAGGGTGGAGTTGGCCGTTCCTCCGGCGTGGGCCAGCTGGATAGCTACCTTGGCGCCGGCCGCATGTAGCTGAGCGACGAGATCTCGCAGACCGGGCACGAAGGCATCGTCCCAGATGCCGAGGGGGTACAGGGAGCTGACCCCCTCGGGACTGATGGAGGCGAACTGCACGATGATCAGCCCCACCCCGCCCCGGGCTCGCTCCAGGTAGTATCGGGTTAGCTTAGGCGTAACTGCCCCGCCATAGGTGGGGTATCGGGTCCCCATGGGGGGCATGACGATGCGGTTCTTGAGGGTCAGGCCCCGCAGATCGATCGGCTCGAACAGTCGGGGCAGTATGGAAGTCATGGCTCCTCCGGTTCCTCTCAGATCACCGACTTGGGGATCGACAGCGACTCGAACCCCCGGATGACGCTGTCGATCACCCGCTGTCCGTATTGCAGTGTGAAAAGGCGATGTCCGGGCAACAGGACGTCCACGGCCAATCCAGATAGCTTCTGCACGCTCTCTCGATAGGCCTCCAGGTCGGTGCCCGGGCAGTTGAGCAGGCTTATCCACCCGGTCTGGCCGGCCACCGGACAGAACTGGATGGTGTCCCCCGAAATCAGCGCACGCCGTCCCTCGATAGTGAACAGGAAACAGATCGATCCGGGGCTGTGACCCGGGGTGGCTATGGCCTCGAGGGTGTACTTGCCGACCCTGATCGTGTCTCCGTCCCGCAGCCGCCGGTCGACGGGGCAGGAGGGCAACTGGTAGCCCGGCGGGTAGACTCCCGAGGGGCGGGCGGCGTTCAGCCCGCTGGCTATCGGGTCGCCGCTCTCGACGATCGCCGCCTCTGCCTCTCCCACCATGACGGGACAGTCCAGGAGGGATCGCAGGGCAGCCGAGCCACCAGCATGGTCTGGGTGCCCATGGGTGAGGATCAGCTTCCGCACCCTGCTCAGCTCTACGCCGTGAGCGGAGATGTTGGCCAGAAGGGGCTCCAGGTCGACGCCCGAGCCGGTGTCGATCAGCGCTGCCTCATCCCCTCCATCCAGGAGGTAGACGTGGCAATCGTAATCGTCGGAGATGCCGAAACCGCTGCGCCCGCTGCCGGCGAGGTAGAGATCCTTCAGGAGTTGCACCGTCGCCTCCCGCTAGTTCATGTGGGGATCCAACAGGTCTCTCAGTCCATCCCCCAGGAAATTGAAGGCCAGCACCGCCAGCATGATCGCTATCCCCGGGAAGATGGAGATCCAGGGAGCCAGCTGCAGGTAGGTGCGCCCCTCGTTCAGAGTCGTGCCCCAGGAGGGGGTCAGGAGCGGCGTGCCCAGCCCGAGATAGCTCAGGGAGGCCTCGGTCAAGATGGCGTAGGCGATGGTCACCGAGGCCTGGACGATAATGGGCGACAGGAGGTTCGGAAAGACGTGCCTCCACAGGATGCGTCCACTGCCTGCGCCGATCACCCGGGCCGCCTGCACGTATTCCTTTTCGCGCTCCGCCAGGGTTGGCCCCCGGGCTACCCGGAAGAAGAAGGGGGTGTAGACGATGGCGATGGCAATGATAGCGTTGGGGATGCCCGGGCCCAACATGCCGGCGATGGCTATGGCCAGCAGCAGCAGGGGGAAGCTGAACAGGACGTCCATCACGCGACCGAATACTACGTCCCAGCCCTTCCCGAAGTACCCTGCCAGCAGCCCGAGGAGGCTGCCCACGACCATGGCGGCGGCCACCGAGATGAACCCTATGCCCAGGGACACGCGCGAGCCGTAGATCACGCGGCTCAGCAGGTCCCGCCCGAACCGATCGGTGCCAAAGGGATGCTTCGGGGTGGGTCCCTGCAGGGATGCCGCCACGTCGACGGACATCGGGTCGTAGGGGGCGATCAGGTCGGCGAAGATGGCCACGGCCACAAGGATCAGCGCCATGATCACGCCCGACAGCACCAGTCGGTTGCGGGCGATCTGGCGCAGGAAGGAAGCACGCCGCGGCATCCGACTTACGGCGCCGGGTGGAGGCGGGGACATGGATGGTATGGCGGCGAGGCTCTCAGCCACAGCGTATCCTCGGATCCAGGTAGGCGTACAGGACGTCTACGATGAGATTGACCAGTGCAAACATCACGGCGATGAACAGCACGGTTCCCTGGACTGTCGGGTAATCCCGTTGATAAATCGCCCAGAGCACCAGCCGTCCCAATCCGGGTAGGCCGAACACCTCCTCCACCACCACCGTGCCGCCCAACAGGTAGCCCACCTGC
>JAJZRD010000299.1 GCA_021845945.1 Chloroflexota bacterium
CATCTCGGAGAATACGACGAGACCCGCGAAGCCGCTGGGATCCACAAGGTCAAAGAGGACTTGAGCGGGAGCCTCAAACTCAAGGGGGGAGCGTAGGCGCGCACCGACCATCTGCACCACGTTGACATCCCGCTCGCGCGCGGCCTCGATGACGCCGGACCAGGCGGCGGTCACGTAGGGATCTCGCAGCCATGCCGTCAAGAAACCGATGGTAGGACGATCGCGGTTGAGATGCTGGAATGATACATCAGTTAGCATGTGTATCATAATGACTCCCCCAGCGGCGGATTATAGCAATAGACAGGGGGAGGAAACAGCCCTTGCCCGATTCGAATTCGAGATGGGGCATGACCTCAAGATGCCGTTACTCGCGGCAAATCCGGCTGAAGGGGTGTTGAGTCATCGGCACGGACATTTTCCCTGAGCAGTGACAATACAATGAATCCGGGGGCGTGTTGCCTCACAAATAAATCTTACCGAAGGGGATACGTTGCCTCATAAATGGACCTTACCGAAGGACCCAGGTAGTACATCGTAGTAGCAGTAGTAGTTTCTCTTTTCTTTGCTTCTTTCTTTCCTCTTTGTGGAAACTGTGGAAAGGTGGATTTGGGAACGACCGGCCCCCCCTGGCTCTCTCATCCCCTCCTCCCCACGCGGCCCTCAACTCCCCGGCAGTAGGATGTTGTGGCATCAGGCTTCTCCCTCGGCGATGAGATCGCTGATTGCCACCGGCTCATCGCAGTGGGGACAGCGCCCCCCAGGCCCGATCCTGCGACAGAAGAGATGGCAATCCGGGCACCGTTGCTCGTCCAGGTAGCGCGCCCCGCACGATGGGCACTCGTACACCGTCGGCAGGCGACGGGGCGAGGGCGGCCCCGCAGGAGGCGAGGCGCTCGTTTCTGCCGCGGGGTGGCGGCTTCTCCAAGCAGCCTGACGGCAGGCATCCGAACAGAAGCGGCGTCTGCCCGACGGTTGGAAGGGGCGCCCGCAGACCGGGCAAACCCGAGCGGCTATCGTTACGACATCGTTATGCGACGGGATGACGCGGCCGGTCGTGCCCTCGGCGGCAACCCTCGGGCCGAGCGAACGCCCCGCCTGGGTCGTCTGCGACGAGCCCAGTTCGTCGGAACGAGCGCGCCCGGGTTCCCCGACCGTCGCTTGCCAACCTGTCGGCGGGCTCGCGTGCTGCGCGGTGAGCTGCTTCATATCCACCTTACTCAAGGGCGGCCCCAGCGCGGCTCGGTCGCGCCAGGAGCCTGTTCGTAGCACATTCTAGCCTGTAGCCCCATCGGCCTGCCTACCCACTCTGAGATGCCAGAGCCCCTCCAGCTCCGCGTCCAGGCGCCGCCGAAGCGACATCGGGCCGTTCTCCGCCATGGCCCGCTCCAGCTCGGCCTTCTTCTCCTCGGTGATCACCCCAGCCTCCAGGGCTCTCCTGTAGGGGGTCCTCGCCTCGTCGTACCGCTTGGTCACCTTCGATCCCTCCCGCTCCTTGCCCACGAGCTTCATCACCGGCTGGTATAGATTGATGTAGAGCCGAAGCAGCTCGTACACGCGCCTGAGCTGCACCAGGGCAGCAGCACCCTCGTAGCGGTCGTAGCCGATAAAGGCGCGGATGACGCTCCAGTTCTTCTGCTCGATGTGGGCCTGGTCGTTCTTGTGATAGGCTCGGCATCTGGTGTAGGTGATCTTCTCCGCCCGGCAGTACCTGATCAGGTGATCGTTTAGGAACTCGGAGCCGTTATCGAAGTCGAGGCCCAGCAAGGGGAAGGGCAGCCTGGCCCTGACCTCCTCCACCCCGCCATGTACTGCCCTCTGGGTCTTGCCGAGCAGCGCCCACGGCTCGGTCCAGCCGGTGGCCACGTCGGTGTTGTTCAGGGTGCAGATGTACTCCCCCTCGGTCGTCGTCCCGCAGTGGGCCACCGTGTCGATCTCCATGAAGCCCGGGACCTGCTCGTCCCAGGGGGTGTAAGTCCTGATCGGCACCTGCCTCTTAAGGAGGCTGCCGGGCTTGGTGGTGGGGATCCCCCTCGGCTTGGCCCTCGCCCTGGCGGCCCCCAGCCTCCGGTCGATGGCGGCTGCGCTCATCCCCAGCAGTTGCCGCCTCACCTCGCCGCTCAGGGCCAGCACCCCCTCCCGCTCCAGTGCCGGCACCAACTCCGCCATGAAGGGGGCCAGGCGCTTGCCGCAGATCCATCCAGCCGCCTCCGCCGCCACTTCCAGCGCAGCCGTCACCGCCGGCCCGTATATTACTGGATGGCCCCTCCTGTCGGGACCCGCCCCTCCCTTCGTCGGACCGTGCCGCAGCAGAACCATCGCGTACTTCCGGTGGTAGCCCGTGGTCGCCACGAACTCGTCCAGCAGCCGCCCCCTCTCCTTTCGGTTCGCCTTCCAATACCTGCTGCGCCACTCGGCCGCAAGTTCGTGCTTGCTTGCCTGCCTCACTCCCATCTCCCAACTCCCAAAAAGTAAGATGGATTGTGAGGCAACGACTACCCCCAGGGTAAGATTATTTATGAGGCAATGCGCCCACTTTCTTGTAGTTAAGCTGAGGGGTATAATCGATTAACGCTGTTGTTGTCCCTCGATAGATTCAGGACGTTCAGGAGGAAGCCACATGCACCGCTTCACCCTCGCGATTCCGATTGCCCTACTGTCACTGTCGCTTCTTGGCTTCGCCCCCGCGCAGCAACCGCCCCAGCCCGGCGGCTCGCACTACGCCCATCCGCCGATCCACGTCCACGGCAAACCGTCGCTGAGCACGCCGAAGGGTTACACCCCCGGCCAGATCAAGCACGCCTACGGGATCGACAAACTCTCGACCACCGGCAGCGGCGAGACCGTCGCCATCGTGGAGGCTTACGGCAGCCCGACCATCCAGAAAGACCTCGTGGCCTTCAACAAGGAGTTCGGACTGAAAGCGGCTAACCTCACCATAGCCTACGCCCAGGGGCAGACCAAAAGGGCGGATGCGGGCTGGGCTCTCGAGACCTCCCTGGACGTGGAGTGGGTCCATGCCCTCGCTCCCGACGCTAACATCCTGCTGGTGGTGGCCAAGTCCAACTCCTTCGCCGACCTGATGGGCGCGGTGGGCTACGCCACGTCGCATGGGGCCAACGTCGTTTCCATGAGTTGGGGCGGCTCCGAGTTCTCCGGCGAGACCGCCTACGAGGAAACTTTCCGGAAGAGCGGCGTGGTCTTCACGGCCTCGTCGGGCGACAGCGGCGCCGGAGCCCAGTATCCTGCGTCCTCGCCCTACGTGGTATCCGTGGGTGGCACGACTCTCAAAGTGGATGGCAGCGACAATTGGTCAAGCGAGACCGCCTGGTCGGGTTCCGGTGGGGGCACCAGCAGCTACGAGCCCAAGCTGGACTATCAGTCGAATGACGGCATCTCCTCGACTAACCGTGACATCCCGGACGTTTCGTTCGACGCCGATCCCAGCACCGGTGTCGCCGTCTATGACAGCACCAACTACCAGGGCCAGAAGGGCTGGTTCCAGGTCGGTGGCACCAGCTTCGGCGCTCCTGCCTGGGCCTCGCTCGTCGCTCTGGCCGATCAGGGCAACTCTGGCCTGACCGACGGCCACACGGTCCTCTACAACCTGGCGACGAACGGCAGCTACAAGCAGGACTATCATGACATCACGAGCGGCAGCAACGGCGCCTACACTGCCGGGTCGGGCTACGACCTGGTCACGGGTCTCGGCAGCCCCCTCGCGAACAATCTGGTGTCTGCGCTCAACCTAAACAGGTAGTCTGGCGACCGGCAAAAACCGAAAGGGGTGAAGCTTCGATGAGCAGACGACCGATCCTTCTGTCTTCCCTAGGGTGATCCAGGGCGCGATCGACTCACTCAACAGCAAGGGGGTCACGACCGTGGGGATCTACTCCACCGCCTCCATGTGGAAGTCGATCGCCGGCACCAACTACAAGCCT
>JAJZRD010000037.1 GCA_021845945.1 Chloroflexota bacterium
CCGAACGCGATCTTTCCAACCCTAGAAAGGAGAACCTTACCCGGCGGTTGTGGGGACTGGCATTGGTACCTGGAACGGTCCTGGCACCACCTCCTTCGTGATGGTCGATTGGCTCCACAAGGGAGCACGTAGTACTTATCTTGTAGTAACGGCTTCAGCCGGGCGCGCCTGGGTCGTCGGCTGGAGCATCCGCTCCTCGACGTGGAGACCACCGCGGCGACGTGCTAGGTCCCGGGCGAATGATGGAGGGCTCCTCCATCCCTCCGTTCCATCGCCTCTCGCAGCTTCGGACTCAGGCTGGCTCCGTGGCGGTACTGGAAGGGCCACATGCTCCGGCGGTGGAAGAGCCCCACTCGATCGCCCTGCCGTAGCTCCCAGTCAAGGTCGGCGGCGAGGCCGGGCATGTCGGTCAACTGGGCGTTGATGAAGGTGATCCCCTTCTCCTCCAGTGGCATCCCCAGCCGGCCCAGGAGGTCGGCCATTCTCGATCCCTCGGGGAGCTGGAGGAGAAGATGCGCGTGGCTGCCCTGGCTCTGGTCCCCCGCGTAGCAGGCCAGGGGGCCGTACAGCCATACCTCGACGGTGATCATTTCACCCTCCGCCCTGGTTCCCCGCCGGCAAGGGGGCATCAGACCTTGGCAGTCCTCGCGTCAATCGGCTCAGGGTGTCGCGCCCCAGATACTGAGGCTCAGCCTCTTGCACGCTCCACCGTCCTGGGGGAGATGCAGCTGCAGATCGCAGGCGACTCCGCCTGCAAATAGTAGTATACGAGGCTAGAGCGGGAAGTCAATGTCGAAAAGAGCAGGCGATGGAAGTCGCCAATACGCCTGTGCTCGACCGAGCGGGTAAGCCGCGTCTGCGCTATAATCGCCCCCGGGCAATCGTTGACATAGCTCTGGCCCTCGTATAATGTACCGGGCCGTCTGTGCAGTGTCCTCACTAGCTCCAACGTCACCTGGGTTCAGCCCGCGTGCGGGCACCTTCTTCCGACCGCAAACGGCCGGGTCAACAGCCCGACAGTCAACCCGGCCCTCTTGGGGCCGAGACGCGAAGCGCCAACATGTAAGGAGGGCCATTTGAAGACCGCCCTGATAACCGGAATCACGGGGCAGGATGGGACCTATCTGGCGGAGTACCTGCTCCAGCAAGGCTACAACGTCTACGGCCTCATTCGGGGCCAGAACAACCCCAAACGTGAGATGCTCGAGCAGATCGCTCCCGACATGGAGCTGGTTCTGGGCGACGTGCTGGACCAGGCTTCCCTGGTCAGGTCGCTCGAGTACACCAAGCCGGACGAGGTTTACAACCTGGCCGCCATCTCCTTCGTGCCCCTCTCCTGGAACCAGGGGGAGCTGACCGGCGAGATCACCGGGCTGGGCGTTCTCCGGATGTTGGAGGCTATCCGCATCGTGGGCGGCAGCGGAAAGCGGAACGGCAGCCGAAACAACCCGCTTCGCTTCTACCAGGCCAGCTCCAGCGAGATGTTCGGCAAGGTGCGGGAGATGCCGCAGAACGAGAAGACGCCCTTCTACCCCAGGAGCCCCTACGGCGTCTCCAAGGTGTACGGCCACTACATCACCGTCAACTATCGAGAGAGCTACGACCTCTTCGCCTGCAGCGGGATCCTCTTCAACCACGAGTCGCCCCGGCGGGGCATGGAGTTCGTGACGCGCAAGATCTCCCATGGGGTCGCCAGGATCAAGCAGGGCAAGCAGCAGGAGCTGCTGCTGGGCAACCTGGACTCCAAGCGGGACTGGGGCTACGCCGCCGACTACGTGCGGGCGATGCACATGATGCTCCAGCAGTCCGACCCGGACGACTACGTAGTCGGGACCGGCGAGTACCACAGCGTCGCGGAGTTCTGTGAGATCGCCTTCGCCCACGTGGGGCTGGATTGGCGGAAGCACGTCCGCACCGACCCCCGCTTCATCCGGCCTGCGGAGGTGGACCACCTGCTGGCCGATCCCGCCAAGGCCCGCACAGAGCTGGGCTGGAAGCCGTCGGTCACCTTCGAGGAGCTGGTGAAGATGATGGTCGACTCCGACCTGGCACTGGAGTCGGCGAAGGGATGACGCAGGAGCCGGCTCCTGCCGGCGATCCCCTTGGGCAAACGTAGGGAGGGGCCCTGTGCCCCTCTGCCCGGCGGGCGATCACAGGGTCGGCGGCGGGGCAGAGCGCCCTGCCCTACGCCATTGCTGTTGGGGCGGGAGGTTTCGGCTCCCACGGCCACCAGGATCACACCGGCGGCCTCAAGGAGGTGCTGGCACAGACGGGTGAGGTGAAGGTGTATGCCCACACCGACGTCTGGAAGCCCCGCTACGTGGTGCGCAAGGGGGAGAAGGCCCGGTACGCCGGACTGACGTTCGTGAGGGAGCAGTTGGAGTCGATGGGGGCCACATTCCAGCTGTCCGACGGCCCGGCCCACATCACTCGAGAGATGATGACCACCGGCCCGGTGCCGAGGGTTACCCCCTTCGAGAGGCTGGATGCGGAGCTGGTGGTGAAGATGCCCCACGGCTGGCAGCAGGACCAGATCCCGGACGACCAGGCGCTGGTGGTGAAGACCCCCAGGGGGCTGGTGGTGCTGCTGGGCTGCGCCCACAGCGGGATCGTGAACACCCTGCTCCACGCTCAGCAGGTGGCCGGGCAGAATAGGATCTTCGCCGTGCTGGGCGGAACCCACCTGGGCTTCTCTACGGAGGAGCAGCTGGAGGAGACGGTGGCCGCCCTCCGGCAGTTCGACATCCAGAAGCTGGGGGTCTCCCACTGCACCGGTCTCGCGGCCGCGGGCCGGCTCGCCCGGGAGTTCGGCGAGCGCTTCTTCTTCAACAACGTCGCCACCGTCACCGAATGGGAGCTCTAGAGCCTACAGATGCTCCTTGATCTTCTCGGCGACCTGGCGGTTCATCCCCGGCACCCCCAGCAGCTCCTCGAGGCTCGCCTCCCGGATCGCCTTCACGCTCCCGAAATGCTTGATCAGCGCCTGCTTCCTTCGGGGACCGATGCCCGGCACCTCGTCCAGGGCGGAGCCGAAGCCGCGCTTGCTGCGCACCTTCCGGTGGTAGGTGACGGCGAAGCGGTGGGCCTCGTCCCGGATCCGCTGCACCAGGTAGAGGGCCTGGGAGCTCCTGGGCAGCATCAGCCCCTGGGAGATGCCTGGCTGGAAGATCTCCTCGTTCTCCTTAGCCAGGCCGACCACGGGTAGATTGGCCAGCCCCAGGTCGTCCATCACCTCCAGGGCGGCGTTCAGCTGCCCCTTCCCGCCGTCCACGATCACCAGGTCGGGCAGGGTGGCCCAGCCGGCGTCTTCCGTGTTCTGCGTTGTGGGTTCTGAGTACTGAGTGCTGGGTGCTGGGTGCTGGGTTGTGGACTCCTCACCCCTCCCCCGGCCCCTCCCCGCTGCGGGGAGGGGTTCTCTCACACTCTCCCCGTCTCCGACGCTGATAGCTCGCTTGAAGCGGCGCCTCAAGACCTCCTGCATCATGGCGAAGTCGTTGGCGCCCTCCACCGTCTTGATCTTGAATCGGCGATAGTCGGAGCTCTTGGCCTGCCCCCCGTCGAACACCACCATGCTGCCGACGGCCGAGGTGCCCTGAATGTTGGAGATGTCGTAGCACTCGATCCGGTGGGGCGTCGAGGGCAGCTGGAGCGCCTCCCGCAGCTCCACCAGGGCTCCCGTGGTGCGCTGAGTGTCGTTGAGCCAGCGCAGCTTCAGCATCTCCAGCTGCTGGGTCGCGTTCTCCGTGGCCAGCTTGACCATCTGCTGCTTCTGGCCCCTCTTCGGCGCCACCAGCCGGACCCTGCTGCCCCGCCGCTCGCTCAGCCACGCCTCCAGCATCTCCGCGTCGTCGATCTCCTCCTGGAGCAGGATCTGAGGCGGCACGTAGGCCGCCGAGTCGTAGAACTGCTGGAGGAAGGAGGCCAGCACCGGAGCCGTCGTCTCCTCCTCGGTGCCCTCCAGGGCGAAGTGCTCGCTGCCCACCAGCTTGCCGCTGCGGATGAAGAAGAGTTGGGCGCAGGCGACGCCGTTACCGCAGGCCAGGCCCACCACGTCCCGGTCGCTGGGGTCCTCCTCCGAGGTGATCTTCTGCCGCTCCACGATCTTCTCCAGGGAGCGGATCCGGTCCCGCAGCCGGCCGGCGTGCTCGAATCGCAGCTCCTCGGCGGCCCGCTCCATCTCCCGGCGCAGCTCCTCGATGATCCTCTCCTGCTTCCCCTCCAGGAACAGCACCACCTGCTGGATCGCCTGCAGGTACTCATCGTGGTCGGCCACCCCGATGCAGGGCGCCGTGCAGCGGTGGATGTGGTAGGCCAGGCACGCCCGGGGGTCCTTGCCGGTGATGGTCCGGTGGCAGCCGCGGAAGGGGAACAGCCGGTTCAGGGTGTCCAGGGTCTGCCGGACCGACTTGGCATCGGTGAAGGGGCCGAAGTAGCGAGCGCCGTCCGTGAATAGGCCTCGGGTGAAGTAGACCCGGGGCCATTCCTCCTGGACGGTGACCTTGATGAAGGGGTAGCTCTTGTCGTCGCGCAGCCGCACGTTGTAGCGGGGCCGCTGCTCCTTGATCAGGTTGCACTCCAGGATCAAGGCCTCCACCGGCGTGGAGGTGACGGTCACGTCCAGCTCCACCGCCTTCTCCACCATGCGGCGGGTCTTGGCGGAGAGCAGCTCCGGGCTCTGCATGTAGGAACGGACCCGGTTCCGCAGGGACTGGGCCTTTCCCACGTAGATCACCCTGCCCGACGCGTCGCGGAAGCAGTAGACGCCCGGCTTGTCGGGAAGGGCTTCGACCTTCTGTTCCAGTTCAGGGCTCGCCATGCAGGCCCCCAAGCGGTTTGAAGCTTCTGCTTGCCATCAGTAGATTCTAATACATTGCACTCTCCAATGGGAGGGCGAGTGTTCCCCCGAAGCCGCTCTTCTCACACTTTTTACCCACATATAACACCCTTCTAACAACTGGATGGGATAATAGGCACGGTGGATGCAAAACTACTTGGATGGAAGGCAATTATCCATCAAAGGAGAAGGGAAGATGGCAAACAGGTTGGGACGTGTCCTTGCGACCGTCCTTCTATCCTCGATGATTTGGTTTGGCGCTCAGTCCTTTGGCTTGCTCTCTGGGCCCACGGCTCAGTTCGGGATGCGAACGGTCTCCGTTGCCGCACCGGCTCAGGCCCAGGCGGCCCCGGCTCCGGCGCCGGCCCTCCAGACGGCGGGGGATTTCTCCTCGGCGGTTCGTAGGGTGGCCGAGCAGGTGAAACCCGCCGTGGTGCAGATCACCTCCCAGCAGCAGCCCATCGGCGCTTTGGATCAGGCTGTGCCCCAAACGGGGGTGGGTTCCGGTGTGATCTACGATCCCGCCGGATACATCCTGACCAACAACCACGTGGTGGCGGGGGCGGACTCCTTGACAGTGGCCCTGCCCGACGGTCGCTCCTTCGACGGCAAGCTGGTGGGGGGCGATCCCCAGACCGACCTGGCGGTGGTGCAGATCCAGGGGAGCAGCCTGCCGGTGGCCCAGCTGGGGGACTCGGGCCAGCTGGCGGTGGGCGACTGGGTGGTGGCCATCGGGAACGCACTGGCGCTGCCTGGGGGCCCCACGGTGACGGCGGGAGTGGTGAGCGCCCTGGGGCGGTCGGTGCAGGAGCCCGGGGACCAGCAGACCGGCTCTGCCGGCCCCTTTCTCTACGACCTGATCCAGACCGACGCTTCCATCAACCCCGGCAACAGCGGGGGAGCTTTGGTGAACCTGAGCGGCCAGGTGGTGGGGATCAACACCCTGGTGGCGGGGATAGCCGAGCCCGGGGTGCAGGCCCAGGGGATCGGCTTCGCCATAGCGATGAACAGCGCCAAGCCGATCGCCCAGCAGTTGGTGTCGACGGGCAAGGCGGTTCACCCCTTCCTGGGGATCAGCTACACGGCCCTGACCCCCTCCATCGCCCGGCAGTTGGGGGTCCAGGACGGCCAGGGGATCGTCGTAGCCCAGGTGGTGCCTGGGTCGCCGGCGGATCAGGCGGGGCTGAAGAGGCTGGACATCGTCGACCAGGTGGACAACCAGAAGATCACCGACGAATCCACCCTGGGTCGGGTGCTGAACGGCCACAAGCCGGGGGACAGGTTGGCGCTGCAGGTGCGGCGAAACGGGCAAACCCTGCAGCTGCAGGCAACTCTGGGGGAGAGGCCGCAAGGCCAGTAAGAGGGAGTGACCTAACCCCCCCAACCCCCCTTCCCCCACCGGGGAAGGGGGGCTTTCCTTGTCCTACGGCTTCTGGCCCAGCAGCTCCAGGGCCTTCAGCACCTGGGCGTCGGTAGCCGACCGGATCTGGTCGGGGGTCAGCTCCGCCTCGCTCTTGGGGGTGAGCGCCGTGGCACCGGCGGCCAGGGACACCGCGACGTCCGGCTCGATGCCATGCTTCCAGATCTGACGTCCGCTGGGGGTCAGCCACTCGCTGGTCCCCAGCAGTAGGGCGGAGCCGTCGGAGAGCGAGAAGGAGGAGAGCACGGTGCCGGTACCGAAGGTGGTCTCCCCCACCAGCTTGGCCCGCTGGTTGTCCTGGATGGCACCGGCGAAGATCTCGGCCGCGCTGGCCGTCCCACGGTTGATCAGCACCACCATGGGCAGATCCGTGGCCTGGCCGCCCGGCTGGACTGCCTCGGCCTTCTGGTTCCCCTGGGCATCCTGCTCTACCAGGACGTTGCCCTTGGCCAGGAACTGGCTGGTGACGGAAATGCACTGATCCAGCAGCCCGCCGGTGTTGCTGCGAACGTCCACCACCATCGCCTGGGCGCCCGCCGAGCGGAGCTCCTTGAGGGCGGCCTGCAGGTCCCGGTTGGTGTTGGCCGAGAACTGGCTGATCCGGAGGTGAGCCACCTTCGTTCCGGGGATCATGGCCCAGCTCACGGGGTGCATCTCGATCTTGGCCCGGACGATGGTGACATCCGTCGTCGACATCCCGCTCGGGTGGATCACCGTCAGGGTCACCTTGCTACCTTCGGGGCCCCGGACGATCCGCACCACCTGGTCCAGCGACATGCCCGCCACCTGCTGGCCGTCCACGGCCAGCAGGGCGTCGCCGGCCTGGATACCTGCCTTCTGGGCCGGTGATCCGTCCAGCGGCGCGACGATGATCAGGATGCCGTCCTTCTGGCCCAGCTCCGCCCCGATGCCCTGGAACTGCCCGGATATGTCGCTCCTCTGCATGTTGGCTTCGTCGGGTGTCAGGAACCGGGTGTGGCCGGTGTCCCCCAGGGAGGAGAGCATCCCCTCGATGGCCCCGTAGGTCATGCTGTGAGGGTCCACCGCTTTGCGATCGACGAAGTGCTTTCCTACCAGATCCCACGCCTGCCAGAAGACGCTGAACTGGCCTGCCATCTCGGGAGGCTCGATGCGGACGGCGCCGGGGAGAAGGCCGTTCCTCTCGGCCGTGACGCCGGCGGTGAAGGAGCTACCGGAGATGATGGCCAGAACTACGAGAGCTAGAAAGAGCTGGCGCCAGCGGCCCATAGGCACCTCCTACTGAAGTGCAACGAGTATAACCGAAGTGAGAGCAGACGCAAAATGCGGGGGATCTGGGGGGTGACCATCCGGCCTTCGGGGATGCGTGGTGGGGTGGTATCCCGCGGTCGCCGGCCGCTCGTCTAGCCCAAGGCCTCCGCCATCTGGGCCAGGCCCTCCAGGACGTCTCCGCCCAGATGGATAGAGAGGGCCCGGCGGCCGTGCTGCCGCAGCGCCTGGCGATCGCCCAGCGCCTGGGCGGCCTGGAGGGTCCCGAAGTCGTAGGGCTGGCCCGGTATCGGTACCTTTACCGGCCTATCGGCCGTGATCTGGAGGAACAGCCCCGTGTTGGGTCCGCCCTTGTGGAGCTGCCCGGTGGAGTGCAGGAACCGGGGTCCGTAGCCCAGGGTGGTCGCCAACCGGCACCGCTCCAGCAGCCGGCGCCTCAGCCCCTCCAGGGCCCGGTCGATGGGCTCCGCCATGTCCAGGTACGCCATCAAAGCGACGTAATCGCCCGAGCCTGCCTGGTCCAGGAAGGAGGCGAGCGCTCCGGCCAGCGTGGACTCTCGGGTTCCGTACAGCTTCAGATCCCCCTGGACCAGGTCCGGGGTCTCCTCGGGGAGGCTGCCCTTCTCCCGGTAGGCCGCCAGCAGCCGTCCGGTGTTGTCCTTGCTCTCCTGAACGTTGGGCTGGTCGAAGGGATCGATCCGCAGGGTCGCACCTGCCAGGGCTGTGGCAAACTCCCATCGGAAGAACTCGCCGGCCAGATCGTACTCTCCCTGCAGGGAGAAGGTCACCACCGGCTGGCCCGCCCTCTGGAGACCCGCCACGAACCGGTCGAGGGCCGCGTTGTCGTCGCCCTCCAGGTGAGTGTAGGCGAAGAAGCGATCCTCGCCGTAGCTCTCGTGGGGCATCGGCGGCTCGCCGGCCACCGGCACGATCCCCCGACCCTCCTTGCCGGTGCTCTCGGCGATCAACTGCTCCACCCAGAGACCGAGGCTGCCCAGGCGTGGAGAGGCCAGCAGGGTCAGCTTATCCCGTCCCGCCCTGGCCATCCCGCCCAGGGCGGCGCCCAGCCACAGGCCGGGGTTCTTCTCGGGGGGCGTGGAGGCGCCGCATTCCCGCGCCATCCTTTCGGCGCCGTCCAGCAGAGAGTCCAGATCCAGGCCGATCAGGGCTGCCGGCACCAGGCCGAAGAGGGAGAGGGCCGAGTAGCGCCCACCGATGTCGGGGGGATTGAGGAAGACCCGGCGGAAGCGGCGCTCCCCTGCCAACCGCTCCAGTCCCGTTCCGGGGTCGGTGACGGCGGCGAAGGCCGAGCCGGCCCTGTCTCCCAGCCTCGCCTGGGCCTGATCGAAGAAGAAGCGGAAGAGGGAATCCACCTCGATGGTGCCGCCCGACTTGCTGGAGATAAGGTAGAGGCTGCGCTCCGGCTCCGCCTGCCGGGCTACCCGGGACACCATGCCCGGGTCGGTGGTGTCGAGGACCCACAGCTGGGGATAGCCCGACGCGCTGCCGAAGGTGAGCCGCAGTACCTCGGGGCAGAGGCTGGAGCCTCCCATCCCGCACAGCACCACCTGCTGGATGCCGTCCCGGATCAGCTCCCGGGCGAAGGCCTCCAGGATGGGGATCTGCTCCCGCATGGACCCGGCGACGGTGAGCCAGCCGAGCCGCTGCCCGATCTCGGCCTGGTGGGCGGGGTCCTCTTTCCACAGGGTGGTGTCTCGATCCCACACCCGCCGGACGGCGTCCTTTTCCACCAGCTCCTTCAGGGATCGATCCACGGGGTCCTGCCATCTACCCAGGGACTGTTGCCGGCGCGCCATGCCCATAAGCCCCCCTTACACTGAGTGACCATCCAAATGGACCGGAGGTGTCCGGCGGGGAACTGCGCCCCTGGCCTGAACGCCCAAAGCGACCAGCCGCTCCTGGGCGGCCATGGCCAGCGCCACCTCGGACCCGGTGGCGATCAGCAGCAGCTCCGGGGTGCCCGATGGCGCCTCGGACAGGACGTAGGCTCCCTGCTGCAGCCCCTGCGCCGCGGCGCAGATGGTGCGGGTAGGTCTGGTTGGAGGGGCCCAGGTCGGCGGAGCCGCCCACCAGCCCCTCTACCCGCTGGAACAGGCTGTTGAGGGTCTTGCCCGAGGCGGCTCGGGTGGCGAGGGGGCCGTCGGCCGGCTGGAAGACCGGCAGATCGGCGTCCCAGCCCTCGGGCAGCTCTCCGGCCATGCGGCGCTTCCAGACCGCTGCCTCCTCCGGGAAGGCCCTGGCGTAGCCGTCGAAGCGGGATTCCCACTCGTCCTGCAGCCGCGGGCCCTCCACCAGGGCTCGCCGGAAGTGAGCCAGGACCGGCTCCGGAACGTGGAAAGCCGGCTCCGGGGGCCATCCCAGGGCTGCCTTGGTAGCCCGAACCTCCTCCTCGCCCAGCGGCTCGCCGTGGGCGGAGGCGCTCCCCGCCTTATTGGGGCTGCCGTAGGCGATGGTGGTGGGGACGATGATCAGCGAGGGCCTGTCGGCGATGGCCATGGGCGCCATCCCCATGGGGGCTCCCGGATGGCCGGACCCGGCCTGCTGGACGGCGTCGGCCGACAGCATTCGGATGGTGTTGGCGCACAGGTTATCTAGTCCGGCAGGGTTCATCGTGCCGAGAGATTGCTTGGTCATCGCGAGCTCTCCCGAAGGGCCGTGGTCGCATCCCCATCGCTACTATACCAGAGATCGCCGAGGCGATACGAACCGCCCGCCCCACCGGCCCCCCCGTGGGAGCGCCTTGCCAGGCGCGAACTCGATCGGTAATGCCCCTGTTCGGGCCTGGGAAGACCCTCCTACGGGTATACGCCGGCACCGCGGTGCACCGAAGGGCGAACATCGGATAAAATGGAGACGCTACAGTTGCCACGCAGGTGGTGGCGGCCTCGCGGATCGAGATCAGCTTTCACCCTCCGTTGGCTGGACGGCTGTCCGTTCGGCCGAGGGGGTCTTCGCTTCCGCGCGCGCCGGAAGCGCGCGAAGGGCTCAGGGAGGAGATGTTATGCAGAACGCGAGTTGTGACGTCGGACTGATTGGTCTGGCGGTCATGGGCCAGAATCTGGCCCTGAACGTGAGCGACCACGGCTATCGGGTGGCCGTCTTCAATCGAACCGTCTCCAAGGTGGACGACTTCGTCGCCAAAGAAGCCGCCGGCACCCAGGTGGTGGGCGCCCACTCGTTGGCCGAGCTGGCCCAGCTGCTGAAGCGGCCCCGCCGCGTCATGCTGATGGTGAAGGCCGGCGAGACGGTCGACCAGATGATCGAGAGCCTCCTGCCCCACCTCGAGCGGGGCGACGTCATCATCGACGGCGGAAACTCCCACTTCCCGGACACCGACCGCCGAACCAGGGCCCTCGCCGCGGAGGGGATCCTCTACGTCGGCACCGGTGTCTCCGGCGGCGAGGAAGGTGCCCGGCACGGGCCCTCCATCATGCCCGGCGGAAACCCGGCGGCCTGGCCCCACGTGAAGGAGATCCTCCAGGCCATCGCCGCCAAGGTCGAGGACGGCTCCCCCTGCTGCGATTGGGTGGGCGAGAACGGCGCCGGCCACTACGTCAAGATGGTTCACAACGGCATCGAGTACGGCGACATGCAGCTGATCTGCGAGGCCTACCAGCTGTTGAAGGATGGTCTCGGCCTCAGTGCCGGCGAGTTGCACGAGGTGTTCGCCGAGTGGAACAGGGGCGAGCTGGACAGCTATCTGATCGACATCACCAGCCAGATCCTCGCCAAGAAGGATGAGGACGGCTCCCCGCTCGTCGACAAGATCCTGGACACAGCCGGCCAGAAGGGCACCGGCAAGTGGACCTGCATCAGCGCCCTCGACCTGGGCATGCCGGTCACCCTGATCGGCGAGGCGGTCTTCGCCCGCTCACTCTCCGCCCTCAAGGAGGAGCGCGTCTCCGCCTCCGCCATCCTGCCCGGGCCGGACTACTCGGCGCAGCACGATCGCAAGGCCTTCGTCGAGGACGTCCGCAGGGCCCTGTACTGCTCCAAGATCGTCTCCTATGCTCAGGGCTACATACTGCTCCGCGAAGCAGCCAGAGAGTACGGCTGGAACCTCAACTTCGGCGGCATCGCCCTCATGTGGCGCGGTGGCTGCATCATCCGCAGCCGCTTCCTCGGGAAGATCAAGGAGGCCTTCGACAAGAACCCGGGGCTCACGAATCTGCTCCTCGACGGCTTCTTCTCCAAGCTGCTGATCGACTACCAGGCCTCCTGGCGCCGCGCCACCATCCAGGCGATTCAGCACGGTGTGCCGACGCCCGCCTTCACCGCGGCGCTGGCCTTCTACGACGGATACCGCACCGGCCGCCTGCCCGCTAACCTGCTGCAGGCTCAGCGCGACTTCTTCGGCGCCCACACCTACGAGCGCGTCGACAGACCGCGCGGCGAGTTCTTCCATACCAACTGGACCGGGCACGGCGGCAGGGTAGCCTCGAGCACTTACAACGTCTGAACGGGTGGTTCCTGAAGTAGGGCAGGGGTTTATCCCCTGCCGCCCGGCCGTCGTCACCGCACCGGCGGCGGGGGACGAGCCCCCGCCCTACGCCATCGAATTGTGGACTAAGACAGGGAGAGAATCATGAGCAACGGTCTCAGTATCCCTCCGCGGGGCGCGCTGGATTTCGTGTCCCTCGGTGCCCTTATCCACCGCCTGGATCCGGGGATCGTTCCCTTCCGCAAGGCGACCGAGTGCCAGATCCACGTCAGCGGCGGTGAGTTCAACTGTGCTGCCAACCTCTCCGACTGCTTCGGCATGCAGACCGGCATCGCCACGGCGATGGTCGACTATCCGATCGGCGACCTCATCGCCGAGCGGGTGAAGGCGATGGGCGTGAGGCCCTTCTACAAACGTTTCCGGCACAACGGCGTCAACGGACCCAATATGGCCACCGTCTTCAGCGACCGCGGACAGGGCGTGCGTGCGCCGGTGGTTTTCTACAACCGGGCCAACGAGGCCGCGGCGCAACTGAAGCCGGGCGACTTCGACTGGAACGCGATCTTCGGGGGTGGAGCGCGCTGGTTCCACAGCGGCGGTATCTTCGCGGCGCTCTCGGAGACGACCGGTGAGTTGATCGTCGAGGGGATGAAGGCGGCGAAGGCCGCCGGTGCGGTGACCTCCTTCGACCTGAACTACCGGGCGAAGCTCTGGAACATCTGGGGCGGCCCCGAACGGGCGCAGTCGGTGATCGGGCGCATCGTGGAGAACGTCGACGTCCTGGTCGGCAACGAAGAGGATCTGCAGATGGGGCTGGGCATCTCCGGACCCGAGGTCGCCGCCAAGTCCAAGCTCGACCCGAGCGCCTTCTTCTGGATGATCGACAAGGTGGTGGCGAAGTATCCGCGGGTCAAGGTCGTCGCGACGACCCTCCGAGAAGTCCACTCGACGAACCGGCATAGCTGGGGCGCGGTGGCCTGGATCGATGGCGAGAGCTACGTCGCTCCAACCGCTGAGCTCGACGTCTACGACCGCGTCGGGGGCGGTGACGGCTTCGCCTCGGGCTTCTTCTACGGCCTCCTGACGGGCGAGACGCCGGAAGAGGCCGTAAGGTTGGGCTGGGCCCACGGCGCGCTGCTCACCACCTTCCCCGGCGACACCACCATGGCCACCATGGAGCAGGTGCGGGCCTTCGCCGAGGGCGGCTCCGCGCGCATCCAGCGCTAGGAGATGATGGGGTGGGGGCGACTCCCGCCGCCGCGTGCGACCGACATCCCGGGCGTGGGGGGGCTGCCTCCCTCAGTGCTCCGCTTTCCCCTTCCGCAGGGTGGTCTCGAGCCGCCACCCGTGAGCCTTGGCGACACCCTCCACCAGGGCGCGGGTCTGGGCGTAGTCCCACCGGTAGTCCACGACCTTCCCGCCTGGCGACCAGCCCACCTCTCGCAGCTGACCCGATAGGGTCTTGCCGTCGCTCTTGTAGCTTTCCACCTTGAAGCCGGCGAATAAACCCATTCCCCGACCGACCTCCTTGATCATCTCCCAGTAAACCACGGTGCGATCGGCCTCACGGGCCAGGAGGCTGGCCGAGTACTCCACCTTCCTCTTGTCGGGTCCCCACCTGGCGTCGGCCAGGGCGCTCCGGATTTCCAGGTCGGACTTGGTGCCCCGGGACAGCTGGAGCTGCGGATACTGGGACAGAGTCTCCTCGATAGCCCTGAGGAGGACCTCCCCGTCGCCCACCTCGTCTGAAGGGACGGTATCTCGGGCCAAAGCCGCTGCCGGCATCCCCTGCCTCGCTCCACAACCGCCGCAGAAAGAGTCGCCGGAAGCCAGGGGGGAGCCGCAATGGGGGCAGAATTGGGTTCGCAATAGGGGTGTCCCGCAGGAACCGCAGAAGTTGGCCCCGAGGCTCAACTCACCGCCGCAGTTGACGCACTTCATCGATGCTTGCTCCCTTCGTTCGATCCTCGCGTGGCTCTATGGCTGCGCGGAGAAGTCCACACTTCCGGCCTCCCGGCCGTTCAGAAGGATCACCACTCTGTACTGGCCCGCGGGCCAGCCCTTGGTGGGCCTGGTGAGGCTGAACCCCATGCGTCGGTCCTCGGCGATCTTCTGGGTGGGCCCTTCGACCACGTCGTTGGTGCCCAGGTAGATCCAGTGGACGTCGACGGCGGTCTCCTGGGTCACGTTCCGAGTCTCAACCGATAGAAAGAGCTCGGGGACGTCGGGCTTGATGGTGCTGGTGGGGCTTTGGATCCTCTGATCCTGGTCCAGCCCCAGTCCCACCGCGACGTTCTGCAGCTTGACACCGGTGGAGGCGGGGGCAGGGACCGGGCCTGGCTTGGCCGTTGGACGTGCCGCCGGAGTGGTGGCAGAGGCGGGTGCGCTGGACCTGGGAGCCGTGGTGGCTGCGGTGGCCGGGGTCTGGCCGCTCTTGCTGCCGGGCGCCGCGGCGGCGCTATCACCCGAGGAAGCGGTGAGACCCAGGGTTAAGAACAGCGCGGCCGCTATCCCTACCCAACCGACTGCGTTCACCAGGGCGCCGGCTGCGAGGAACCTCCCTCGGAGGAGGAACAGCAGGAGGAAGCAGATCACCAGAATCGCCCATCCCACAGGGCTGGTCTTCCCGACCCAGAAGAGCAGGGCGGCGAGGAGCAACAGTATGCCGAAGGACACCCAGAACAGGAGCGGCGCCATGCCTTTCCTCCGTCGCTCCTCCTTGGATGGAGGCTGGTTATGGGTGCCGTAGGGGGGTTGCTGAGGGTGGGCGGCCGGCGCCGGCGTGGAGGGTGGTACCGGCGGCCGGACGGGGATCGCCGCAAGCGGGGTCCCGCAGGAAGTGCAGAACTTCAGTCCCGGTCTGATAGGCTGGCGGCAGTTGCCACAGAGCTGCTGTGACTCGGGCTGCGTCCTCTTCCCGCAGGAGGGGCAGAACTGGCTCCCCTCGGGGATCGTGGCTCCGCAGAAGCTACACTGCATGGTCTCATCTCCTTACCGTGGTAAAAGGCGATTGGCGCTACCGAGAGCGGTTGGTGGCATCCGGTTCCATCCCCGCCCTCCGCAGCAGGGCCCTGACGCGGGCCAGGAAGGCCAGGGGGCTGAGGGGTTTCACCACGTAGGCATCCGCCCCCAGCTCCAACCCCCGCACCCCGTCCAATTCTCTGTTCCGGGTCGTCAGCAGGATCACCAGCACGTCGGAGAAGCTCCGGATCTTCCGCAGCACCTCGAAGCCGTTCCTGTCGGGCAGAGCCAGCTCCAGCACCACCAGGTCCGGCGGCCGCTCGACGAGGGCTCGGATGCCGGCCCTGCCATCGGCAGCCTGAACCACCGTGGCCCCCTGTCCCTGGAACAGAAAGCCGGCCGTGAGGGCATGCGCCACCTGCGGGTCGTCGCCGACAACCAAGATTCTCGTTCTTGCACTCCTCGGCAGCTAGTGCTTCGCCACAGGGATTTCGAGATGTAGGGCAGGGCGCTCTGCCCTGCCGCCGGCCTATCATCGCCACGCGGGCGGTGGGGCACAGGGCCCCACCCTACGTATCAGAACCAATGTGGCGACGTACTTGTGGGAGGGCAGGTCGGTGGGGAGGCTACCAATCCGAGGTAAACGGGGTGATTGAGGAGGGTAAATGGCAGGTAAACGGTTGAGAGGCTCCCTCAGGAGGGGCGGACGAAGCGGTAACCGAGACCGCGCTCGGTCTCGATGAAGCGAGGTCCACCCTCGGTCTCGATCTTGGCTCGAAGGCGGCTGACGAAGACCTTCAGCTGGTCGGTGGTGGCGCCGTAATCCTCGCCCCAGACCCGGTCCAGCAGGGTTTGGTGGGGCATCAGCCGGCCCGCGTTGCGCACCAGGTGGTAGAGCAGCTTGTACTCGACCGGTGTGAGCCTGACCGCCTCGCCCCGCAGGGTCACCTGGCGGCTCTCGAAGTTGACGGCCAGATCGCCCGCCACGAAGTCGGGAACGGCGCGCACCGGCGGCGGGAGTTGGGCCCGACGGAGCACCGCCTTGATCCGCGCCAGCAGCACCAGGTGGCTGAAAGGCTTCACCACGTAGTCGTCGGCGCCCAGTTCCAGCCCGCGCACCTGGTCCATCTCCTGTCCGCGAGCCGTCAGCATGAGGATCGGGACGTCGGATAGCTGCCGGATCTCCTTCAGCACCTGAAAGCCGTTCTTTCCCGGCATGGATACGTCCAGCACCACCACGTCCGGCTCCTCGTCGAAGAAGGCCTGGAGGGCCGCCTCGCCGTCGGGGACCGGGATCACGGTGGCCTCCTGCCACTGGAGCTGAAAGCCCACCGTGAGGGCATCCAGGATCTGTGGATCGTCGTCGGCTACGAGGATCTTCATGCCGTTCGTCCTTGGGAAACGTCTCGGGTCTCGATCTCGGACAGGCCGAGGGGCCGTTCCTCTGCCGCGGGGATGACCCGCTCTCCGGGAGCCTCTTCAACCGGAGGTCTAATGGGAATAGCGAGCCAGAAGGTGGAACCGACGCCGGGCTTGCTTTCCACCCATAATCGACCGCCGTGCAGCTCGGCCATGGCCCGGGCGATGGGGAGCCCCAGGCCGCTTCCACCGCCGCTGTTTGCCTCCTTCTCGACCCGATAGAAGCGATCGAAGATCCTTCGTTGCTCTTCCTCCGGAATCCCGGGGCCGTCGTCGGCCACCGCGAAGACCACCTCCCCCGGCCGCCGGCGGAGGCTGAGGCGGATGGTCCCCCCGGTCCGTCCGTACCGCTGAGCGTTGCTCAGCAGGTTCGTCAGCGCTCGCTCCAGCCGCCCTCCATCGACCAGGGCCGGCAGGGGGTCCGCCGGGAGGTCCAGCTCCACCCGCTGGTTGCGGCTCGTGGCCAGCGGCTCGACAGCTGAGGCGGCCCGCAGGGCCAGCTCTCGGAGATGGCAGCGATCCAGCTTCAGCTCGATCCGTCCCGCCTGAAGCCGGGCCATCTCCAGCAGATCCTCCACCATGGAGGCCATCCTGTCGGCGGCTACGTCGACGTTGACCAGCATTCGGTGGAGCGGCTCCGGCATCTCGGGCGGCTCGTTGGCCAGCACTATTCCGATGGAGGACTTTATAGCGGTGAGCGGGGTCTTCAGGTCGTGGGAGACGCCGGCCAGGAACTCGTCCTTCTGGCGGTCCAGCTCCCGTCGCTCCTCCTCCTTCCGTTTCCGCTCGGTGATGTCGCGGCAGACCAGAACCGCCATATCCACCTGCCCCCGCTCGTTGAAGAGCGGCGTTCCCACGATGCTGATGTGGAGGATCCCGCCCTGGGGAGCCCGCAGAGCCCGCTCCTCGTCGTGGACCGGCTCTCCTGCCAGCACCCGCTGCGCGAGAGCCAGGTCGGGGGTCCCGCCGTTCGGGTCGGCGGCCAGCAGCCGCGCGGCCATCCGATCGAAGGGCTCCCTGGCGTCCTTCACCTTCGAGACCCCCAGCAGCGTCAGCCCCGACCGGCTGGCGTCGACCAGCCGTCCGTCGCGGCCGATCACGAAGATGGGGTCGGTGATGCTCTCGAAGACGGTCTTCACCACCGCCCAGGGTCCCAGCGCCATGCCCATGAAGGGGTAGCGCAGCATCGCCCAGACGAAGCCCAGGGGAAGCAGGGTGAGGCCGGTGATGGCCATCTCCGCCGGCAGCAGGTAGCGGCGGAAGAGGAGGTACGGGAGCATGCTGGCCAGCAGGTAGAGGGCGGCCGCCAGCCCGCTGCCCAGCAGCACCGGCCACATGCGTCGCTGCTCTCGAGGGGCTCGGGCGGCGAATGGCCACACCATGGCGGCCAGGCTGACGGCCAGGCCAAAGGCCACGTAGCCGTAGCCCATCGGCTTGACCAGGGCGTACAGGTCGGGCCGGCCCAGGACGGTGTAGCAGTAGAAGGCCAGGATGGGAACGGGCGTCCAGAGGAGGAGGGGGTGGATCTGCTTCCAGCGCCGCACGGGGGTGCTCAGGAAGAAGAGCGCGAAAGCCGCTATCCCGATCTTGGAGCCGAACCACTCCAGCGCCAGCGCCCAGGGGTGGCCGTTGCCGATGGCGGGGAAGGCCACGAAGGTGACGGCGCAGGCGCCGGCCAGCACGGCGAAGCGATCGGCGGCTGGCCGATCTGAAGCCTTGCGATAGACGAGCAGACCTGCCAGGAGAAACTCCAGCCCCAGGAGGAACAGCAGGAGATCGGTGATGGCCGGCCACCGGCGGATCAACGGCACTACCTGGCCGGCTCGATTGCCCTCCACCACCTGGACGGCTCCCCAGGCGGGGGTGTCGGGTGGTGCGGGAAGCGATCGGACGACGTCGCCGGAGCGGAGCCCGGCCTCGTAGCCGTAGCCTCCGGGCATGATCCAGGTCAGCCTCTGGGAGCCGTCCTCCAGGGAGTCCGACCGTACTCCGAGGACCGGGGGATTGGACAGGCTCGAGAGGGACGGCAGGGCAAGTGCCGCCACGACGGCCACCAGCACGAGGACCGGCCAGAGGGGGCTCGGCTTCGAGAACCCGTAGAGCATCGCAGCTGTTTACCCGTCGAAGATGAGATATGGGCTGGGGGTCGGTAAGTGATCCTGAGAGTTGCAGATGCTGGAACGTAGCATAGCACACCCTGGGTAGTCGTGATAAGCAGGATGGCGGCGGGCTCGGTTCCAAAGAGTGTTGATGAGTTTGGGGGCACAGGGGAGGAATAGGAACGGGCTCTGCTACAACCTGAGATAGGAAGGTCCCAGGAGGTAGCAGAGCCTATGAACATTATCGACCGTGGCAAGCAGTTGGTCCAGCAGTTGCGGGAATTGGCTGGCTGTTCGTCTCGGGATTGGCGGCGCTGCCCTCATTGAGGGGGTACTAACACGAGTAGGTGCGGTACGCGTCGGAGCGAACCGTGGTTCTTGGATGGGCGCCGGGAGGTCCGCATCCAGCGCCATTGGTGCTACTCATGTAATGGGAGCTACTCGGAGCAGCCGCCGGAGTTGGTGCCGGGTAGTCCGTATGCGCGAGAGGTTCACCGCTTCGCCATCGACCACTGGCAGCATGTGGGCAGTTCCTTGCGGCGGACGGCGGAGATCGTGCGCTCGCTGCTGGGCAGACAGGAGCGATGGCAGATCTGGCGGCTCTTCTCTGTCGAGCCGGAAGATAAGGAGAGGTGCCATCTGAGCCACAGCACGGTCCATCGGTGGCTGGACAAGGCCGGCACCCAGGCCAGGAAAGCGGTGCCCGGGCAGTTGGAAGGGGTGGCGACTTCTGTGCAGGTGGGGACCGACGGGTTGTGGGCGCGGCTGCTCAAGGGACAGAAGAAGGTGGTGCTGGCCCTTGTGGACACGGTGACCGGGGTGATCTGGCCGCCGGTGGTGGTGGGTGAGGAAGATAGCGAGTGCTCTTGGGGCCGGGTGTTTCGGCGGGCGAGGCTGTCTGGGCTGGACCTGGACCAGTTGCGGGGGGTAGCCAGCGACGGAGCCCGAGGGCTGATCGGCTACCTGGGCCGAGTCCTGACCTGGGTGAACCACCAACGCTGCCACTTCCACACCATCCGAACGCAATCGCGGATCTCGGCCGTCGGGAACCTGAGCGGCCGGTGGGCTGCGTAGCGGGATGACGTGGCGGATCTCCAAGGTGTCCTCACCCACAATGACCCGTTCGATAAGCAGTTGTAGGATCTCCTGTTTCTCCTCAAGGGTCGCATCGCTCAGTCGAGCACGGATCCGCTCGCAGAAGGCGGTGAGATCTTCCAGCACCTCCTGGGCGTGAGCCCTTTCCTGGCGAAGTCGGGCCTGCTGTTCCTGTTGTTCTGCCAGAGCGCGACGGCGTTCTGCCAGCTGCTGCCGGCGTTGGGTCAACTCCGCGAGGTCGATGACTTCGGCCTGGTAGGCATCGATTAGGCGACTTTCCTCTCGCCCGAGCCGTTCTATCCTAGCCTGCAGCTTCTGTGCCTCGGCTCGCTCCCCCTCGTCGCCATCGACAGCGGCTTGGGCGAAGCTCTGGAACTGGGCCAGCAGTTGGCTGGGATCGCTCAGAAGTTGGGCGACGTGATCCCAGACGGCCTTCTCCAGTTCCTCCGCCTTCACGGGACGCTGGGGGCAGGGTTGTTCTCGCGCACTGAGGATGCAGTCCTTGCCATGGCAGGTGTAGTAGCGGCGCTCGAGTCGTGTGGTCGCGGCTTTCTCGGTTCGGCCGAACATGGCCAGGCCACAGGTGCCGCAGGTAAGCAGGCAGCGCAGGAGGTAGGAGTGCTTGGTGTTGTTGCGGAAGGATAGGGTGGCATTCCGTGCCAGTTGAGCCCGGGCCCGTTCGTAGGTCTCCTGGTCGATGATCGCTGGGACAGGAATGGGGATCCATTCCTCCTCGGGCTTGAGCTGTCGGCAGGAGTTCTCTTGGGCGTGGGGACCCCGCGTCTGGCGCGGCTTCTTGGGCGGGACGTAACGGTATCGATTGGCGTAGGCGACGCCGGTGTAGACCGGATCGGCGAGGATGTGATGGACCGTGGAGGGGGACCAGCGGCGATTGCCCGAGCGGGGGCGCCAGGGTCCGAAGTTCAGCCGCTTGAGGATCTGGCGGATGGTCATCCGCTCCTCGATTAGCCAGGCGTAGGGCATCCGGACCAACTCCGCCTCCGCGTCATCGACGACCAGGTGGCCGGGGACCCCCTCGCGCCTGTGCACGTAGCGATAGCCGTAGGGAGCCCTTCCCGCCAGGTACTGGCCGCCGCGGGCCTTCTGCAGCTTGCCCCGCCGGAAGCGTTCGCCGAGTACCGCTCGCTCGTACTCGGCGATGGCTCCCTGGATCTGGAGCAGGAGTTGGTCGTTGGGGTCGTCGGTGATGGGATGGTGCAGAAAGACCACCTCGCAACCGACCCGGCGCAGTTCCTCTAGCAGCAGGACCTGATAGGCATACTTGCGAGCCAGGCGGTCGGGACTGAGGACCACGATCTGATCGAAGACCCCTTCGGCGGCAGCATCCCTCAACCTGTCCAACCCGGGGCGATCGAGGCGGGAGCCGCTGTAGCCCTGGTCCTGGTAGATGTGCTGGGGCAGTAGTTCGTGGCCGTGTTGCTGGACCCAAGAGGTGAGGGCAGTCAATTGGCTCTCGATGGTCTGATCCCGCTCCTGGCGTTCAGTTGAGACTCGAGCATAGATGGCAACTCGCATCGTCCCTATTCCTTTCCTGTGCGGTCGAGGCGGAGCTCTCGCTGGCATGAGGAGCCAACCGGCCGTCGTCGCGCTGCCTCAGCAGTAGGCGATAGGCCTCGGCCAGTCGATGGCAACCGTCTCGCGATCTGACGCTCACCGACCTGATCTTCCAGGTCATTGGCGGGAGGGGGTGGGTAATCATCATCAGCATCCTGGATACCTCCTGAATATCCAAGGGGCACACCCCTCTCCATAAGACACCTATCAGACCTTGGCATCGGTCCTCCGATGTTGAGTAAGTCGCTTGACGCTGGACACAAAGGGAAGCACCGCAGTCACCCGCAGTCGGTCGATTGCGTTCGGATGGTGCACCTGTGGCGGAACCTGAGCGGGGAGTTGGCTGCTCGGGTGAACGAAGCGGCGACTGGGCTGGCAGGGGCGGCAGCCAAGGCTGCGAAGAAGAAGGTTCGAGGGGAATTGGTGGCCCTGATACGCGGGGTGCTGGATGCCCGAAGCGAGAAGGAAGCGGAGGCGGCCCTGGCGAAGCTGAAGGCGCATCAGCTTGGGGGGAAGCTGGCGACGCTGCTGGAAGAGCATCTGGATGCGGCGATGGTGTACCTGCTGGAGTACAACCGAGGGTTGGCGCGGGTCTCTCCAGAATGGTGCTGGCGGGACTTTCGCCTCCGACTGAGTCGAGGGCGGAACCACAGGTCGGACGAGCGGCTGGAGCGTTCGGCCTTGGTTTGGGCGATCTATCGGAACTTCACTCCCAGCCAAAGGAGGAGCGAGCGCAAACGACACTACCGGCACCCGGGCCTAAGCCCCCTAGCCGTAGCGGGTGCCCCACCAGGAGAGGCGA
>JAJZRD010000300.1 GCA_021845945.1 Chloroflexota bacterium
AACGGTCCCCTTCTCGGAGAACCAGAAGAACCAGGCGATCGGTGGTTTCCAGCCCCGCAGCCGGTTGGCGTTGGTCACCACCGTCACGGAGCTCATCGCCATGGCCGCACCCGCGATCATGGGCGAGAGCAGCACCCCCAGGGCGATCACCATGGCCACCACGTCGTAGAAGGGCTCCGAGTAGGGGTCTATCAGGATCTGGAAGGCGTGAAGGCCGGTGCTCTTCTCCGTGTACTCCGCCTCGAAGCCGTTGGTGAACTCGTGGACGCTGGCCAGCTGCAGGTCCGGGTTACCCACGGAGAGGTACTGGTTGGCGATCTGGACGGCTTGGTCCATGGTCACCGGGGAGCCGTTCTGGTTGTAGGGGGCTCCGCCAGGACCCATCATTCCGGGTCCCATGCCGGGACCGAATCCGCGCCCCATTCCAGGGCCGAAACCGGGACCTACACCCGGTCCATAGCCGGGGTAGCTGGTTGCTGCGGGGGGTGGGGTTGCCCCTGGCACCTGAGCAGGCTGTCCCGCCGTTGGGCTACTCGCGGGCACCGTGGGCGAAGCCCCGGCGGTAGGCGTCGCTGACGGCACCGTGACCTGAGGCGCGGAAGCCGGCTGGTTTTGCTGCAGAGAGCTAGACGCCCCCGCAGAACAGGCCGATAGCAGGAGCGCAGCCACCGAGAGCAGGGGAATGCCGATAGTAGTAGCCTTGAGATCGTTCATCCTCTCACCGCCACGGTAGATCTGTCCGAAGACTTATCGGCGGCATGGCAGGAAACGTACCTACCACTCTCGTGAAGCGTACCCCAACGATTCGCCGCCGTTGCTCTCCCGGGAGAGGATGGAGTCTGCTACTCTCTCCTCTGGTCCCTGTCCAACGGCAGCGTGAAGGCGAAGGTGCTGCCCT
Organism: Chloroflexota bacterium; assembly: GCA_021845945.1. The sequence goes on from JAJZRD010000300.1 coordinate 899, forward strand.
TTCCCAGTTGGCTCCGGACCTCCATGCTTCCCCCGTGGGCCTCCACAATCGCCTTGGAGATGACGAGCCCCAGCCCCGTGCCCTTGATCTCCCGCGTCCGCTCGAGCCTTGCGTAGGGCTTGAAGAGGTGGGGAATATCCTCGGGGGCGATGCCCACCCCCTGGTCGCTCACCGACACCCGGGCCAGGCCATCGGCAGTGGCGAGCGTCACCCTTATCGCGCCACCCTCCGGCGAGTAGTTGACGGCGTTCCGAACCAGGTTGCTCAGCACCTGGCCCAGCCGGTCGCAGTCCCACTGCCCGTCCAGCCTATCGGTCTCGCTGTCCAGCACGATCCGATGTTGAGCGGTCCTGCTCTGCTGCGCCTCGGCCACCCCCCTTGCCACCGCCACCAGGTCGCACCGCTCCCGGCGGATCTCGAAGCGACCCCGCTCGATGCGGGAGAGATCCTGCAGGTCGTCCACCAGCCGGACCAGCCGCTGCATCTGGTCCGGCACCACCGCCACCATGCGGTCCAGCAGCCGGGCACGCCGCCCCTCCGGCCGAGCCAACAGCTGGGTGTATCCCGAGAGGACGGCGACCACCCCCCTGATCTCGTGGGTCACCATCGCCAGGGACTGCTCTCTCCCCCTCCTTGCTTCCTCCAGTTGCTCCGCCAGAGCCCGCATCCGTTGGACCTCGCGCCGCTGCTCCTCGGCCAGCCTGGCGTTCTCTCGGGCCAGGCGGGCCCGAGCTCTAGACTGCTCCGCCGCCCAGACGCCAAGGGCAGCGACCAGGACGATGGTGGTCACGTCGAGGGACCACCTCAGCGGCCCGATGGCCTCCAACCAGGAGTGGACGCTGACCGCGGCCACGGCCAGCACGGTGAAGATGGCAGCCACCCAGGGGTTGAAGGCCCACGCCGCCACCAGCACCGGAAGGGTGTAGAGCAGCGGCATGTTGAACTGGGCGTGGAGCACCAGGTTGTGGAGGGCCAGTATCCCTGCCAGGGACAGCAGCAGAAGGAGGGCGACGATGGCCCGCCAGACCGGGGTCAGGATCACGCCTTGGTTCTTATCCTCCTCGTAGACATGGTGCTGGTGGCAGCGTCCCATTCGCCGCATACCGCCCAGCAGCCAGCGGGTTCACCGCAACCCCTGTGCCCTCTGTGGCCGCACGGTGCTTTGCGGCACCGTGTGTAACCTTGCCGGCTTCGCCGCTACGCGATAGGCCGCCAGGAACACCAGGCCAGCGACGGCGGCGATCCAGAGGCTCACCAGCCATTCCATGGTCGTCGGGAAGTACTGGAAGGAGAGGCCGGGTCCAGTATAGGCATCTTGCAGCCCCTCGAACTCCGGGACGGCGAGGCCGGGGATCACCACGTTCAGCTTGGTGGCCAGCGCCGTGAAGGCGACCAGCGCCGCCGCCAGCGCCACCGCCCCTCGGCTTCGGCCCGCCCACAGCAGCAGGCCCAACGGCAGCGCCGCCCCCAATCCCACGTGGACTCCCCAGAAGACCCAGGCGAACTGGCCGAAGAGGACCAGCCGCAGCCCATCGGCGTAAGCGGGGATTGAGGCGTAGTAGCCGATGGAGAGGTCTGCCCACTCGAACAGGATGGAAAGGGCCAGAAGCCCCAAGACCAAGCGGCCCAGTCGGAGGGCTATCCTGTCCCCAACGGTACCCAGCAGCAGGGCGACGAAGGTGACCAGTGCAACGCCCGAGAGCAGCCCCTCCAGGATGAAGAGGACCGGCGTCATGCCAGATTGCCAGAAGGGACGGGCCCCCACGACGCCGAAGAGGGCGCCCTCACCGCCACCGAACAGCAGGGCGAGGACAATCCCGATCCAGCCCAGGACCCGGACTCCACCCGTCCCGCCCTGCCCTCGCACCACCGTCAGCCAGAGGAGCAGGCACAGCACCACGAAGTAGGCGAGGTAGAACCAGGCCATCCACCCCATGACCGACCCGAGGCCCGTGTTCAGCAGCAGCTTCCAGGCTCGGAGTGGGTGTCCCAGGTCGAGCCAGATGGCAAGGATCCCGCCGACGAAGGTGCCCAGGGCGACCGGCAGGGCAACCCTGGCGGCTGGTACGAGATCCCTCAGGTCGAAAGCGTAGGTCGCCGCGGCGAAGATGAAGGACCCCGCCGACATGCCGATCAGCATGGCGTACATGGCGACCCACAGCCCCCAGGGAACGTAGCTTCCGTAGGCAGCCTCCACGTGGCCCGAACTGACCCGCTGGACCAGCCCGACGATGCCGAGGAGGAATCCGGCTATTGCCAGGACCCACAGCACTTTCTCCGCAGCTCTCACCGACGTACTCCTTCCATTTCTAGTTGCTCGGCCTCCAACGCCTCCAGCCACCGACCGTCCCACTCCAGGGCGGCCAGGGTGAATCGCGCAAGCCCCGCGAAGAAGGCGCTGTCCGCGGCGCGCACCACGTCTTCAGCAAAGCGAGGTATCCAGATTAAGAGGTGTCCCTCCAGGAACTCTCGGGACGCCCGCAAGCTCTCCCAACTCTCCCCCGGGCTGCCCGCCGCGGCAGCTTGCTCGGACCTTGCCGCTAGGTGGGCCATGAAGCCCAACTCCAGCGCCAACTGGTCGGGAGGCACCATCACGTCGGCGTCGGGCAGGGCCCTGTGGGCGAGATAGAACTGATGTGCCGACAGGGCAGCCGGGCCCATCAGCCTCCCGTGGAGGTAAAAGGAGGCGTAAGGCGGCGCCGCCGGCCCGCCCGGCCCTTCGAAGAGGCGGGTTGCCTCGACGTTCAAAGCCTCGATTCCGGTCGGCGTGCGGAAGGCAGCCGCGGCCTCCCGCATCTGACCGAGGGCCTCTCCCAGTCCCGGCAACGGCTCCTCAAGCCGCAAGGCAGCCATGGCATCCAAGAGCTGCTCGTCCACCGGATAGGTATGGAGCCGAGCCAGCAGCCCGTACAGAAGAGCACGTCTTTCAAGCGATTCGGTCATGTCCATGCTAGACCTTCTTCACCTTGACCAGGATGTCGCAGTAGCCCGGCATTCCCAT
>JAJZRD010000038.1 GCA_021845945.1 Chloroflexota bacterium
TCAGCAGTCAGGAGTCAGGAGTCAGGGGCAAGCGATCGGGTCGGTCGCGGGATCTGGCAGAGGGCAGAATCGCCTCCTGATCCCGGCTGATAGCTGAGGGCTGACGCTTGACAGATATACCCCCCTGCCGTATATTACGATACTGTTGAGGGGTGCAGCTGTCAACTCCTTGGAGGCTGTTGTGGAGACAAACATCGAGAGGATCCTGCGCGAGGCCAGGACCATCGCCGTGGTCGGCCTCTCCCCCAAGCCATATCGTCCCAGTTTCGGCGTCGCCGAGTACCTGCAGCAGCGGGGCTACCGGATCATACCGGTCAACCCCACCGTGGACCAGGTGCTGGGCGAGAAGTCCTATCCAGATCTGAAGTCGGTGCCGGAGAAGATCGACGTGGTGGACATCTTCCGGCGCCCCGAGGACGTCCCACCGGTGGTCGAAGAGGCGATCCAGGTGGGGGCTCGAGCGATCTGGATGCAGGAAGGCATCATCAATGAAGCCGCCGCCGCCAGGGCCAGACAGGCGGGGCTGGACGTGGTCATGGACAGATGCATGCTGAAAGAGCACCAGCGGCTCTCCAACCCATCGAGATGAGGTAGGTTCAATGGAGTCAAACGACAAGGGGCGGAACGTCGTCGACGTCTTCGACGACACTGCCAGCACCCGCTTCTGCAGCAGCGGTTGAGGGCCCCCGCAATCTCAGGAAGAGATTACGCAAATCGTCGCCTGGTATCTATCCAGGGAATACGGCAACAGCGTCGAGGTGAACTACCGCGACCTGTCGCGGACTCAGGTGCGGCAGCAGTTCCCTCAGGTCGTCGAAAAGCTGCAAAAGGGAGATCTCATCCTGCCCGCCGTCTTCGTGGACGACGAGATGGTGAGCCTGGGCTACGTGGACTACTTCAGCGTCGCCAAAGCCATCGAGCGGGCCCGATCCAGCGGACAGGTCGTATCGTGACGGGGCGATAAGAAGACGGGAGGGTACCCCTATGGACGTGGTTTTCCTGGCCGTCCTGTTCGTGGCCCTCGTCCTGCTGATGTCGAGAAGCGGCAGCGGTAGTTGCGGCCGCGGCGGGGGTTGAGGGATCTGAGGCTTCGCGGTGCGAAGCTGGCGGTCACGTTGTAGCCCCATGCTGAAGGTGCTATAGTGCGGGAGTCCGGTGGCAACGCCGGGCTCCCTCTTTTCTTTTCTTTCCCACGAGGAGGTGGGCAGAAGGGCTGCGGGTCATGGGCGTAATCCACCTCCCTCCAGAGGATCTGGTCTACCTCGGCCCCCTCAAGTCGGGGCAGCGGGTGGTCATCGTCGGCGGCGGCCCCAGCGGCGCCAGCTGCGCCATCGCCCTACGCCGTCTGGCCGAGGCCAGGGGGATCGACCTGGAGGTCGTCCTCTTCGAGGCCAAGGACTTCCGCGCCGAGAGCAACGTCTGCGTCGGCGTCCTCTCCCCTCCCTTCGGCCGGCTGCTGGGACAGTTGGGGCTGCAGATCCCCAGGGAGCTGATCCAACGGGTGGTGACAGGCTACGTCCTCCACGCCGACCAGAGCTCCCTGGTGCTGGACGACGAGCCGGGCGCCGAGCCCACCCTGGTGGTTCATCGGGCCGACCTCGACCAGTTCCTGCTGGATAGCGCCGAGCGGCTGGGCGTCCAGGTGATGTACGACGTGGTGGTGGACCTGCGCTACTCTCGCTCCACGGCCCTGGTGGTGAGCAGCGGGGGGGCCAGGATCCTGGCCCAGGCGGTGGTGGGGGCGGTGGGACTCAACCGCTTCGCCATGGCGATCTTCGAGTCGGGCATGGAGGGCTACCGCCGGCCGAAGGTGATGAGGTCGATCCTGATCGAGGTCCCCATGGCGGAGCCGCTGATCGAGGAGCGGTTCGGCAACCGGGTTCACGCCATCCTCCCCCCTTCCCTGCCCCGCATCGAGTTCGGCGCCCTCACCCCCAAGCGGGACCGGGTGGTGGTCAACGCCGCTGGGGAGGAGATCGACGACGATGACTTCGACGGCTTCCTGCGGCTCCCCCTGGTGCAGAGGATGCTGGCCGGAACGGATCTGGCCCAACCCCGGGCCTGCGAGCTCTTCCCCACCCGGCCGGCCAGCCACTTCGCCCAGGATCGGATCGTCACCATCGGTAACGCCAGCGGGTTGATGCGGCCGCTGAAAGGGAAGGGGATCAACACCGGTATCCAGATGGGGATGAGGGCAGCGGCCACCATGATGGACGTAGGGGTCTCCGATCGAGCCTTCGAGGCTCTCTACCGCAGCTGCCGGGACATCACCAGCGAGTACAAGTACGGCCTCTTCCTGCGCTGGCTCTACCGCACCTCCCGCCGGATGGGGTGGATGGATGCCGTGATCGAGGTGGCCGGACGCGAGAAGAGGCTGCGCCACCTGTTCCAGGGCATGGTCTCGGGGGAGGACTCCTACAAGCAGTTGGTGCGGAGCACCGCGGTGCGGCCGCTGCTGCTGGCCCGGACGGGCGTGGGGATCCTGAGGTATCGCCGGCAGGATCCGGCTCCCATGGGGATCCCCGTGGATTAGGAGTAGGGATCGTTCCCGACCTCGACGATCGACGGACTCGATCGGGGTCGGATGGCGTCGGTCCACCACCCCCGAAAGCGGTGTCGAGTCACCGCACCCCAGATTCGCTTCCCCCTACCCGCCACCATGGGACGAAATGGCCAGAGGAAAGGGCCGCAAGTTTCCCCGCGAACTGCCGATACTAATAGGTGAAGATCGCAACGCGCTGTGGCGAAGGAGATAGAAGTGGCCAACGACATCGCCCCCATCGAACTGGCACGCTACCGGAACGGGAGAGAGCTCGAGTCCAAGCTTCGCGAGAACCTGAAGGCTGAGGCCATGGACCAGGATCTGGAGTTGGCCGAGATCCTGGCCAGGGTCATCCAGCAGTGGCTGGACGAGGAGTGACCTCTACCACCGATGGTCCCGGCCCTGCTTTCGCCAGTTGGAGGTGACGGCCACCAGGTCGAAGAGGTCCACGCGACCATCGCTGGTGAGGTCGGCCCTGGTGGCATCCCCATCGGGGTCCCCCGAGCCCCGCCGCTCGAAATGCTGCTCCAGAAAGGCGAGATCGGACTCGTCCACGGTGCCCGTCGAGTCGGGGGCGTCCGACAGGTTGCCGGAGAGCAGCTTCAGCTTCGGAAGGACGACGCTCTCCCCCTCGCCCACGACTATCTCTTCCCGGCTCGCCGACAGGTAGCCCGGGTAGGACACGGTAACCCTGTAGCTGCCGGGCGCCACCACCAGGGCGAAGCTGCCGCCTCGGGCGGTCGTGGTCTGGAGAGGCCCGGCCACCACCAGGACGTCCGAGGAATCCCCTCGCGCCTGCAGCTTGACCACCCCCTCGATGTAGCCCGGGCTCGGTGTGTGGGTCGGGATGGGCGTGCTGGGGGGAGTGAAGGTCGGAGTCGAAGTCTCGGTCGGCGTGGGGGAACTGGTCGGGGTGTGAGTGGCCATCGGCGTCGCCGTAGAGGTTTCCATAGGTGAAGGCGACGGCGCGAGCGTGGCTGTAGCGCTGGCCGTGGCAGTCTCGGTGGGCGACGGCGTCGGCGTGAGAGCAGCGGTGGCCGTGGTGGTGGGAGTCGGCGTCTCGGTGGAGGTCGGCGCAGGGCTAGGGGTGCTGGTGAGAGTGGCGGTGGGGGTGCCCGTCGGCGTGCTGGTTGCCACCGGTGATGGGGTCAAGCTCTCCGTGGGAGACGGAGTCGGGGTGCGAGTAGGGATAGCCGTCGGCGACGGCACGGGGGTGTCCGTCGGCGTCTCCTGAACCCACTGGACCGTCGCCATGTAGATCTCAGGGCCTCCACTCCTCTTGTCGGTCCAGACGACGCGATCGCCGTCTACTCGCGGGTCCGTCCGGTTCCCCTGACCCGTGGAGATGGGGAACAGCAGCCGGCGGCTCAGGCTGTAGCCGTAGAGATCGTAGGAACCGTCAGGTTTCGGCTTCTCCCACACCACCAGGTCCCCCTGGAGGGCAGGGTTCTCCAGCTTCCCCGCTCCCACCACTATGGGGAACGGCCCGCCGCTGGAGCCGTATCCGTACAGGTCGCAATCGACGCCGCGGATATCCAACCAGACCAGGGTCCAGTCCCCCCGACGGCCGGTGAGCTGCGGCTTCGTCTGCAGGGTAGAGGGAGCGAAAGTGGCGCTGTTCAGGAGTGGAGTTGCCTCGAGCGGACGGCCATCGACGGGAAAGGAGAACAGCTTCACGTGGGTGATGGCGCCGACGGTCTGCTGAAAGGCGATCAACCCATCGGCGAGGGTCGGGTAGTCCTCCCAGCAGTTCCAGGTGTCGGGATCCACAGGCCGGTCCTCGTCCGTGGTGAGGTTCCTCAAGTGAACCTTGTTGCCGGCCTCGGTGGCGGACACGTAGGCGGCGAAGTTGCCATGGATGGCGGGGTAGGCCGTGGTGGCGACGGATCCGGCTACGGAAGACACGGGAGGACTCTGGCTGCCGTTGTGCCGAAGGACTCGTCCCTTCCCCCAATCCACCCACACCACGTTGGCCCCGTACACCCGCGGCAGCCACTGGCTGCCCGTTTGCCCCGAGGAGAGCAGGCTGGGGGAGCCCGAGCCGATCTCCGTGGCGTAGACCTGATAGGGCCCCATGGCCGCGCCGTTGACCCATCGCCCCTCGTCGTAGACCAGCCGCTGCCCGTGAAGATCGGCCCTGCCCACCGGCCGGCCGTTGGACACGATTGGGGTTTCGACCACCAGGGGCTGGTCTGCTTTCGCCACCAGGTTGAGGGCTGCACCGGCAGGCGCCCTGGCCTCAAGAGCGAAGCCGCGGTCGGCCTGGAAAGCAGGGGCTGAGAGGGCCAGGAGACAGGCCACCGCGGACGTCAGCACAGTCAAGGCGCAGGATGCAACGGCCGGCGGTCTGCCCAAGGCGGACTCTCCTCTCCCGCTACCTCGAGGGTGTTGGGTAGTGGTGGGGCGTCTCCAGGCGCGAAGCTGCGGTACCAGGCCAGCCAGGGGAACTTGCCGTAAAACCTGGTTGTTGATCCTTGGTGACTATAGCAGGCCAGACCCGTTGGGTCAATACATATGGCGCTCCACTGCAGTCGTTCTCATGTAAGCGATCCGTCACGCCAAGCTCAGCTTCACTCGCCACGGCTGGAAGACGGGACGGACGGCTCTGTCCCCCAGAGGTTGAGGAGCTTCACCAGGCCAAATGCGCCGTTCCTGAAGTAGGGCAGGGGTTCATCCCCTGCCGCCCGGTCCTCGGGCCCGCGAGGCGGCGGGGCACAAGACCCCGCCCTACGCCGCGGAATTGCGGAACGACGCGCTAAAGTCTCCTATGTGGAAAAGTGAATAAGATTGTGGAAAACCGGCGAGTCGACTATGATCCGGCCCACCTGAAGCGACGGGCCGAAGGGCGGCGCGAATCCTGCATCTAAGCGCTTCCCTGCGACCAGCACACCAGGCGGAGGATCCATGAGCGACTTCTTTCTCTCGACAACCCCGAGGCGGGCTGCTTTCCGGCGCACCTTCCTGGCAGCGACCTTCCTGGCGCTGACCCTCTGGCTGCTGGGGGGCAGCCCGGCTCGAGCGCGAAGCTTCGGCCCGCCCTGGGAGGGCCAGGTTAACGTCTCCCACACGGTGGTCTACACCCAGCCGGACTCCAACTCGGCGGCCGTAGGTCCCCTGGGCAGGGGAGCCATCGTCGTGGTGCTGGCCCAAACCACCGGCGCGGACGGCAACCAGTGGCTGAAGATCCCGGACGGCTACCTGGCCGACAACGACGTGGACGAGATGCTCTACCCCTGGACGGCCGAGGTCACCGTGCCCAGCGTCCAGCTGTACGCCAGACCCTACCCGGACAGCGGGATAATGCGCACGGCCGTGAAGGGAGACCTGCTGAGGGTGACCGGCGTTTCGGGGGGACTGGCCGGCGACAGCAACGTCTGGTGGGCGACCACCGCGGGGTACCTGCCCCTGGGCACCCTGAAGTGGTCCACCAACGACTGGGCAGGCTGGTGGCAGCTGCCCGACGCCTCCGGGGCCCCCGACGGCTGGTGGGGAACCATCCGTTCGCAGACCAACGTGCGGGCCGCCCCTACCACCGACTCCCCCATCGTGGGGACCTTCGCCGGTGGTGAGCACGTCAAGGTGCTGGCCGACGAGCAGGGCCAGTCCATCGGCGGCAGCAACGTGTGGTACCTGATCGACGGCGGCCGATACGCCGGGGCACGGGTCCACAGCTCCGTGGTGGCCAGGCAGGCCGCCCCCAAGGCGAACACCACACCGCCCCCTCCCGATTGGGGTGCCAGCTCCTGGATCGTGGTGGACCGCAAGGCATCGACCCTGACCTTCGTGAAGAACGGCCAGCCGCTGTTCGTCACCTACGTGTCACTGGGGCAGGCGGGGGTGGCTACCCCGGCGAGCAGCTACAGCACCTTCGGCAAGTTCCTCGGGGATCGCATGTCCAGCAGGACCGTGGCGAATCCCACCCATCCCTACGACCTGCCGAACGTGCCCTTCACCCAGTACTACAAGGACGGCGGCTACGGCATCCACGGGACCTACTGGCACGACTACTTCGGCCAGTCGGAGAGCCAGGGGTGCATCAACCTCACCTGGACGGACTCCGCCTACCTGTTCGGCCTGACGCAGCCCCAGTTGGGTCCCGGCGACGTCCAGGCTTGGGCCTCAAACCAGGGCGGGGCGGCCACCCCGGTGGTGATCCTGGACTGACTTGAGGAATACAGTTGTGGGCGGGTCGAAGACCCGCCCACACACCTGATCCCGCTATCGATCGGTCACTGGCTGATGGTCAGCCGCTTCCCCTCGGGCGTTTCGACGGCGTCCAGCGTGACGCCATCGAGTAGGTTGCTGGTCGACGAATCGATGATGAGGACCTTCTTGCCGTTATACTCGACGACCTGGTCCCCCTCCTTGGGCCGATCCAGCATCAGGCCGAGCCCGACCTGGCCGCTGTTCCCGTTTCCACCCTCCGTCGTCGGCGCCAGCCGTATCGACGTATCCTCTTCGATGTCCGCCCCCTGCTGCTGCGCTTGCTGCAGAATGTCCTGCAGCAGATCCTTGGCTTCGCTTGTCACGCTGACCACTGCGACACCCCCTTCAGTTGCTGAGAGCAGAACGCCCAGAGGGCCAAGAATCGCTCCCTCGGGGAGATCCACCAGCGGCTGGAGCGCCGGCCGCGAGTCCTCCCGTCGTCCGGCGGGCCGCAGGGCACACCGGCGCCCGCTGGCGCCCTCCAGCTCGTGCTGATGCCGTGGCGAACGCAGTTATCGGGCCAATGAAGAGACCAGGCGGGATGGTTCACGGACGCGGTCACAGTGCGGGAGGGCGAAGCTCCTGCTGAGCCGGCTCGCCGGGAGGCTCGCCCTCCCGCACTGTCACCCGATCTCGCGCCCTGGTGAACCATGCCGAGATGTAGCCTCGGTGGAGCGGCGGGATCGGGGCAGGAACGGGGCGGTTGGCTCTTTTCCGGGGAGGAGGCGACGCTCAGGCCGTCCAGCGGCGCTGGGCGTCCATCACCAAGGTACCGTTGATCCGCCCCGCCAGACTCTCCATCTCCTGGCGAGTCATCCACTCCTTGCCGCTACGGTAGGAGGTACCACTGGCCCCCACGTGGAACCGACCGGTCTTGGGGTCGTAGGCATCGGCCACGAAGTAGTGGCCGGGGGTGCTGATGGTGACGGGCTGGCCGGAGGACGCCGTCTCCACGACCCGGTTCCAGTCGCCCGAGCCATCCAGTCGCACGGGAACGCCGATCTTCTCCAGCAGCCTCTTCTGGTTGGCCACGCCGTTCATCCCACCGACCGGGGTCCAGCCCACCGTCTTGGCCAGCTCCACCACCTCCCGCAGGCTCAGATCCCGGCCGCTGGCGCGGGCGAAGGCCACGGCCGCAGCGGGCCCGCAGGCAGCGTAAGCCTCCTGGGGGGAAAGGGATGGATCGAACTGGCTCGGCACCAACCCCTCGGGGGCCTGCCTTCCAGCAACCGGCGAGCCCAGGCCGGCCGAGCGTCCGGAGGCAGCCCCGACCCTGCCGGCGGGCTGCGACGCCAGACCCTCGCCCCAGGCCTTCAGGGCCGACAGGGCATCGGTCCACGGCCGTGAGGGGGCCGACGACGCCAGGAACTGCAGCAGCTCGGGCAGGGAGCGAGCGGCCACGGGGCGCGGCCACGAGACGTCGGAGTCGCTCCCGTCGAGCCTGGACTCCTCCCTGGAAAGCCACTCCTCCCAGGGAAGGTCCAGGGCCTTCTCGGGCCTGCTCCTGGGGGTAAAGGCCTGCTGAAGCCCGGCCAGGGAGGAGCGAAGGTCGCTCACCAGACGGGAGGGATCGACTCCAGACATTTCACCGAACCCCGTGGGGTAGAGTAGATGCTCGTTGCCGGTAGCGTCCCCTACCTTACGACGTCCCGGCGCAAAGGCCAAGGGACCATCGTCCCGGTCTCCGAGGACAGCCGTCCCAGGACCCGTCCCCTTGACCGGTTACCCTTGATGCTGTTGAGGGGCTGCGGTATACTTCTGCCGCCGATGTGCCGTACAACTGTGGGAGGTGGGGCCGGGTGAAACTCTCTTGCCTTCAAGAGAACCTGGACAGAGGACTCAATATCGTCAGCAGAGCCGTTCCCGCTAAGAGCACTCTGCCTGCTCTCAGCAACGTCCTGCTGACTACCGATCAGGGGCGCTTGAAGCTGGCAGCAACCAACCTGGAGGTGGCCATAAGCTGCTGGATAGGGGCCAAGGTCGAGGAGGAGGGCTCCATCACCGTCCCAGCCAACCTCTTGACCGAGTTCGTGCGCTCCCTGCCCAACGACCGGATCGACCTCTCCCTCTCCCAGCGCACCCGAACGGTCAACCTGCACTGCGCCCGCTTCGAGGCCAACATCAAGGGGATCGACGCCGAGGAATTCCCCACCCTCCCCTCCACCGGCGATGGTTTCAAGATCCTCGTGGATGCTCCGACCCTTCACGACACCATAGCCCAGGTGGTGTTCGCCGCCGCCGCCGACGACAGCCGCCCGGTGCTCACGGGGGTGCTGGTCACCTTCAACGGCAGCACCATGACCCTGGTGGCGGCCGACGGCTTCCGGATGGCCGTGAAGAACTCGCCCCTGGGCGCGCCGGTGGAGGAGGAGGTCAGCATCATCGTGCCGGCTCGAGCCCTGCGGGAGCTGGGCCGCATCGTGGCCGATAGCGAGGAGTCGGTCGAGATCTCCGTCACCTCCACCCGCAACCAGGTGCTGTTCCGGCTGGGCAACGTGGAGCTGGTGTCCCGATTGATCGAGGGGCAGTTCCCCCCTTACGAGAGGATCATCCCCCCGCCCAGCCCCAACAAGGTGGTCGTCAGCACCGGTGAGTTCCTGAACGCCAACCGCACCGCCGCCATCTTCGCCCGGGACAACTCCAACATCGTCCGGCTGCAGTTCACCCCAGGCGAGGAGGGGATGACGGCCGGCAAGCTGATCCTATCGGCCACCAGCGCCGAGGTGGGCGACAACGTCGGCGAGATCGACGCCGCCATCGCGGGCCAGCCCCCCCAGATAGCTTTCAACAGCCGCTACCTGGACGAGCTGCTGAAAGCGCTGGAGAAGAGCTCGCAGCTGTCCCTGGATGTCTCCTCCTCCTCCAGTCCGGGCACCTTCCGCCCGGTGGGTGACGAGGAGTACATCCACATCATCATGCCAATGCATACGAACCGGTAGATGGGTGCGAGGCGTGCGGTGCGTGGTGCGGGTGATCGCTTCTCCGCACCACGCACGCTGCACCTCGCACTATTCTGATGTTCCTCCATCACCTCTCCCTCGCCAACTTCCGCAACTACCTCCAATTGGAGCTGGAGCTGCCCGGCCCCGTCGTCCTGTTCCAAGGGGATAACGGCCAGGGCAAGAGCAACCTGCTGGAGGCCATCTACTTCCTGGCCACCACCCGTCCCCTGCGCGCCGGTTCCGATAGGGAGCTGGTCCACTGGAGGGCCATGGAGGAGCCAATCCCCTTCGCCCGGGTGGCCGGTGCCGTCCGGAGAAACAGCGGCGACCTGAAGGTGGAGGTCGTGATCCGGGCCGACCGGGCCGAGCGGCAGGGAGCCGTCCTGGCGGAGGGCGGCGTCGCCCCCGGAGCGCTCTCCAAGCGGATCAAGGTCAACGGCGTGGTGAAGCGAGCCCTGGATCTGATCGGGCTGATCAACGTGGTGACCTTCTCCCCTCAGGATCTGGAGCTGATCGCCGGGGCCCCGGCCCTGCGCCGCCGCTTCCTGGACATCGCCAACTGCCAGGTGGACCCCCGCTACTGCCGGGCCCTGCAGCAGTACAATCGGGTGCTGGTCCAGAGAAACCACCTGCTCAAGGATATCCGGGAGGGCCGCCAGCCGCCCGAGACCCTGGAGTTCTGGAGCGAGGAGCTGGCCAAGAGCGGCTCCTATCTCCTGGCCCGCCGCCTCGGCACCGTGGCCACCCTGAACCGGCGGATCGACAGCTACCACCACCGGCTGACGGGGACCGGAAAACGGCTGAGGATGAGCTACCGGTCCAGCGTGGAGGAGGCCGCTGCGCGGGACGGCCCGCCCGGCCCTCACCCCGACCCTCTCCCACGGGGAGAGGGAGAAACCACGGAAGTGGAGCAGCAGGTCGAGCTGTTCCGGGAGGCGCTCCGCCGCTACCGAAGGCGGGAGACGCTCCAGGGGATGTCGCTGGTGGGGCCCCACCGGGACGACCTGCTCTTCCTGGCGGACGGCATCGACGTGAACGTGTACGGCTCCAGGGGGGAGCAGCGCGCGGTGGCCCTGGCCCTCAAGCTATCCGAGGTGGAGTTCATGCAGGCCGCTACCGGCGAGCGCCCCATCCTCCTGCTGGACGACGTGATGTCGGAGCTGGACCCCGCCCGACGGCGGCTGCTGCTGGAGACCATCGACAACTCCGGCCAGACCCTGATCACCGCCACCGACCTGGGCTCCTTCTCCCCCGAGTTCCTGGCCCGCGCCGCCCTGTTCCACATCGAGCAGGGTGCCGTTACCAGGATGACGGGGAGAGGGGGAGACGGGGAGACGGGGAGACCCACTCCCTGAGAGATACACGGGGGGCGCAACCGGTCGGCATCGTCGGGGCAACCCTCGCCGGCGCACTGGTGCACGCGGTTGACCGGAGTTATAATCAGCATACGGAATCATTCCTTTTCGCTGCCATCTTCCCCATCAACTCTTTGCTCGGGAAAGGACGATCTCATGAATTTCCTTGGACTCGGCCCCGGCGAGCTTCTCCTGATCATGGTGCTGGCCCTCATCGTGTTCGGTCCCGGCAAGCTGCCGGAGATCGGGCAGGGTTTGGGTAAGGCGATCCGTGAGTTCCGCAGGGCCACCGACAGCATAACCCAGGAGTTCAACCGTGAGTTGTCGTTGGACACGCTGACCCAGCCGCAGCCATCCCAGCCTGCCGCCGCGGCGCCGGCTGCCGAGGAGCCCCACCCGGTGGCGGTAGCGGTCACCGAGGAGCCTCACGCCGCACCTGAGCCGATGGTGGTCGAGCCCCAGCGGGCCGAGACGGCGGTGGCTACCGCCGATGGCACCGAGACCGCGGCGACGGCTCCCGCCCGCAAGAGGACTCGCCGGGTGAGGACCGCCACGGCCGACACCGAGACCGATGGCGCCTCCGCCGAGAGCGGCTCCTCGGTAAAGAGGATCCGCAAGCTCAGAGCCACCGCTAGAACCGAAGCTCCGGCAGAAGAGACCACCCAGCCCCAACGGCCGGAGAGCCTGGAGGCCTGACACCCTTGCCCGCCGAGAGGGACCCACAACCCCCGGACTACCTGCTCATCTTCGACGGTGGGTCCCGCAACAATCCGGAGTTCGGCTACGGAAGCTACCTCCTGATCACCCCCGAGGGGCCTTTGGCGCCCCGGCGACTGGAATTCGGCCGCGGCGTCACCAACAACCAGGCGGAGTACATGGCCCTGGTGGCGGGGCTGCGGGAGCTCCCGGCGATCCTGGAGGCGTCGGGCCGGCAGCAGGGGGAGGTAGCCCTGGAGGTGCGGGGCGACAGCAGCCTGGTGATCAACCAGCTGCTGGGCCGCTGGCGGGTCAGACACCCGGGCCTTCGGCCTCTCTACGAGGAGGCCCGGCGGCTGCTGAGCGGTTTTCGCTGGGTGAGGCTGGTGTGGACTCCCCGGGCCCGGTCGGTGGAGCTCCTTGGCCACTGACCGAAAGGCCGCCGTGGAGGGAAGTGGCAGGGCGAAGCTGCTGAGCCGGCTCGCCGGGAGGCTCGCCCTCCCACAGCTGCTCGCCGGGAGGCTCGCCCTCCCGCAGCGGCTACACGGTCTCACCTCGGGGCGAACCATGCTGAGGCAGCTAGAAAATGGCACCGTTCGTGCAGTACCTCCGAAATACGTTAGGGCCTGATCGGCTTTGCTAATCGGAGAGTGAGGGTGTAGAATGGGCAATAGGAGGAGATGGTAGTGCGCAAGGTATTACTTCAGCTATCTCCTGCTGCTCTCCCTCTAGGAACCGCACAGGTGGCAAAGGAGACATAGGCGTGATCGAGGTCTTCGTCGAGAGCATTCGGGTAAACATGGCCAATTACAAGCGGGTGGTCATGCTCAAAGAGAAGCAGGATGGGCGCTACCTCCCGATCTGGATTGGCCATTTCGAGGCCGATGCCATCGCCATCCCTTTGCAGAACGTGCAGGTGAGCCGGCCTCTGACTCACGACCTGCTGCGGTCGGTCATCTCCGCGCTAGGCGCCAAGGTGTTGAGCATCGTCATCAACGACCTGGCCGATGAGACCTTCTTCGCCAAGCTGGTGCTGGACGCCGACGGCCGCCACCTGGAGATAGACTCCCGTCCCAGCGACGCCATAGCCCTGGCCGTTCGGCTGGGGGTGCCCATCTACGTTGCCGAGTCGGTCCTGGACCAGGCGGGGATGAAGCTGGACACCGAGGGTGAGGAGGGCGAGGAGGAGCAGACCCTCATCGAGGGGGAGGCCGAAGCGGGGGAAACCGGCCCCAGCGCCGACGACGAGCGGCTCTCCATCTTCCGACAGTTCATCGAGACCCTGGACATGGACGACCTCGGCAAGGGCAAAGAGGGCAGGGAAGGCCCCTCCGAGACGAAGTAAGCGGGGTAACCGAGGTGGAGGAGAAGGAGCAGCCGGAGCAGATCGTCAAGCGGCTTATGGCAGCCGTCAAGTGCACCGTCTGCGGTTCCCCTTACGAGAGCGACAGGATCAAGGTCCTCGGCCATCGGGACGAGCTCTGGTTCCTCACGGTCACCTGCGGCCGATGCCACACCCAGGGTCTGGTGGCCGCCCTTCTGAAGGATGGCGACGGAAGCTCCGCGACCCTCACCCGCATCTCCGTTCCGGGCAAAGCCCTCCCCATCGAGGAGTTGACCCCCACGACGGGGGTGGCGATCCCCGCTGAGCCGGTCACGGCGGACGACGTGCTGGAGATGCACCAGTTTCTCCAGGATTTCGACGGGAATTTCGCCCGCCTCTTCGGCAACAGCGGGAGGTGGGCGGCCAGCTAGGATCGGTTCCTCGCAGCGACGATGCGGCCGTGGAGAGGCCTCCATCCGCGATGCCCCGGCTTCCAGCAACCTCGCAGCCACACCTGATCCCGACTGCTGGAGGAGAGTCGATGGAATCCACCGATAGGAGGCCCCCTCATGGCCAACGCACCCTGGGGATAGGGGTCCTCGGCTGCGGCGCCATGGGTCGGGCCCACAGCAGCGCCTTTCGCCGCCTGCCCCAGTTCTTCGCACCGCTGCCCCTGGAGCTCCAACTGGTGGCGGTGGCGGCCCGATCCGAGGAGAAGGTGGCCGATTTCGCCAGAAGGTTCGACTACGCCACCTGGTACCGCAACTGGGAGGATCTGCTGGCCGACGAGCGCGTCGAGCTGTTCGACGACACCGGCCCCAACTTCCTGCACGTCGAGCCCTGCATCGCCGCCGCCAGGGCGGGAAAGCACGTCCTTTGTGAGAAGCCCCTGGGCCGCAACGCTGCCGAAGCGCGGCGGATGTTGGAAGCCGTCCGAGCCGCCGGGGTCCAGCACATGTGCGGCTTCAACTATCGATTCGTGCCCGCCATCCGTATGGCCAGACAGATCGTGGAGGAGGGGAGGCTGGGCCGTATCTACCACGTCCGGGCCCGCTATCAGAACCCCGCCTTCGTCGATCCCTCCTTCCCCCTGGCCTGGCGGATGGATCGGGACATGGCCGGCGCAGGCGCCCTGGGGGACCTGGGCTCCCACATCGTCGACCTGGTTCGCTTCCTGGTCGGGGAGCCCGCCGCCGTCACCGGAGCCACCGCCACCACCTTCATCACCGAGCGCCCTCTGGCCGGGGACCCCTCCCGCACGGGGCCGGTGACCACCGACGACGCCTTCCAGGCGATGCTCCTCTTCGCCAACGGCGCCACGGGGATGCTGGAGGGCTCCAAGATGTGCGCCGGAAGCCAGAACCGGATGGAGTTCGAGATCAACGGCGCCGAAGGGGGCCTCCATTTCAACCTGGAGAGGCTGAACGAGCTGCAGCTCTACCTGAGAGAGGACGAGAGGCCGGGCCTGGGCGGCTACCGCACCATCCAGGTCAACAGCGCCAACCACCCCTTCGCCAGCCGCTGGTGGCCAAGGCATCCCCTGGGCTGGGATCACAGCTTCGTCCACGAGATGGCCCACCTGCTGGAGGCCATCGCCGGCAACGGGGGGGTCGCGCCCTACGGGGCCACCTTCGAGGACGGCTACCGGGCGGCGGTGATCTGCGACGCCATCCTGGCCTCTGCCGAGACCGGCTCCAGGACGGAGATCGAATACTAACGAGGCTTCGCCTCAGACCGACGAGTTGTACGCGCCGAGACGGTGTAGGCCCACGCGGAGACGCGGGGGACGCGGACAACTATGAGCCTCCCGCGCCCTCCGCGTGAATCGGGCGCCAAACTCGTCGCTCGAAAACTTGACTCATTCGCAACGAGTTTCGTGGTTCTAGACCGCTAGTATTCTGCCAATCTGGTTCTGACACGTAGGGCGGGGGTTTATCCCCCGCCGCTGGCCGCACGTCTGGCGCCGGGCGGCTTCAGGGACGACGCACGCGGTGCCTTGGGGGTTCAGCCCCCGGGAGGTATCGAGATGAAGCTGGGCATCTTTACGGCGCTGTTCCAGGACAGACCCCTGGAGGAGGTGCTCCGGCTCGTGGCCGAGCAGGGCTACGAGACGGTGGAGCTCCCGGCCTGGAAGGGAAGCCCCCATCTGGACGTCGACTCGGTGCTGTCCGACGGCGGACGCAGCCTGCTGCGGCTGGTGCGGGGCTACGGACTGGGGATCTCCGCCCTCAGCGACGGCCGTGAGGGGCAGCTGGTGCTGGGTCCCCACGACTGGACGGTGGATCGGTGGGCGCCCACGCAGGGGGTGGAGGAGCGGATACGGTACGGCTCGGAGCGGCTGAAGCTGGTGGCCCGGGCGGCAGCGGCCCTGGAGGTGCCGGTGGTGACCGGCTTCGTCGGCTCCTCGGTGTGGGACAAGTGGTACAACTACCCCTCCACCAACGAGCAGGCCTACCAGCTGGGCTGGGATCTGTTCGCCCAGCGGGTCAACCCGATCCTGGACGTCTTCCAGCAGCAGGGCGTGCGCTTCGCCTTCGAGGTCCACCCCACGGAGATCGCCTACAACCTGGAGACGGCCGAGCAGGCACTGGAGGCGCTGGACCACCGCCCCGAGTTTGGCTTCAACTTCGATCCCAGCCACCTGTTCTGGCAGGGGATCGACCCGGTGGTGTTCATCAAGCGGCTGGGCAAGCGGATCTACCACGCCCACGCCAAGGACGGGGAGGTCCAGGAGGATGAGGTGCGCCGCAGCGGCGTGCTCTCCGGAGGGTCGTGGACCCGGCCGGACCGGGGCTTCCGGTTTCGGGTCCCTGGCTGGGGGGATGTGGATTGGCGGCGGGTCCTCAGCGCCCTGGCGGCCGTCGGATACGACTACGTCCTCTCCTTCGAGCACGAGGATCCGGTGATGTCCCCCGAGGATGGCTGCGAGAAGGCCATCGCCTTCCTGCGGCCGCTGATCATCAAGAAGCCGTTGACCAGCGCCTGGTGGTAGCGGCTGTCGATCTCTGTTGACAACCTGCCGAGCCCACCCTAGAATGGAAGCCACGACAGGATATAACATTATGCTTTTATGTCCTGCTCGCAGGCCCTGACAGACCGCTTTCACCGACAGCGTTACCTCCGGTCGGGGGAGGCGACCGCAAAGCCCCCGTCTCGACGTCGTCCATAGGCACCAGCTCTGATGCCCTGCCGGCCAGATCCACGGCCACGGCGGACACCGTCCGGGGAGGAAGAACCGATGGACACCCTTCGCTACGGCATCATCGGCGTCGGCGCCGTATCCCTTCGAGCCCATCTTCCGGTCCTCGCCATGATGGAGGACGTGGAAGTCGTCGCCCTCTGCAACCCTTCGAAGCCCAAGGCGGAGCAGGGCGCTTCCCTCTGCCGCCACCGGCCCGATCTCCTGGAGGATTATCGGGATCTGCTTGCCCGCTCCGACGTCGACGCCGTCGTCATCGCCAGCCCCGGTTTCACCCACAAGGAGATCACCCTGGCGGCCCTTGCCGCCGGCAAGCACGTCCTGTGCGAGAAGCCGATGGCCACCAGCGAGGAGGACTGCCTGGCCCTGGGCGCCGCCGCTCGGCAGGCCCGTACCGTCCTCCAGTACGGAATGGAGCTCCGCTACTCCGACTTCTACGGCAAGATGGCCCAGATCGTCCACGGCGGGCAGATCGGGCAGCTGCGGATGCTGTTCTGCAAGGAGTTCCGCTGGCCGATGCTCCCCGGATCGGGCGGATGGAGGACCGACGCGACGCACTCCGGCGGCGCCCTGCTGGAGAAGAACTGCCACCACTTCGACCTCTTCAACTGGTTCGCCGCCTCCAGGCCCACGCGGGTCACCGCCATGGGTGGCAACGACGTGAACCCGGACGGCCAGATCGACAACGCCTGGGTGGTGGTGGAGTACGCCAACGGGGTTCGGGCCTGCCTGGCTCTCTGTCTCTTCTCCCCCTTCGGCAACGACCTGGAGGTCAGCGCCATCGGCGATAGAGGCAAGGTGGAGTCCTTCGCCTTCGATCAGATCCTCTACCAGTGGGGCGCCGACAAACCGGACAAGACGGTGCACCACGTGGCCTTCGATCCCCTCTTCGGCGACCTTCGGCAGGAGATGCGGGAGAAGGAGCGCTCCATCACGTGGGAGCGCAGCATGATCTACCGGGAGCATCGGGCCTTCGTCGACTGCATTCGGACGGGAAAGCAGCCCTTCGCCAACGCCGAGGTGGCCCTCCGGAGCACCCTGGTGCCGCTGGCAGCCCAGCGGGCGATAGAGACGGGCGAGGTGGTGCGGCTGGGATAGGCAGCAGTCATTTCTCTTCATCGGGAGAAGGCAGGTGACAGCATGGCGGTAGCAACCGGTCGAGTTCCCATGGGCAAACGAAAGCGGCAAGAGGGCTTCCTCTCCTCCCACAAACGGGCCGTCATCAGCGTCCTGTCGCTGCTCGCCCTGTTCTCCATCTACACGGTCGTGAGCAACTCCGATCGGGTTAACCCAACTCTCTTCCCACCGCCCCAGGCCGTGGCGTCGGCTGCCGTCACCCTCTGGACCGAGGAGAACCTGCCCCTGGACATCCTGACCAGCCTGATGCGGGTACACCGTCGGGGTCACCGTGGCCATCTTCCTGGGGGCTCTCATGGGTTGGTTCTGGCTCGCGGACGCCGTCTTCGACCCCATCGTGGAGCTGATCCGTCCCGTCCCGCCCCTGGCCTACATCCCGTTGATGATCCTCTGGTTCGGGATCGACGAGACCCCGAAGATCCTGGTGATCACCATCGGGGCCTTCGTGAGCTGCATTATCAACGTCGTGGCCGGTGTGAAGAACACCCCCCTGGTCTACATCGAGGCGGCCCGGACCATGGGGGCCAAGAACCGTGACCTCTTCTTCACCATCGCCCTGCCGGCGGCCCTGCCCTACATCCTCACCGGCATGCGGGTGGCCCTGGCCACCGCCTGGGCCATCCTGGTGGCCTCGGAGCTGATCGCCGCCCAGCGGGGTCTCGGATTCATGATGACCAACGCCCGTCGCTTCGTACGGACGGACTCCATCATCGTGGGCATCATCTGCATCGGCCTCCTGGCCTTCGTCATGGACCGCGCCATTCGATACATCAACCAGCGCATGACCGGCTGGATGGAACGCCGGGAGGGGTGAGAAGAGATGTCTAACGGTAGCTCGTTACCCAAGATCGAGTGCGAGCACATATCCCACATCTTCGAGACGGGCGAGGACCAGGGCACGGTGGCGCTGCAGGACGTCTCCCTGCAGGTCCGGGACTGCGAGTTCCTCTGCCTGCTGGGCCCCAGCGGCTGCGGAAAGACCACCCTGCTCCGGATCATCGCGGGGCTGGTGGACCCGACGGAGGGGATGGTGCTGCTGGACGGCCAGCCCAGCATGGGTCCCGACGCCGACAAGGGGATGGTGTTCCAGCGGGATGCCACCTTCCCCTGGCTGACGGTCGAGCAGAACGTGGAGTACGGGCTCAAGCTGCATGGCTACGGTCGAACCGAACGGGAGTCCATCATCCGGAAGTACATCCAACTGGTAGGGCTCACCGGTTTCGAGAAAGCCTATCCCAAGGAGCTCTCCGGCGGCATGCGCAAGCGGGTGGATATCGCCCGCACCTACGCCTACAACCCCAACGTGCTGCTGATGGACGAGCCCTTCGGCTCCCTGGACCTCTTCACCAAGACCCGGATGCAGGCGGAGCTGCTGGATCTCTGGAGCCAGGAGAGGAAAACCGTGGTCTTCGTCACCCACGACCTGGACGAGGCCATCTTCCTGTCCGACCGGGTGGCGGTGATGAGCAAGAGGCCCGGGCGGATAAGAGAGATCTTCGAGATCCCTCTGCCGCGTCCTCGAATCGTGGACATGAAGGTGTCGGAGGAGTTCGGCGCGATCCGGCGGCAGCTCTGGGAGCAGTTCGAGGAGGAGTTCGGCGTCGCACAGACAAGCCACTAACGAGGCTTCGCCTCACACCAACGAGTTGTACGCATCGGGACGGTGTAGGCTCACGCGGAGACGCGGAGAAGCCAAGAATTATCAGCCTTCCGCGTCTCCGCGCCTCCGCGTGAACCGCGCCAGACTCGCCGCCTGAAAACTTGACTCATCTGCAACGAGTTTCGTGGATCAAGACCTCTTGTGGCTGGCCAAGGTAAAGATGATAGGTACTGTCATGCTGAGCGTAGCGAAGCATCTCTAGGTATCGCGCAGGAGATCCTTCGCTAACGCTCAGGATGACAGTTATCAAGACCAATGTGGCAGATACTAGTGGCTGAGGAGGTGGACTGAAAACGAGGGAACCCGGCGCCTGGGTATTCTCAACCGACCTGAGGGATCTTGTACTCCACTCGTACTATCGGGCGAGTAGTCAAAGACAAAGGAGTTTCGGCATGAGAAGAACTATCCACAGGCGACCCCTACTGATGGGTGTGGCCCTGCTGCTGGCCATGGGATTGGTGGCAGCCTGCAGCAGTTCGGCACCCGCCCCGGCCCCCACATCCAAGCCCGCTGCCCCTGCCGCCGCAGCCCCAACCACGGCTCCGGCCGCGCCCACGGCGGCCCCGAAGGCTGCCCAGCCTGCGGCCGCCGCCCCCGCTCAATTGACCAAGGTGCGGGTTGGCTGGGCCGTCGCTCCCCACATGGCCCTGGAGGGTGTGGCCCTGGCCAAGGGCTGGTTCAAGGAAGCCGGCCTGGACGTGGAGCTTACCGCCTTCGACACCGGCGCGCCCCTCTTCGAGGCCATGGCCGCCGGCAAGCTGGACATGGGCATCACCGGCAGCACCCCCACCATCAGCGTTTCTGCCGCTCAGGCCCCGGCCATCTACTTCGTCGGGTCCCACGGCGAGTCCACCGGTGTCTTCACCATCGTCTCCCGCAAGGGCATCAACTCCCCGGCCGACGTGAAGGGCAAGACGGGGATCACCGCCAAGGGTTCGGTGAATCACTACTTCCTGGACCTGATGCTGGACAAGTACGGCCTGACGGAGAAGGAGCTCACCCTGGTCCACATGGAGATGGCGGACGCCGTGACGGCCTTCGTGGCCAACCAGGGCGACTTCGCCTCCATCGGCACCGCCTTCTGGCCCCAGATCCTCGCCAAGGCCCAGGACTCCAAGATCCTGTTCACGGGCAGCGACCTGTCCGCCTCGACCGGAAAGCAGATGAACGTCAGGATCTTCGAGGTTACCACTGCCAGCAAGGATTTCGCCGACAAGAACCCCGACGCGGTAACCAAGTTCGTGGACGTGCTGTACAACAAGACCCACAACTACTTCAACGATCCAGCCACCAAGGCCCAGGCGCGACAGGATCTGGCCGCGTGGCTGAAGACCACCGTCAACTTCAACCAGTCGGTGGATGATCTGTCCAAGATGCTCGACCCGGTGAAGTACTACACCGCGGCGGAGCAGGTGAAGCTGTTCCAGGATGGCACCTTCAAGGCCAGCATGGAGGCCCAGGCCAAGTTCCTGACAGACAACAACCAGTTGAAAAAGACGATCCCCTTCGATTCCTGGGCCAACCCGAAGTTCGTCCAGGCGGCGGCCAAGAAGTAGCCCAATTCCGACCTCTCCCCCTGCCCCCTCCCCGTTTCGGGGAGGGGGTTCTCTCCCCTTCCCCACAGGTAAAGGGGACGGGGGTTAGGTCAGACCTGTCTAGGAGAATCTGTATGATCGGTGCCGACTTAGTAGCTCAAACCCTGAAGGCCCACGGGATCACCTTCCTGTCCGCGCTGGTGGGCAACGGGATCAACCCCGTCCTTCACTCGGCCCGCAAGGAGGGCCTCAGGGTTATCGATACCCGCAACGAGCAAACGGCCTCCTACATGGCCGAGGTGTACGGGCGCTTCACCGGGCGGGTTGGTGTGTGCGGCGTCAGCGCCTCGGTGGGGCACACCAACGCCCTCACCGGCCTGCTCAACGCTCGCTTCGACGGAGCTCCCGTCCTGCTGATCTCCGGCTCCGCCGACCACGCCCTCAGCGACCGGGGCAAATTTCAGGACTTCGATCAGGTGGCGACGGCGGCGACGGTGTGCAAGTACGCCCGCTTCGTCGATCGCCCGGAGAAGATCCCCTTCTATATCCACGAAGCCCTGGCCCACGCCACCAGCGGCCGGCCGGGCCCGGTGCATCTGACCATCCCCCAGGACGTCCTGGACGCCGAGGTGACGGGCCTCCCCGGAACCTCCCTGGGGAGCACCGACTGCGGGGTGGTGCAGCCGCACTGTCTCGCCACCTCGAAGCTGGTCGAGGAGGCAGCAGTTGCCATCGCCAAGGCCGAGCGCCCCCTGCTGATCGCCGGCAGCGGCGTCTACTACGCCCATGGAGAAGAGGCTCTCGCCCGCTTCACGGCGCTGACCCAGATGCCCGTGATGGTCCCCATCTGGGATCGGGGCTCGGTTCCCAACCGGATACCCCAGTTCATCGGGGTGATCGGCGCCGCTTCGGGCAGCCCCGACCTGTTGGCCGAAGCGGACCTGATCCTGCTGGCAGGCGCCCGGGTGGACTATCGCCTCGGCTACCTCCAGCCCCCCGCCGTCCGGCCCGACGCCCGGGTGATCCGCATCGACGTGGACCCCCTGGAGTTGCGGCAAGGGATCGATCCCCACATCGCCCTGCAGGGCGACCCCCGATCGGTGCTGGAGCAGCTCTCCCAACTGCTGGTCGATGCCGATGTGGCCGGCCACAGAGCCTGGCTGGATGAAGCCCATCGCCGCAACCGGTCCTTCCGGGAACGGTGGCACCAGGG
>JAJZRD010000301.1 GCA_021845945.1 Chloroflexota bacterium
TCAAGATAGCGCTGATCAACAACAGCTGCCTGGGGATGGTCCGGCAGATCCAGGATCTCTTCTACGAGAAGAACTTCGTGGCCACCCCGCTGACCGGCCCCGACTGGGTGAAGCTGGCCGAAGCCTACGGCATCCCGGGTCTGCGGGCCACCCGGCCGGAGGAGGTTCGCTCGGTCATCGAGCGGGCCAGGGAGATCAAGGGGCCGGTGTTGATCGATTTCCAGGTGGAGACCGCGGAGAACGTCTATCCTATGGTGAAGCCCGGACGCTCGTTGGGGGAGGTGTTGGTGGGATGAAGCACACCTTGGTGGCGTTGATGGAGGACCGACCAGGCGTCTTGACCCGAGTGGTCAGCCTGTTCCGCCGGCGCAACTTCAACATCGAGAGCATCAGCGTCGGTCACACGGAGATCCCTGCCATCTCCCGGATGACCCTGGTGGTAGACGGCTCAGACCCGGTGGTGGAGCAGGTCACCAAGCAGCTGTACAAGCTGATCAACATCCGGAAGGTCAGCGACGTGACCGAGGACCCGACGGTGGACCGGGAGCTGGCGCTGATCAAGGTGACGGCCAAGCCCACCACCCGATCCGAGATCATGCAGATCGTCGAGGTCTTCCGGGCCAAGGTGATCGACGTGAGCCCCAGCGCGCTGATCGTCGAGGCCACGGGGCAGGAGGACAAGATCGACGGCCTGGTGGCGATGCTTCGGGGCTACGGGATCAAGGAGATGGTCCGGACGGGGAAGGTTTCCATGGTGCGGGGGGCCGGCGCCACCCGAGAGACCTCCGGCGCCCCGGCGTCCAACGGCAACGGCTCGTCCAACTAGGCTCCCTCTCCCAGAGGGAGAGAGCGGGGGTGAGGGCTGGGACGGGAGCATCGAAGCGGCCCTCACCCTGACCCTCTCCCAGAGGGAGAGGGAAGAGAGGCGGGGGCCTGGGGTGTCCCCAGGGAATGGACCTCCTCGCGGCCCTGAAGGGCCGGGCTAACAAGGATCCAGGGGCTGATAGCTGATAGCAAGACAGGAGGAGAAAGCAGGGAATGCCAAAGATCTATTACGACTCCGACGCGGACTTGGGTTTGCTGGCGCGGAAAACCATCGCGGTGATGGGCTACGGCAGCCAGGGCCACGCGCATGCGCTGAACCTCAAGGAGAGCGGGTGCAACGTGGTGGTTGGCCTCTATGAGGGCAGCCCCTCCTGGGCCAAGGCCGAGGCCGAGGGGCTGAAGGTGATGGCCGTGGCCCAGGCCGCCGAGGCCGCCGACACTATTATGATCGTTGTGCCCGACCAGACCCAGGCGAAGCTGTACCAGGAGTCCATCCGTCCTCACCTCAAGCCGGGCAACACCCTGATGTTTGCCCACGGCTTCAACATTCATTTCAACCAGATCATCCCACCCGACTTCGTAGACGTCAGCATGATCGCTCCCAAGGCCCCCGGCCACATGATGCGGGAGGTGTACACCCAGGGTGCTGGCGTGCCTGCCCTCATCGCCGTCCAACAGGATGCCAGCGGCAAGGCCTATCAGAACGCCCTGGCCTACGCCAAGGGGATCGGCTCCACTCGAGCCGGTGTGTTGGAGACCACCTTCCGGGAGGAGACGGAGACCGATCTCTTCGGCGAGCAGGCGGTGCTGTGTGGTGGTGTCACGGAGTTGATCAAGGCGGGCTTCGACACGCTGATCGAGGCCGGCTACGCGCCGGAATCGGCCTACTTCGAGTGTCTGCACGAGCTGAAGCTGATCGTGGACCTGATCTATCGGGGCGGTTTCAGCCTGATGCGCTACTCGGTCAGCGACACCGCCGAGATGGGCGACTACACGGCTGGCCCCAAGGTGATCGACGAGCACGTTCGGGAGTCCATGCGGAAGATCCTGAAGGAGGTCCAGGACGGCACCTGGGCCAGCATGTGGATCCAGGAGAACAACGCCGGCGGCCGGGCAAACTTCCTGGCCATGCGGCGCAGGGAGACCCAGCATCCCGTCGAGGTAGTAGGCAAGGAGCTGCGCTCCATGATGACCTGGTTGAACAAGAAGTAGTAGTAGTTGAATTGTATTGGCGGCGCTGCGCGCCGCCAATACAATTCGGGAGGCAGAGACATGGAGGATCGGGTATACATCTTCGACACGACCCTGCGGGACGGGGAGCAATCGCCTGGGGCTTCCCTGACCTCGGACGAGAAGCTGGAGATCGCCAGGCAACTGGTCTGGTTGGGGGTGGACATCATCGAGGCCGGCTTCCCCATCGCCTCGCCGGACGACTTCGAGGCCGTCCGAAGGACCGCTCGGGATCTTAAGGGGGTCGTGGTCTGTGGCCTCGCGCGGGCGGTACCCGAGGACATCGACAGGGCGTGGGAGGCGATCCGGGAGGCGGAGACACCTCGCATCCACACCTTCATGTCCACCTCCGACATCCACCTGGTGCACCAGTTCCGAAAGAGCCGGGATGAGGCGCTGGAGACCATAGACGCCATGGTCAGGAGAGCCAAAGGCTACTGCATGGACGTGGAGTTCTCCCCCATGGATGCCAGCCGCACCGATCCCGAGTTTGTCTACAGGGCGCTGGCGGTGGCCATCGGGGCCGGCGCCACCACCGTGAACGTCCCCGACACCGTGGGCTACGCCCTGCCGGGCGAGTTCGCCGGGCTGATCCGGGGCATCCAGGAGAACGTCCCCAACATCCACCAGGCGATCATATCGGTCCACTGCCACAACGACCTGGGGCTTTCCACGGCCAACAGCCTTGCCGCCGTGGTGGCCGGAGCCCGACAGGTGGAGTGCACCGTCAACGGCATCGGCGAGAGGGCGGGCAACGCCTCCCTGGAGGAAGTGGTGATGGCCCTCCACACCCGCAAGGACCTGTACCGGGCCACCACGGGCATCAACACCACCCAGATCTACAAGACCAGCCGGATGGTGAGCAGCTACACCGGCATTCCCGTCCAGCCCAACAAGGCGATCGTGGGCGGCAACGCCTTCGCCCACGAGTCGGGCATTCACCAGGACGGGGTGCTCAAGGAGCGCTCCACCTACGAGATCATGGATGCCCGGTCGATCGGTCTGGCCAAGAGCTCCCTGGTGATGGGCAAGCACTCGGGCCGCCATGCCCTCCGAGTCCGGCTGGAGGAGCTGGGCTACAAGCTCTCCACCGAAGAGCTGAACAAGGCCTTCGCCCGCTTCAAGGAGATCGCCGACAAGAAGAAGGAGGTCTCCGACCGGGACCTGGAAGCGATCGTGGCGGACGAGATCCGGCCGGTGCCGGAGTTCTTCAAGATCCAGCTGATCCAGGTTTCCTGCGGCACCGGTCTGGTTCCGACCGCGACGGCGGAGCTGGTGAAGCCCGATGGCACCATCGAGCGGGCCGTCGCCATGGGGACCGGGCCCGTCGACGCGGCCTACAAGGCCGTGGACAAGATCTCCCGGGTGCCGGTCAGGCTGATGGAGTACACCGTCCACGGTGTGACCGGCGGCATCGACGCCCTGGGCGAGGTGACGCTGCGGATCCAGGACGACGGGAAGAGCTTCGTGGGCCACGGGGCGGACACGGACATCGTGGTGGCTTCGGTGAAAGCCTACGTGACGGCGCTGAACAAGGTGATGGCCAACCGGCCGGTCGTGGCCGTGGGGATGGCCGGCCAGGCCGAGGTCGTGGCCGAGAAGCCGGTGGAGCGCCCGCGGCGGAAGTCCTCTCGGGCGGCCTTCGGGGGCACTGCCCCGGTGGGCAGCGGGTTGTGGCAGCAGTCTTAACTTGGCAATGTCACATTAGGATGTGTTTGGATGCTGGGGAGAACGCTTCATCCGGCTTTTTCGAGCACGAGTGCGATTGATCAGGTGCTCGACCACCAGCGACGCCGCGCCCTCGGGTGTCAGC
>JAJZRD010000039.1 GCA_021845945.1 Chloroflexota bacterium
TTCTGGGGACACGAGCCGGTAGTGTTTCTCGCTGGTGATCGCTACCCCTTGCTCGCTCTCCTCGAAGGCAAACACTGCGATCAGGTTGTCCTCCATGAACTGCGCCGCGATTGGCCGACAGATCAGCCCTCTGAACTTGGTCGCGCACATGGCCACATCCTGCTCGATCTGGACGATACTCAGCTTATCGGTCCCACCCTTTGCTTGGACGGGGATAACGTAGTGAGCCCCCCCGCCGGTCCACACCAACGTAAACCTCGTCGGTCTCGATCTGGCCGAGACCGGGAGCGGTCGTCCTGAGATGGCTCTGGAGCGAGTGGCAAGCAACACCCGTGAAAATGTCGATCAGCCGGTTGTATCGCACCTTCGCCAAGAGGGCTTGCTCATCAAAGAGGGCGTACATAGTGATCACGCCCGGGGTGGAATCCGGAACCTTTGTTTCGGCTAGAAGGGGGTTCGGGGTTATGGACGCCAGCGCTGACGCGACGAACTTGTACTTCCCTCGGCCCGCCGGACGAATGATCCAATGCTGTCCCTTGGGGGCCCTGTCGCGGACCCTCTGGGGTAGAGGGACTCTATAGCGGAAGGAGTAGACCACATCACCAAGGTTCTTGGGGAGAGTGATACAAGTCGCCAGCAACCCGCTCAATGTCCCCACGATCGAAAGGGACTTCTTGGGTCCCCTCTTTGTAGTGGTCCAGGAATATGCGCTCAATGATCTGAGAATAGCGATTCGCCGTCTCCTCGGTCACTGGTTCCTCCTAACCCGGCCACCGGAGAAGAACGACCTCCTCCCGCAGCTCCTCGTTGGTCGCCGACGACCGGCGGGTACGGAACAGGTCGATGCCCACCAGTTCGTAGCCCAGTTCTCTGGCAATCTCCCCAAGTATCTGACCAGTACGGATCATGACTCGGAGATAAGAGGCTTGGTCCCCGACCACGTAGGCGAGCTGGGCTCCAGGTCGCAGGATCGTCCGCAGCTCGTCCAGATGCCGGGCCATGCCACCGAAGTAGAGCTTCGTCACCCGGCCGTACAATCGCTCGAAGCCGCTCGTCTTGCCAAGAGTGATCCTTCGAGTCTCGATCTCTTCCGCAATCCGCTGCACTTCCTGGTTGTGCGCCAACCACCGGTCGTCATCGTCAGCCCTATATACATTCCGCGTGTTGGAGCGGACCAGGTGGTGCTTCAGGGCGCGCAACTCGTCCTTGCTCCGAATGAGACCGAGAAGCACCGATTCTAGCCGGGTAGTGCGGGTGTAGTCCTTCTCATTCGGGTAGGGTGGCGAGGTAATCACCGCATCCACGGACGCTGGCTCCAAGAACTGGAGAAGCTGCCGCGAATCCCCCCAGCGGACCTCCGCCGGCACTCCACCACTCCCACGGAGCTTCCGGAGATCGCCAGCCATCGTCTGCACCCTAGCTAGCCACGCGGAGATCACCGGCGCATCGGGCTTCGCAGCTGCAACACCCACTTCAGGGCCAAAAGACAGGTTGCCGATAGAGCTGATTAGCTCACGTGCCAGGGCAAGCTGGTGGTGGCGGAAGTACGACTCGCCCTCGTGTCGGCCCAGCTGTTCCAACAGCACCAGCACCTTATGCAGGGGCAGAGGACTGATCGAACCCGTCAGCAACAGTTCCATGGCCTCGGGCTCCAGGGTCCGCAACGGCACTCGAGGCTGGCGGCAATTCCACAGGGGGGGATTGTCGAGGATATCCTCTGCCTCGAGTTGGTTCGTCGCAACCTCGGCGATCTCGAGGGCACTTTCCACCAATCGGTCCGGATGCACGCTCCAGTCCGTCTTCACGGCACTTGCCAGGTATGCCATGGGGTTTGCCTCGATCCCCACGCTGGCAACGCCGAGTTTCTTGCACTCAACCAGGGTGGTCCCGGTTCCGCAGAAGGGGTCCAGAACCCGGTCACGGCGATCTAGATCGAACCGCCGAAGATAATCGCGGACCAGGTGGGGCGGAAATGAGAGGACAAAGCGATACCAGTCATGGACTGGTCGATCCTCGGGAAAGAGCTTGTTCTGATCTCCGTTGAGCCGATCCCGTGGGCGCAGCCAAGCGGCTGAAGAGGAGACACTTCTCACGAGTCTTCCACCTGGGCACGTACTACCTTCTAGCTTCGGCAATCCTATCGTAAAGAGGCTCGGAGTGGAAGTGTTGGAGCTTTCTTGGTGTTTCGGTGTTTGCGAGGCTATTCCAAGCCTTGCACCCGGCCGGAGGTGTCTGGTATCATATCCATGCGTTGAGCGGGAGTAGTAGGCCGTCCCAAAAGCAGAGAGCCGGGAGGGTGAAAGCCGGCAGAAGAGGGGCCGAACTCGCCCGGGAGCAGCAGCGGTGAAGGCCAGTAGTCGCTGTCGGCCGGCGTCCGTTACAGCGCCGAAGAGCGGACGTTAGATCCCTTTCTCATGGGGCAGTGGCGCAGCGGGAGCGCGCTTCCTTGGCATGGAAGAGGTCAGGGGTTCAATTCCCCTCTGCTCCACCATCACTTGAGGGCCCCTCACCAAGCAGGGGCCCGAATTGCACCTCACTTGGAGTGGGGTGGGGATCGAAAAATACGTCAAGCAGGGTGGTACCGCGGAACGGCCTTTCGCCCCTGGTTCGGGTGAAAGGCTTTCGCATTGTTTGGGGAGGTAGATCCACGGCTACGAGACAGCCCTCACCCTTTACCCTCTCCCAAAGGGAGAGGGATGTCCTGGCTAGGCAACGGAGGTAGGCAGATGGCTAAGCAGGTGGAGAAGTTCAACCCCAGCGAGATCGAGGCCAAGTGGCAGGCCGAGTGGGAGGAGATGGGGATCTACCGCGTCA
This sequence comes from Chloroflexota bacterium, assembly GCA_021845945.1. The sequence continues at coordinate 2,815 of JAJZRD010000039.1, forward strand.
AGGAGGATCCCTCCAAGCCGAAGCACTACGCCCTGGTCATGTTCCCCTACACCTCCGGCGACCTCCACGTCGGCCACTGGTACAACTTCGCCCCTGCCGATACCCACGCCCGCTACAAGCGGATGCAGGGCTACAACGTCTTCGAGCCTATCGGTTTCGACGCCTTCGGTCTGCCCGCCGAGGAAGCCGCCATCAAGAACGGCATCAACCCCGCCGACTGGACCGAGCGCAACATCGAGAACATGACCCGCCAGCTGAAGACCATCGGCAACATGTACGACTGGAGCCACACCCTGGCCTCCTGCCGGCCCGATTACTACCGGTGGAATCAGTGGTTCTTCCTGCAGTTCTACAAGAGGGGGCTGGCTTACCGGGCCAAGGCGCCCGCAAACTGGTGCCCCCACTGCGAGACGGTCCTGGCCAACGAGCAGGTGGAGGAGGGCCGCTGCTGGCGGTGCGAGACAGTGGTGACCCGGGTGGACCTGGAGCAGTGGTTCTTCAAGATCACCGCCTACGCCGACGAACTGCTGGACTTCGACGAGATCGAGTGGCCCGAGCGGGTCGTGACCATGCAGCGCAACTGGATCGGCCGCAGCGAGGGCGTCCAGTTCCGCATGCAGGTGGCCGACTCCGACGAGTCCTTCGAGGTCTTCACCACCCGGCCCGACACCATCTTCGGCATCACCTACGCCGTCCTGGCCCCGGAGCATCCGCTGGTGGAGAAGCTGACGGCTCCAGACCGCCGGCAGGAGGTGGCGGCTTACGTGGAGCAGGCCCGGCGCCAGAGCGAGATCGAGCGGCTGTCCACCGAGAAGGAGAAGACGGGGGTCTTCATCGGCGCCTACGCCATCAACCCGGTCAACGGTCACAGGGTGCCCATCTGGATCGCCGACTACGTCCTGGGCACCTACGGTACCGGTGCCATCATGGCCGTGCCGGCCCACGACGAGCGGGACTTCGAGTTCGCCAGGCGGTTCGGTCTGGAGATCCTGGAGGTGATCAGCCCCACCGGACAGCCCACGGGCGAGCTGCAGCAGGCCTATACCGAGCCGGGGATCATGATCAACTCCGGCCCCTTCGACGGCACCCCCTCCGTGGAAGGCAAGACGAAGGTGGCCGAGTACCTGGAGTCCAAGGGGATCGGCCGGCGGACGGTGAACTACCGGATCCGTGACTGGCTGATCTCCCGCCAGCGATACTGGGGCACCCCCATTCCGATGCTGTACTGCGACCATTGCGGCATCGTTCCCGTGCCCGAGGAAGAGCTACCGGTGCTGCTGCCCAGGTACGAGGGAATGGAGTTCAAGACCCGTGTGAACCCCATGAAGTACGACGAGAACTTCCTGAACACCACCTGCCCTCAGTGCGGCGGTCCGGCCAGGCGCGAGACCGACACCATGGACACCTTCGTGGACTCCTCCTGGTACTTCCTGCGCTACACCGACCCGAAGTACCAGGAAGGTCCCTTCGATCCGCAGAAGGTCCACTACTGGATGCCGGTGGATCAGTACATGGGCGGTGTCGAGCACGCCGTGATGCACCTGCTCTACTCTCGCTTCTTCCAGCGGGTACTGCGAGACATGGGGCTGGTGGAGACGGGCGAGCCCTTCCAGCGGCTGTACAACCAGGGGATCATCCTGGGCCCCGACGGCTACCGGATGAGCAAGTCCCGGGGCAACGTGGTGAACCCCGACGAGTACGTCAAGCAGATGGGCGCCGATACCGTCCGCTGCTACCTGATGTTCATCGGTCCGTGGGACTCGGGAGGACCCTGGAGCGCCAGCGGGATTAGCGGCGTCTTCAAGTTCCTGAACCGAGCATGGGCCCTGGCGCTGCAGGATGCCCCCGGCCGGGGTGCCGGCAAGGCTACGGCGGAGGCCGACAAGAAGCTGACCCGAGCCATGCACAAGACCATCAAGGCCGTCACCGACGACATGGAAAAGTTCCGCTACAACACCATGCTGGCCCGGATGATGGAGTACGTGAACGCCATGAACGCGGCCTACGACTCCGTCTCGGCGCCCGCCTGGAAGGAAGCAGTGCAGAAGCTGATCCTGCTACTGGCCCCCAGTGCCCCCCACCTGGCCGAGGAGTTGTGGCACCGAACCGGCCACGAGAAGCAGGGCAGCGTCCACCTGCAGAGCTGGCCGAAGTGGGAGGAGGCCCTCACCATCGAGGAGATGGTGACCCTGGTGGTGCAGGTGAACGGCAAGGTCCGCGACAAGCTGGAGATACCGGTGGGCACCCCCAAGGAGGAGGTCCAGCAGCTGGTGCTGGGCAGGGAGAAGGTTCAGGCCTACCTGGACGGCCGGCGGGTCAAGGACGTGATCTACGTCCCCAACCGGCTGGTCAACGTGGTGATCATCTAATAGGAAAGCAGGTCCAGGGCGCAGCGCCTGGCGGGGTTTGGGGTGTCCCCAAAACAACTGTTTCTTATGGACATGTGGCTAGAGGCATCGAGCAGCGACGGGTCATCCCTGACCCGTCGCTTCGGCTCTACCACCCTATGACGTAGTTCTCCCGCCGGCTGTCGGCCCCGCCGGCCATGAGCCCCGTCTCGGGGTCGTAGGTGATGGCACACACGCCCCCCGCCTGCCACTGCCAGGCCTGCCAGGACTCCACCCGATGGTCCAGTTCCTCCAGCCGTCCCATGGTCTCTCCCTGAATCCGTGCCTCCACCCGCAAGACCCCGGGCAGGTAGGTGTGGGGCTCGAAGGAGCTGGGGTGGTTGTAGGTGGCGAAGCGAGGCTCCTCCACTGCCCGCTGGGGATCCATCCCGAATTCCAGGACGTTCAGCAGCACCTGCAGCATGGCCTGCACCTGGACGTCGGAGCCAGGGGAGCCCAGGGCCAGCACCGGCTTGCCGTCCTTGAACACCATGGCTGGGTTCGGTGTGACCACCGGACGCTGGCCCGGCCGCACCCGGTTGGGGTGATCGGGATCCACGAAGGCCTGAATGCCCCGATTGGAGATGACCATGCCGGTGCCCGGAACGATAGGGGAGTTCATGAAGGGATCGCTGAAGGTGGCGCCGAAGAAGTTGCCCCAGCGGTCCACCACGGCCAGGTAGCTGGTGTCCAGCTGCTCCCGGGGGCTCTTGCGGCCGGGGATGGGCTCGTCCCGCTTCCCCCCTCGGACGGCAGCCCCGCTCCAGGGGTCCCCCGCCGGGGGCATCTCCGTCCAGGCCTGCTTCCCGTCGATCAACCGGCGCCGCTGGACGGCGTACTCCTTGGAGAGCAGCCCCTCGGCGGGCACCTCCACCACCAGCGGGTCGCCGTAGTAGGCGTGGCGATCGGCAAAGACCAGCGTGAGGGCCTCGGCCACCAGGTGGATGTACTCCGCCGAGTTGTGGCCGAGGGCAGAGAGATCGTACCCCTCCAGCAGGTTCAGCAGCTGGATCAGCATCGGCCCCTTGGACCAGAAGGGGCAGGTCCGGATCTCGTAGCCCTTCCAGCTTCCGACCATGGGGGGATCGATGGCCGCCCGATAGCCGGCCATGTCGCTCTTCCGCAGGAACCCGCCGCTCTCCCGGTAGAAGCGGTCGATCCGATCGGCGATCTCACCCCGATAGAATACGTCCCTGGCCGCCTGGATCCCTCGGGAACGGTCGCCCTCCCCCGCGCTTGCCTCGGCATCCGCCATCAGGCGGAGAGAGCGCCCCAGCTCCGGCTGGCGAAAGATCTCCCCCGGCTCCGGCTGCCGTCCGCCGGGCCACAGCACCTCCCGGGTGGAGGGGAACTGGCCCATGACCTCCTGGTGCGCCATCTGCTGCTCGTAGCGGAAGGGAAACATGGGGAACCCCTCCTCGGCCAGCTCGACGGCCCGGCCGACGGCCTTGCCGAAGCTCCAGCTGCCGAACCGCTCCAGCGCGGTGAGGTAGCCGTCCGGCGCACCGGGGACCACCCCGTTCCGCACGTCGTTGGGGACGTGGCCACCCGACTGGTCGCGGAAGTGCTCCAGGCTGGCCAGGGCCGGCCAGGGGCCCACCCCCGCTATGGTAAAGGATTCGCCCAGGTCGGCCCGGTAGATCTGGATGGCGGCAACCCCACCGAAGCTGACGAAGTCGCTCTGCAAGACGGACCCGGCCACGGCGGCAGCCACTCCGGCGTCGATGGCGTTTCCCCCCTCCTCCAGCACCCGCACCCCCGCCAGGCTGGAGAGGTAATGCCCCGACGACACCATGCCGTGGGTACCCATAACGGCGGGGCGGAAGGACTTCTTACCCCCAAGCCCCAGTTCTGAATGGTCAAGGCTCCACGCCTTTGGCTTCTCCATTCCCCTTCCCCCTGCCAATAGTAGTGCGTTATCTCCACCGTTGCGATCCATGGGTAGACAATCGAAGTGGTGCCCGCTAGAATACTTGCCCTAATCACCCTTTAGCAAGTAGCGAGTATGCCCAGTCTCGCTATTGCTGCGCGGCCGTTTCGAGTTGTCTCGCCTCTCAGGCATATCGGTGCCAGCCACTGTCCCTACAGCACGGTTGCCCTCCGGAGGCTGCTACCCTGTGACAGACGGAGGTTCTCCATGAACGACCCCAACCGACGCGCCCGGTTGGCCCGGTTCCAGAAGACCCTCTCCCAGGAGGCCATGGAGGCAGCGCTGATCTGGCTGCCGGCACACCAGCACTACCTGAGCGGCTTCCTCGCCCACATCTACTCGCGCCCCATCTTCACCTTCATCACCCCCTCCGACAGCAGTCTGGTGGTGCCGGGACTGGAGGAGGAGCACGCCAGGTCCAGAGCCATCGTGGATCAGGTAGTGGCCTACCAGGAACTGCCGGGAGCAACCCGAGCCAGCGGGGGCGCTCAGGGGGGCGCGCAAGCGGTCCTCGGCGAACTGCTGGCCGCCCTGCCTCGAGGGGCCACCGTGGGTATCGAGGCCAGCGTGCTTCCCTGGCAGTGGGCCGAGCTTATCATCGCGCGGGGCCTGCGCCTGGCGAACGTGGATCCGATCGTCTACCGAATGCGAGAGGTGAAGGACGAGGAGGAGCAGCGGCTCATGCGGATCGCCGGGAAGCTGTCCAGCATAGCCGCTCGCGACACCATCGGCGCCTTCCGCCCGGGCATCACGGAACCCCTGGCCGAGCTGGAGGGCAACCGTTCCGCCCTGCAGGCGGCGGCCGAGGAACTGCCCGATGCCACCATAGATCTGGTGAAGATCCTCACCGCGTCGGGGGTGGAGAAGTCGGCCCTTCCCCACGCCGTCACCACCAACCGGACCATCACCAACCCGGATCTCGGCATCCACCGCCGGCTGGTGCGGGTGGACGGGTACACGGCCGAATGCGAGCGGACCTTCTTCGTAGGGACCCCCTCGACCGAACTGACCCGGATGTTCGAGGTGATGTGCGAAGCCCAGCAGGCGGCCATCGAGGCGCTGCGCGCGGGCGTTCTGGCCCGGGAGGTGGATCGCGCCGCTCGGGAGGTGATCACCAGGGCGGGCTACGGCCCCTATTTCGTCCACCGGACCGGCCACAGCATAGGGATGGAGCCCCACGAGATGCCCGACATGCGCCACGACAGCGACCGGGTGATGGAAAGCGGCATGGTAGTCAGCGTGGAGCCCGGTATTTACGTCCCCGGGGTCGGGGGCGTCCGGCACTCCGATACCTATATCCTCACCCCCACGGGGGCCGAGTGCATTACCTTTGGATCCAAAGAGCTGGCGAACTGCATAGTCTGGAAATCTCAGGTGTAGCACGGAAAGGAGAGCAAGGTGCGCAGAAGCTTAGTCCTGGTTGGCCTGGCACTCATCTTAGGTATCGCGGCCGGTTGTCAGCAGTCCCAGTCGGGAGCCCCTTCCTCAGGAGCCCAGAGCAGCGCCGACACCAAGGTGGTGGTGGGGCTCAACGCCGACATCCGCAACTTCGATCCCATCAACACCCTGGACAACACCACGGATCGGGTGGACACCCACATCTACGATCACCTGTTCACCCGAGACCACGACATGAAGGTAGTCCCCCAGCTGGCCGAGTCGGCCAAACCGCTGGACGATCTCAACTGGGAGATCAAGCTGCGTAAGGGCGTGAAGTTCACCAACGGAGAGCCCTTCAACGCCGAATCCGTCAAGGCCACCCTCGACTACCTCGCCGACAAGAAGAACAACGCCGCCAGGAAGATCCGCATCGACGCCGTGAAGTCCACCACCGTCGTGGACGATTACACGGTCAAGGTCACCACGGATAAGCCGTTCCCCGCCCTGCCAGAGGGTCTGACGGAGATCTACATGGCCCCCGCCAAGGTGCTGAAGGAGCAGGGGCCCAAGGCCCTCACCGAGAACCCGATCGGCACCGGTCCCTACAAGCTGAAGGAATGGAAACGGGAACAGAGCATCACCCTGGTCCGGAACGACGGCTACTGGGGACCGAAGCCGCAGATCGCCACCGTGGAATTCCGGATCATCCCCGACGTTAGCTCCCGGGTATCGGCCCTGCTGGCGGGAGAGGTGCAGCTGATCCCCGACGTGCCGCCCCAGTCCATGGACCAGGTCAACAAGTCCGGGACGGCGGACACCAGAACGGTGGCGGGCCGGCGAGTGATCTTCGTCGGGTTCAACACCCTCCAGCCCGGCCCCCTCCAGGACGTTCGGGTACGGCAGGCTATGAACTACGCCGTGGACGTGGACAAGATCATCAAGACGGTCATGGAGGGCAACGCCAGGCGGATGGCGGGCCCGCTGCCGGCCATCAACCAGAACCTGGATCCAAACCTGAAGGCCTACCCGTACGATCCGGCCAAGGCCAAGGCGTTGCTCCAGGAAGCCGGGTACAAGGGCGAGACGATAACCCTCCACACCCCCAGCGGGCGGTACCTGAAGGACAAGGAGGCCGCCGAGGCCATCGCCGACCAGCTGACCCAGGCAGGCATCAACGTCAAGGTGCAGGTGGACGAGTGGGGTACCCTGCTCGACCTGGTGAAGTCCAACAAGATCGACGGCATGTACTTCTTCGGTCGCAGCGACACATCCCTCGAGGGCTCCATGCTGAAGGACTGGTTCCGGACCGGTTCCACCTGGGTTACCTACTCGGACAAGAACGTGGACGCCTCCATCGAGGCCGCCCTGTCCGCGGTGGATCCGCAGAAGCGCAAGGATGCCTTCAACAAGGCCCAGGACCTGGTCCAGCAGCAGGCGCCCTGGCTCTTCCTCTGGTCGCAGCTGGACATCTACGGGGCGAGCAAGAAGCTGGACTGGAAGCCCAAGGGAGACGAGCAGTTCAGCCTGGAACAGGCAACCCTGAAGCAATAACCAACCTGGCAGCTTTCACCGGGGAGTCGAGGCGGATCGAATGTTATCCTACATAGCGCGTCGGTTGGCTCTCAGTCTTCTGACCGTCTTTCTGGCGCTCACCCTGATGTTCGGGGTGCTGCACCTGGGCGGCGACCCGGTGCTGCTGCTGGTACCCGTGGACTCCACGCCGGAGTACATCGAGCGGATGCGGGTCCAGTGGGGGTTTAACGACCCTCTCTGGGTTCAATACGCCCGTTTCATCGGCCGGGCCGCCCTCGGCAACTTCGGGGAGTCGCTGCGGTACAACATTCCCGCCCTCCAGCTGGTGCTGGAGCGGCTGCCAGCCACGGGGTTGCTCACATTGGTCTCCATCCTCTTCGCCGTGATAGTGGGGGTGCCGCTGGGGTTCCTGGCGGCCCTCCACAACGGCCGTCTCCTGGACCGGCTCTCCAACGTCAGCTCGGTGCTGGGGCAGTCGGTACCCAGCTTCTGGCTGGGGCTGCTGCTGGTCCTGGTGTTCTCGGTGAACCTGGGGGTGCTCCCCACGGGCGGAATGGGCACCCCCGAGCAGCTGGTGCTGCCCGGTCTTACCCTGGGCCTCTACTCCCTGGGCCGCATCGTCAAGCTGACTCGCTCCAGCGTCCTGGAGGTGCTGCGAGCCGAGTACGTCCGCACCGCTCACGCCAAGGGGTTATCCCAGCGCACGGTGCTCTATCGCCACGTGCTGAAGAACGCCAGCATCCCCATAGTCACCATCATCGGCCTCCAGATGAGCGGGTTGCTGGGTGGAGCAATAGTGGTGGAGACCATCTTTTCGTGGCCGGGGCTGGGGAGGCTGATCGTCCAGTCCATCCAGTTCAGGGATTTCCCCACGGCCCTGGCGGCGGTCTTCTTCACCGCCGCCACCGTCTCTCTCATCAACCTGATTGTGGACCTGCTCTACGGTCTGCTCAACCCGAGGATCGTCTATGAGTGAAATCGCCGGCAGCAGGCTGGCCGGTAAGAAGGGCACCGAGGCATTTGGGCCATCGGCAGCCCCCCAGCGCCGTCTCCTCCGCCGCTTGAGGCTGAGGGGGGATTCCGCGTGGGGCATCGCGGCAGGCCTGTTCCTGGCCCTGGAGGTAGTGCTCGCCATCGCCGCTCCCCTCCTGACCGGCTACGACCCGTTGAGGTCGCACGTGGAGCAGCGATTGCTGGCGCCGGGCTCTCCCGGCCATTGGTTGGGGACCGACCAGCTGGGTCGCGACCTTCTGACGAGGCTGGTGTTTGGCGCTCGGGTCTCCCTGCTGGTGGGGGGAGTGACCGTCTTCGTGGCCGGCGCCGTGGGTGTCTTCGTCGGCCTGGTGATGGGCTATCGCGGCGGCTGGCTGGACGTGGTAGGTTCCCGGATAGTGGACGTCCAGCTGAGCTTCCCCTTCATGGCGCTGGCTCTGAGCATCGCCGCGGTCCTGGGTGCCGGCCTCGAGGGCATCATCGCCACCCTGGCGATCTCCTCCTGGGTGCTGTACGCCCGCCTCGTTCGCGGAGAGGCGATGGTCATGAAAAAGGTGGAGTTCGTCGAGGCAGCCCGAAGCGTGGGTGCCAGCGGCTGGTGGATCCTCTTGCGGCACGTCCTCCCCAACGTCATCGGACCGGCGATCGCCCTGGCCTCCCTGGAGGCCGGGCGGTTGATCGTGGCGGAGTCCTCCCTCAGCTTCCTCGGATACGGCATTCAGCCGCCCACCCCCGCCTGGGGCAACATGCTGGCCGAAGGCAAGGATTACATGGCCAAAGCGTGGTGGCTCACGGTATTCCCGGGTCTCGCCATCTCCCTCACCTGCCTGGCCACCAGCCTCCTGGGCGACTGGCTGACCGAGGTGCTGGACCCCCGAGCCCGACGCTGAGACGGCGGGCAATCCCACCTCGATCGCTGCCGGTACCCCGTACTCTGGTGAATTGTCTACCCCGCCGCCTGACCCCTCGGGGGCGCGCACCTCTGGCTTGACCCCGCCCCTTGGTTTACAATGGGGCTGTCCCCGATCAGCCATCGCGCTCGCACAACAGTGAGGAGGTATTACCTTGAAAGGTGCAGCCGCGGTCGCCCAGATCCTCCAGCAAGAAGGCGTAGAGCACCTCTTCTGCTTCCCCGTCAATCCGGTGATCGATACGGCCGCCCTGGTGGGCATCAGACCGATCATGGCGCGAACCGAGCGCACGGTGATCGGCATGGCCGACGGCTACTCCCGCGCCACCAACGGCCGGCGGATCGGCGTGTGCGCCGTGCAGTACGGGCCTGGCACGGAGAACTCCTTCGGCGGCATCGCTCAGGCCTACTCCGACTCCACCCCACTCCTCTTCCTGCCGGGAGGGTTCCCGGAAGCCAGGGTAGGGGTAAAGCCCAACTTCGAGGCCGTGCCCAGCTACCAGCAGGTCACCAAGTGGGCGGTGCGGGTCAACCGGGCGGAGCGCATCCCCGACTTCATGCGCAGCGCCTTCACCTACCTGAGAACGGGCAGGCTCGGGCCGGTAACCCTGGAGCTGCCGATGGACGTCCTGGGGGCGGAGGTGGAGGAATCGTCCCTCTCCTACTGGCCCGTCAAGGGGACCAGGTCCATGGCCGATCCCGCGGACGTCTCGGCGGCGGTGAAGGCCCTCCTGGAGGCCAAGAGCCCTCTCCTTCACGTCGGGGCCGGCGTCCTTTACGCTCAGGCCTGGGAGGAGCTGCGGGAGCTGGCCGAGCTGCTCCAGGCGCCGGTGATGACCACCCTGCCGGGCAAGGGCGCCTTTCCGGAGGATCACCCCCTCTCCCTGGGCTGCGGGGGCATGGCCTGGCCCCGCGCGGTGAGCCGCTATCTGGAGGAGTCGGACCTGGTCTTCGGCGTCGGCGCCAGCCTCTCCATCTCCAGCTTCGCTGCTCCGATCCCTAGGGGTAAGGTGGCCCTGCAGCTCACCGTGGACGACCGCGACATCAATAAAGACTACCCGATCCGCTACCCTCTGGTGGGCGACGCCAGGCTGGTGCTGCACCAGATGATCGAGGAGGTCCAACGCCTGCTGGGTCCCGAGGGCCGCAAGGGCGACGACCGGGCAGCCCGGGAGATCGCGGCCATCCGGAAGGAGTGGCTGGCGGAGTGGATGCCCAAGCTGACCTCCGACGAGGTCCCCATCAACCCCTATCGGGTGATGTGGGACGTGCAGCAGGCGGTGGACCCCAGGAGCATCATCGCCACCCACGACGCGGGCAACCCCAGGGATCAGATGACCCCCTTCTGGCGAGCCCTGGAGCCCAACAGCTACATCGGGTGGGGTAAATCCACCCATCTCGGATACAGCCTCCCGTTAGCCATGGGCGCCAAGGTCGCCAGGCCGGAGAAGACCGTGATCAACATCATGGGAGACGCCGCCTTCGGCCAGAGCGGCATGGACCTGGAGACGGCCGTCCGCAACCACATCGGCACCCTGACCATCCTGATGAACAACTCCTGCCTGGGAGGCTACGACAAGCACCTGCCCAACGCCACCCGGCTGTACGGAACACGGTTCCTCTCCGGGGACTACAGCAAGGTGGCGGAGGGGCTGGGGGCTTACGTGGAGCAGGTGGAGAAGCCGGCGGAGATCATCCCTGCGGTCCAGCGGGCGGTAAAGGTCACCGCCGACAGCCGCCCGGCGCTCTTGGAGATCATCACCAGGGAGGAGAAGCAGTTCTCGAAGTAGGCGGCCAGCGAGGGCCGAGTCTTGCATCCTGGCCCCGTCGGCCGATACCCGAATCATGTAGCGTCGGGCCTGGTGCCCGACGGTCCGGAGCAGCCACTACGACGTCAGGGACGAGCCCCGACGCTACATGATTTGGAACTCGGGAGCATCTGCCCGACAGGGGGACGCAACTGTGGCCAGGACGACGAAGAAGCTGCGTATCCGCGACGCCCGCGCCGACGACCGAGATGCCATCCGCGACGTCACCCTGTCGGCCTACGAAGAGTATGCGGCGCAGATGCCACCGAAGCACTGGCAGGCGTACCGGCAGGATATCCTGGCCACCCTCGACCAGGAGGGACCGGCCGAGCGCATAGTCGCCGAGCAAGATGGCACCATCGTCGGCAGCGTGCTGCTGTACCCGGCCGGAACCATTATCCACCGTGCCGACGGCACCTCGGTCAGCCGTGACTCGCCGGAGGTGAGGCTGCTGGCGGTGACTCCGGCAGCGCGCGGTCAGGGCGTAGGCGCTGCGCTCATAGAGGAATGCGCGCGTCGGGCCCGACGCGCGGGGGCCTCCATTCTTACCCTTCACACGACCGACATGATGCGGGTGGCAGTGCGCATGTACGAGCGCATGGGCTTCGTGCGAGCCCCCGAGCTAGACGTCAGTCCAGCGCCTGGAGTGATCGTCAAGGGGTATGCCCTCAGCCTCGATTGACTTTGACATCACGTCCCCCGTCGGTTAACTTTAGGGTATGGAGACCCTTCAACTACCGACGACGTTACGCATCGGCAACCTGGCCCTGGAGACCCCAATCCTGCTGGCTCCCATGGCGGGCTTCACCGACCTGCCCTTCCGCATGACCATCCGCCCTCTGGGCGGGCTGGGGCTGGCCTACGCCGAGATGGTCAATCCCCCCAGCGTCCTCTTCGGCGGGAGCAAGCGGCGCCGGGAGATCCTCGCCACCGTCCCGGAGGATCGGCCCCTGGGCTACCAGATCTACGGCACCGACCCCGACCTGGCAGCTCAGGCCGCCCGGTGGCTCCAGGAGAACGGCGCCGCGGTGGTGGACATCAACATGGGGTGTCCCAGGAGGGAGATCACCTCCTCCGGGGCCGGATCGGCCATCCTGAAGACCCCCGATCTGGCCGTCAGGGTCGCGGAGCGGGTCGTGGCCTCCGTCTCCGTCCCCGTCACGGTGAAGATGAGGCTGGGCTGGGAGGAGGGATCGCTGGTCGCCCCCGCCCTGGCCCGAGAACTGGAGAAGGTGGGGGTGGCCGCCATCACCATCCACGGCCGGACCCGATCCCAGGGTTTCACCGGGACGGCGGACCTGGCCGGCATTCGGAAGGTGGTGGAGGCCGTGGAGCGGATACCGGTGATCGGCAACGGCGACGTCAACTCCCCGGAGGCAGCCCTGCGGATGCTGCGGGAGACCGGCTGCGCGGGGATCATGGTGGCCAGGGGGGCTATCCGCGACCACTGGCTGATCCGGGATATCTGGCGGGCGCTGCAGGGGCTCCCGCCCCTCCCCGCGCCCACCTCGGCGGAGCGGATGGCGCTGCTGCGGGACCAGTTCGACCGCTCCATCCTCCACTACGGCGAGAAACACGCGGTGGCCATCTTCCGCAGATGGGTACCCGAGGCGACCAAGAAGCTGCAGCTGGGGCGCGAGGCCATGCTCCGGCTGCTCCGGATCGCCGGGATTGCGGAGATGCGCCAGGCATTGGCGGAACTGAGCGTGGCGCCCTGACGAGCCGAGCTCGACCGCCGCCACCCTGGCCCGCATTTCGCCGTGAAGGCCCACGGCGGACTTACCGAGGATCTGGACGGCTTCCGCCTTACCTGCTAGTATGTAAGCATGTATCATGGTAAGGGCAGCGTGAGGTAAGGAGAAACAGGGCATGGCATCCGCTCGCATCACCTCGAAAGGCCAGATCACCATCCCGAAGGAGGTACGCGACCGGCTGGGCGTGGAGCCGGGTGATGCCCTGGAGTTCCACTTCCAGGCCGGGCATCTGGAGGTACGACCGGTGCGGCGCCGACGGCTCGCCGAGTTCCGCGGCACGTTCCCGGTAGAGCGAGCCCTGGACTTCGAGCAGGAGAGAGCTTTGGCCCGGAAGGCGCGAGGCCGACGACTCGCCGGACGCGAAGAGATCGCCGATGCGTGAAGCGATCCTCGACGCCAACGTTCTGCTGCGATATCTCACCGACGAGCCGCGGGACCTGGCGGACCGCGTCGCAGCTATCCTGGAGACGGCGGAAAGCCAGCGGATTCCCTTGATAGTTGCCCCCCTCACCCTGGCTGAGGTGGTCTACTTACTGGAATCGGTCTACCATTGGCCCCGAAAGGAGATCGCCGAGCGTCTCCTCGACCTGATCTCTGCCTCGGTATTGACCGTTCTGGAGCAGGACACCCTATCTCAAGCCTTGACCTGGTATCGGGACCTTCGAGGCCTCGACTTCGCCGACGGCTATGTGGCGGCGTTGGCTGCCTCCCGTGGGCAGGGACAGGTGATATCCTTCGACCGCCACCTGAGGCGAGTGCCGGGGATCACGGTGATCCAAGACCCCACGCAGGTCCGACGCGATTGAGGTTGCTCTGTTGGCAGCCCCCACCACCACCTTTATCCGCTTGACGCTGCGCTCCGCCATGTCCGCTAGGAAAGCATCCGTCAGACTGCTTGCGATGCCGCGCCGGTGGTGCGCCGGGTCGACAGCCAGAAGGACCAGACTCGCCAGCGGGAAGTCGCTATCCTCATCCTCACCGGGCCTCCCCTCGCAGAGACGGCCCGGCCAGAGAAACGGCAGGTTCGAGAGCAGGTATCGGGCGAGTCGCCCCAGGATGCGCGGAGAGAGGGTGACACCGTGCGCCACCTGGACCATGAGCAACGCCCATCGCCGGCGCACCAGGAGTCGTCGGTGACGGCTGGAGTCTTCCGTGCCAACAACGAATCCGATCCCACAAACAGGCTCTCCTTGAGCGGCGTCTGCTGGTCTATACTACCCGGCATCGACCCGAGCCTCCCGCCGAGCCGGATCGGGCGGATCGAGGGATGGGATCGGGAGCAGGCGGCTACCTGGATTGGAGGAAGGACGGTGGACAGCAAGCAGTTCGCGGGGATTTTCCCATACCTGGTGTCCCCCATCGACGAGGCGACCGGCCGGATCCGGGAGGGCGCGCTGCGGGATCTGGTGGAGCACCTGATCGCCGCGCAGGTCCACGGCCTCAGCCCCCTGGGCAGCACCGGCGAGTTCGCGTACCTCACCTTCGAGCAACGGCGGGAGATCGTGCGGATCACGGTGGAGGCGGCGGCGGGACGCGTCCCGGTGGTGCCCGGCGTGGCGGCCTACTCCACGGCCGACGCCGTCCGGCAGGCCCGCGCCTTCGTGGAGCTGGGCGCCGACGGCCTGGTGCTGATCCTTCAGACCCTCTTCCCCGTCAGCCCGGCAGGCGTGGAGTCCTACTTTCGCGGCATCGCGGAGTCCGTATCCTGCCCCCTCGTCCTGTACACCAACCCGGGGCTGCTGGGAGGGGAGCTGAGCATCGACGTGATCGAGAGGCTCAGCAGGCTCCCCAACATCCAGTACATCAAGGACGCCTCATCCAACACCGGTCGGCTGCTCACCCTGCTGAACCGTGTGGGAGACCGGCTGAAGGTCTTCAGCGCCTCCGCCCACGTGCCGATGCTGGTGTTCCAGTTGGGAGGAGTGGGCTGGATGGCCGGGCCGGCCTGCCTGCTGCCGGAACAGTGCGTGAGGCTGTACCGGCTCGCCACCCAGGGGAAGTGGGAGGCTGCCTTCGAGCTGCAGAAGCCCCTCTGGAGGATCAACGAGCTGTTCCAGAAGTACTCCCTGGCGGGCTGCGTGAAGGCCGGGCTGCAGATCCAGGGGTTCGAGGTGGGGGAGCCCATCGCGCCTCAGGAGCCCCTCAAGCCCGAGGGGATGGAGGAGATAGGGCGGGCGCTGCGGGAGCTATCCCTCCTGTAGGGCCTGCATTGGCGACACACCCGGCAGGGCTCCGGCGCCTTTGCCGCTAGATGCACCGTTCTGCAATCCGCTGAGGGGCGACGTTCCACAATGCCATTACGCGGCGACGTAGGGCGGGGGCCCTGTGCCCCGCCGCCCAGCGAGCGATGGATAGACCCGCAGCCCGTCGAGCCGCCGAACTGCGAGCAAGTTATCGCCTGCGTCCCTCCGATGCCCTCCAAGTAGCAGCCTGCCTGCGAGCGGGGGGCAACGGCCTTCCTGACCAATGACCGGGAACTGCGGCGAATCGCCGAGATAGAGGTGCTGCTCCTGGAGGACTTTGTCAGCTAGCCGACGGCTGGGGGCCACAACCTGCTGATGATTGGCCCACCCGTCAAGCCATCCCAGCCGTTCCGGGTCCGCCACACAATTGTGAGATCGCTTGCTGCCGAGGGCGTGCCACCCCCTTCCCCGACCCTTCCCCCATCCGAGGGGGAAGGAGGCAACCCCCCTGCCCGTTCGCACCCCTTTGCGCGGCCGGTCCGTACCTGCCGGGGGCGTCCTCTGGTATAATCGCCCCGCTAGGTTGCTGAAGTTGCAGTCCCAAGGAGAAACCCCATGAAGGTTCTGCTGTTAGACGACGTCAAGGGGCTGGGCGATGCCGGCCAGATCAAAGAGGTGGCCGAGGGCTACGCCCGCAACTACCTGATCCCCAAGAAGCTGGCCGTGGTGGCCACCCCTGCCACCCTCAAGGAGCACGAGGAGAAGCAGGTCGCCGAGAAGAAACGGCAGGCGAAGGTCGACGAGGAGATGCGCGACCTGGGCAAGAAGATCTCCGGCACCACCATCACCGTCCGCTCCAAGGTGGGCGAGGGGGGCAAGCTGTACGGCTCCATCACCACCGCCGACATAGCCGAGGCGATGGAGAAGCAGCTGGGCCAGTCCGTGGATAAGCGAAAAGTAGAGATCGAGGAGCCGATCCGCCACGTCGGCGAGTACAAGGTGCCGGTCAAGCTCTCCAAGAACGTCACCTCCACCGTGACCGTGATCGTCGAAGGCGAGGAAGGCGATTAACGAAAGGGCTGAGAATCCAGGACTGAGGACTGAGCATCACGACACTGCTCTCTCTCCTCAGTCCTCAGTCCCCAGTCCTCAGTCCTGTGAGTTTGCCCACTCCATCGAGTGTTCGTATGACCGTAGATAGCGTCGACACCCAGCATCCCATCGATCGTCTGCCACCTCAGAACCCGGAGGCGGAGGAAGCCGTCCTGGGCAGCCTCCTCATGGATCCCGAGGCGGTGGGCAAAGTCTCCTCTTTCCTGAAGACGGAAGACTTCTACCGGGAGCGGAACGGCGTCATCTACTCCCTCATGCTGGAAGTCTACGACCGCCACGAGCCGGTGGACTTCCTGACCGTCAGCGACGAGCTGAAGCGGGCAGGCCGCTACGAGGAGGTGGGCGGCCTAGGCTACCTCTCCCACCTGATCGGCGTCGTCCCCACGGCGGTCCATGTGGAGCACTACGCCCGCATCGTGGAGCGGACGGCCGTCAAGCGCCGCCTGATCTCCGCCGCCGGCAAGATCGCCGCCGTCGCCTACGACGACACCCTGGATCTGGACACCACTCTGGAGAAGGCGGAGCAGCTGCTGTTCAACGTCTCCCAGAGGCGGATCACCAGGGATTTCGAGCCGTTGGGCGCCATCCTGGGCGACTACCTGGAGGAGATGGAGCTGCGGGCCGCCGACGCGGAGGGCGGCCGGGGTATACCCAGCGGCTACATCGAGCTGGACAAGTACACCGGCGGGCTTCAGCGCTCCGACCTGATCATCGTGGCTGCCCGCCCCAGCATGGGCAAGAGCACCTGGGCCCTGAACATCGTCCAGAACGCCGCGGTTCGGAGTCACGCCACCTGCGCCGTCTTCAGCCTGGAGATGTCCAAGCAGCAGCTGGCCCACCGCCTCCTCTGCTCGGAGTCGGGCGTGGACGCCACCAAGCTGCGGCTGGGGTTGATCAACGACAGCGAGCAGAGGAAGCTCCATCACGCCTTCGAGCTGCTCTCCGAGGCCCCCATCTACATCGACGACACCCCCTCCATCAGCCTGACGGAGATGCGCTCCAAGGCGCGGCGGCTCCACGCCGAGGTGGGGATCGATATGGTGGTGGTGGACTACCTCCAGCTGATCACCACGGGGCGAGGGGGGGACAACCGGGTCCAGGAGATCTCCGAGATCTCCCGGTCGCTGAAGGCGCTGGCCCGAGAGCTGAACGCCCCGGTCATCGCCCTCTCCCAGCTCTCCCGCGCCGTGGAGGCCCGCACCCCCCACATCCCCATGCTGTCGGACCTGCGAGAGTCGGGATCCATCGAGCAGGACGCCGACATCGTCCTCTTCATCTACAGGGAGGACATGTACAACAAGGACACCGACAAGAAAGGGATCGCCGATATCTACCTGGCCAAGCATCGCAACGGGCCCACCGGCCAGTTCCCCCTGCTGTTCCTGGACAAGTCCACTCGGTTCGTGGACCTGGAGGCGTACAGGAATGAGTAGCCACAGACACGGAGACACGGGGACGCGGGGACACGGGGAAGGGCCAAACAGTGACCGCCTCTCCCTCTGGGAGAGGCCGACCGAGCGAAGCGAGGGCGGGTGAGGGTGGTACTCGCAACGCCACACTATCACCCTGACCCTCTCCCAGAGGGAGAGGGCAAAGGTGCACAGGTATGAAGAAGTTCCACGGCTTTCCGGAGCGGATGCGCTACACACCGGTGCCGAACCTGGTCTTCAGCTCCCTCCTGGGAGAGATCGACGACCTGTCGGAGCTGAAGGTCACCCTCTACCTGTTTCGGGTGCTGTACGAGAAGCGGGGGATACCCCGGCTGGCACGGCTGAGCGAGCTGGCGGCCGACCGCGCCCTGCTTCTGGCCATGCAGGAGGCGGGGGCCGAACCGCCCGAGCGACGGCTGATAGCCGCCCTGGACCGGGCCTGCACCCGGGGCACCCTGCTGGGCGCCACCCTGCAGGGGGAGGAGAGCGAGGATCGCTGCTACCTGCTGAATACCGCCCTGAATCGGGAGATGCTGAAGCGGGTGGAGCGGGGGGAGCTGAGCCTGGGCCAGGGGGTCGCCCGTGTGGATTGGGCGGTGCTGCCGGAGCAGCGCCCCACCATCTACGACCTGTACGAGCAGAACATCGGTCTCCTCGCCCCGCTGATCGCCGAGGAGCTGCAGCAGGCGGAGGAGGCCTACCCCCCGGAGTGGATCGAGGACGCCTTCCGGGAGGCCGTCAGCTACAACCGGCGCAGCTGGCGCTACGTGCGCCGCATCCTCGAGAACTGGGCCACCGACGGGAGAGGTGAGCATGGAAAGGGTAAGCGACATCCTAAAGGGTCTGAGTCCCCTTCAAAGTACCTCGAGGGGAAATACGCCCACCTCCTCCAGCGGTAGCGACACCCCCGAGGAGGAGAACAGCTGCCCCCTCTGCAAGGGGGCGGGCTTCCTGCGGCTGGACGTTCCCCCGGGGCACCCGGATTCCGGCAAGCTGGTCCCCTGCTCCTGTCGATCGCAGGTCGTCACCCAGGAGCGGCGGGAGAGGCTCCAGCGGCTCAGCAACCTGGGCCCCCTGGTCCGGCTCACCTT
>JAJZRD010000302.1 GCA_021845945.1 Chloroflexota bacterium
CGACGTCGATCTCGCCGGCCGATAGCTGCTCCCGCAATCGAGTGAGGTCACCCGCGGCCGGCACGGTCCGATAGGCGACCACGTCGTCCACCAGAGCCCGCGCCCTCTCCAGCTCCACGGCGAGCAGCTCTCTGGCCAGGTCGGCTCGGGGCAGCAGGATCCTGCTGCCGGCCACCCCCGTGGACAGCAAGGCCGCAGCCACTTCCTCCGCCACGTACTCCGAAGGCACCAGGTCGACCTTCAGGTGGTAGTTGCGCAGCTCCTGGGCCGTGGCCGGCCCGATGGCCGCCAGGCGAGTATCTGCCAGAGCCCGCACGTCCAGCCCCAGGGTCTCCAGCCTCTCCATGAGGGCCTTCACCCCGTTGGCGCTGGTGAACACCACCCAGTCGTAGCTCCTCAGCCGCGCGATGGCACCATCCAGCGGCTCGTAGGACTCAGGGGGCAGGATCTGCAGCACCGGAACCTCCACCGGATCCGCGCCGTACTCCCGGAGCAGCGCCGATAGGCTGCCGGCCTGCTCCCGGCTGCGGGTCACCAGCACCCGCTTCCCAAAGAGAGGTCGGTTGTCCCACCAGCGCAGCGTCTCTCGCAGGCCGACCACCCCTCCGACCACGATCACCGCCGGCGGACGGAAATCGGCTTCCCGGACCCGTGCGACGATGTCGGCCAGGGTGCCCACCAGGGTCCTCTGGCGGGACCAGGTCCCCCACCGGATCACAGCCACCGGAGTGCCCTCCGGGAGACCGTTCCGGGTCAACTGCTGCACGATGGCCGGCAGGTTGGTCAGCCCCATCAGGAAGACCAGGGTGCCGACGCCTGTGGACAGCTTCTCCCAGCACAGGCTGGACTCCGGCTTGGTGGGGTCCTCGTGGCCGGTCACCACGGCGAAGGAGCTGTTCTGGCCCCTGTGGGTCACCGGAATGCCGGCGTAGGCCGGCACGGCGACGGCTGAGGTGACACCCGGGACCACCTCGAAGGGCACCCCCGCGGCGGCCAGGGCAGCGGCCTCCTCACCCCCCCGTCCGAAGACGAAGGGGTCCCCACCGTGAAGCCGGACGACGATCCTCCCCTCCAGCGCCCTGGAGACCAGCAGCCGGTTGATCTCCTCCTGGGGATAGGTGTGATGGTCGGAGGACTTCCCCGCGTAGATCCGCTCGGCCTCGGGGCGAAGGTATCGGTCCAGCAGCATGCCGTTCGCCAGGCGGTCGTACACCACCACCTCGGCCCGGCCCAGCAGCTCGGCGCCGCGCAGGGTCAGCAGTCCCGGGTCCCCGGGCCCACCCCCGACCAGGTAGACCTTCCCCGTCATGGCTGAACCTCCCCCAGCAGCTGGGCCGCGCCCCGGGCCAACAGCTTGCCGGCGATGCGCTCGCCCAGGGCGGCGGGGTCGCCAGCCCCTCCGGCGTCTCGCTCCCGCAGTACCTGCGCCCCGTCTGGGCCGGCCACCAGCGCCTCCATCACCAACCCACCCTCTGCCGATCGGCAGAGGCAGGCCATGGGCAGCTGGCAGCCCCCGCCCATCACCCGCAGGAAGCTTCGCTCGGCCTCGGTCGCCCGCCTGGTGGCTGGGTGGTCCAGTACCGACAGTGCCTCTATCACATCTCGGTCGCCCTCCCGGGCCTGCACCGCCAGGGCCCCCTGGCCGGGGGCCGGAAGGCACACCTCCAGGGGGATGTGCTCGGTAATGCGCTGGGCGTAGCCCAGCCGATCCAGACCCGCCGCCGCCAGCACGACGGCGTCCAGATCCTCCCCATCGGCCTTTCGCAGCCGGGTGTCCACGTTGCCCCGCAGCGGAACGATCTGCAGGTCGGGGCGAAAAGCCAGCAGCTGCGCGCGACGGCGAGAGCTGCTGGTGCCTATCCTGGCACCGGCCGGCAGCCTGGACAGCGGCAGACCGTGGCGGGAGACGCTCACGTCGCGGGGATCCTCTCGCTCCGGGACGGCGGCGATCAGCAGACCGCCGGCCATGGTCGAGGGGAGATCCTTCATGCTGTGCACTGCCAGGTCGACTCGCCCCTCCAGCAGCGCCTTCTCTATCTCTTTGACGAAGAGCCCGGTGCCCCCGATCTGCCACAGGGGCGCCCCGGTCCTTACGTCTCCCTCCGTCTGGATCCTCTCGATCCGCAGCCGCAGGTCGGGCCTCTTCTCGGCCAGTTGCCCAACGACCCACCGGGCCTGCCACATCGCGAGGGCGCTCCCCCGCGTGCCCACCACCAGTTCTCGCATCTTATGTCACCCTCTACTCCAGGTCGAACAGCTCTTTCACCGCGTCCACGTAGAGCCCGCAGGCGCCGTCGTTGGCCTGGGCCTTCAGCCGCACCGTTGGCATGTGGAGGATCTTGTTGACGATCGCCTGGGTCATCGCCTCGACGGCCTGGCGCTCTCGCTCCTCCAGATTCAGCCTCCCACCGTATCGGGCCATCTCCCCCTGCCGTATCTGCTCCAGCCGGTCCCGCAGCGCCACCAGCGTGGGGACCACCTCCTGGCAGCGCAACCAGGACACGAAGCCGGCTGTTTCCTCCTCCACGATGGCCTGAACTCCGGTCACCTCCCGCTCCCTCTCCCGGAGGTTGGCCTCCACCACCGACTGCAGATCGTCGATGTCGTACAGGTGGACGTTCTCCAGCGCTCCGACGGCGGGATCCACGTCCCTGGGCACGGCGATGTCGATGAAGAAGAGGGGGCGGCCCCGACGATCCCCCATCACCCCGCCCACCAGATCAGGTCCAAACAACGCGGTGGACGCCCCTGTGGAGGTGATGACTATGTCGGCCCCCAGCAGAGCCTCCCCCATGGCATCCCACGGTACGGCCGTCCCACCGAAGCGGCCCGCCAGCTCCTGGGATCGCTCCCAGCTGCGGTTGACCACCATCAGCCTTCCGGCACCGTTGTCCACCAGGTTCTTGGCGGTTAGCTCGCTCATCTCCCCGGCCCCAACCACCAGGACGGTGCGGGAGGAGATCTCTCCGAAGAGCCCGCGGGCCAGCTCCACCGCCGCGTGGCTCACGGAGACGGCGTTGCGAGAGATGCCCGTCTCCGTGCGGGCGCGCTTCCCCGCCGCCAGCGCCCGCTGGAAGAGGACGCTCAGCACCGATCCGGTGGCCCCTCGCCCGGCGGCCAACTCGTAGGCCTCGCGCACCTGCCCCAGGATCTGGGGCTCCCCCAGGATCATGGAGTCGATCCCCGAGGCTACCGCGCAGAGATGCCGGGCTGCCTCGTCGTTGTGAAGGGTGTAGAGATAGGGCGCCACTTCGGATTCCGCGAGGCCCGGGAGCTGAAAGGAGTGCAGGAACTGCCTGATCTCGGCGGCCGCCGCCTTCTGGTGGATCGGCACGGCGTACAGCTCCATCCGATTGCAGGTGGAGAGGACCACCCGCTCGCCCGCGACGTCGCCCAAACGATCCAGCAGCTCCGCCACCCTCTCGGCGCTCAAAGCGAAACGCTCCCTGACCTCGACGGGGGCCATCTTGTGGTTCAGCCCGACGGCCACGATGGAACAGGGCTCGCCGTCTCGCACCCGCCGCAGGATCTCCTCGAGCCGGCTCACCGCCGCCTCCTCGCCCCGGGAGCGGAAGACGTCGAAGGCGTTGGAGCTCACAACCTCCGCCCAGTAGGCTTCCCGCTGGGCAGGCAGAGGCAGCTCCTGGCGTATCCGCGCACGGAGGGTGCCCAGCAACCGAAGAAAGGGGCCGTACTCCGGGACCAGGACCTCTTCGAGCTTCTGGCGCATCCGCTTGGCCAGGGCCGGGCTCATTCCCC
>JAJZRD010000303.1 GCA_021845945.1 Chloroflexota bacterium
GTACGTGCTGACCGGCTACATGCTGGCGCTGGCCATCATCATGCCCGCCACCGGCTACCTGACCGATACCTTCGGGACCAAGCGGATCTACCTGCTCTCCATGCTGTTCTTCACCCTGGGCTCCTTCCTATGCGCTGCCGCCTGGAACGTGCCCAGCCTGGTCCTCTTCCGGCTGCTGCAGGGGCTGGGGGGCGGTATGATGATGCCGCTCGCCATGACCATCCTGTTCAAGGTTGTCCCACCGGAGGAGCGAGGGACTGTCATGGGCATCTTCGGGCTGCCCATGCTGCTGGGACCGGTGCTGGGTCCCACCCTGGGCGGCTACCTGGTCGAGTACGTCGACTGGCGCTTCATCTTCACCCTGAACATCCCGGTCGGCGCCCTGGGGCTGCTGCTGGGCGTTACCCTGCTCCGGGAGACGGAAACCCGAAGCGACCTCCAACTGGACCTCAGGGGCTTCTTCTTCTCGGCGGTGGGGTTCAGCGCCCTGCTGTACGGCCTCTCCGAGGCCCCCTCCGACGGCTGGGGCTCACCCTCCATCGTCGCGCTGCTGACCCTGGGGAGCGCAAGCCTGCTGGCCTGGCTTTGGACGGAGCTGACCGTGGAGCATCCGCTGGTGGAGCTCAGGGTCTTCCGTAGCGCCACCTACTCCCTGGCCACCTTCGTCAACTTCATCATAACCATGGGGCTGTTCTCCACCATGTTCCTGATGCCGATCTTCCTGCAGAACTTCCGCGGGCTGGGGGCCATGGAGTCCGGCATTCTCATGCTCCCCCAAGCGCTGGCCTCGACCCTGACCATGCCCATATCGGGCAAGCTGTTCGACAAGATCGGTCCGCGCCCCGTGGTGGTCACGGGGCTGTTGCTGCTCGCCTACTCCACCTGGGAACTCAGCTTCATCAACCTGGCCACCTCCAACACCGACCTCACGAGGATTCTCGTCGAGCGGGGGCTAGCCATGGGGCTGGTCATGATGCCGGTCATGACGGTCGCCATGAACTCCATCCCGCCTCACCTGATCGCGCGCTCCTCCTCCCTGACCAACGTGCTGCGCCAGGTTTTCGGCTCTTTCGGCACCGCCATCTTCGCCACCCTGCTCTCGAGCCGGCAGACCTTCCATCAGGCGATCATCTCCCAGACGGTGACGCCGGAAAGCCTCTCGGTGCAGACGACGGTGGCGAGGGTACAAGCAGGCCTGGTGCAGCACGGCCTGGACCTCGCCCAGGCGAAGGCGGCCGTAGTCATGGCCCTCTACAAACAGGTGGCCATGAGCGCCGCGGTGATGTCCTTCGAGGACTGCTTCTACATCGCCGCGGCTATATGTCTCGTGGCCGTCATCCCCACTTTGTGGCTACGCACCACGGGAGTCGTGCGCCGGGGCCCTGGATCAGCTGTGATGGAGTAGGTGCACTGATTGCGCCTCTATCCCCTGACCCACTCCGGGATGAAGGGGAAGCCATCCATCGCCCCCTCCTCCAGCAGCCCGCGCGCCGAAGCCACCACGGCGGCCTCCATCTCGGCCGGCGTCGCCCTCACGCCCAGATCCCGCAGGGTGGTCAGGAACTCCCGATGACTCCGACGGCCACGATAGTCGGGCTCCCTGGGGGGATGCTGCAGGCAGGCATCCACCATCTCCAGGTCCAGATCCAGCAGCAGGGTTCCGTGGAGCAGCAGCCCCCCCCATCGCTTGGCCATGGCGTTGCCGGAGATCTTCCGCCCGTCCACCGCTACGTCGGAGATACCCCGAGCGGTTGCCTCCACGCCGAGGTGGGCCAAGGCGCCGATCAACAGCCGGGCCCCCAGGGCGAAGAGGGTCTTCATGTTGGGCATCCCGGTCGCGGGCCCCGTCAGCGAGTAGTTGAGGACCTCCGGCGTCTGGAGCACCGTGCCTCCCCCCGTCGACCGGCGGATCAGCTCCACCCCCAGCCGCCGGCATGCCTCCAGGTCGGCCACCTGCTCGGGCTTCTCGGAGCTACCCAACACTACGGTCGGAGCCCCGCCCCACCACAGCCTCAGGGTCAGCCGCCCGTCGGCCGCTGCCGCGCGGGTCATCTCCTCGTCGATGGCGAGGTTCTCCGCCACCGACCTGGGGGTGGAGATCACTATCTCCAGTCGAGGTCTCTTATCGCGGTCCCCACCCTCCCGCGGGGGAAGTGGACCCTCTTCCGCCACACCCGAAAGGTTCAGCACCATGTACTCTGTCACTCACTCCCTGTTGAACTGGCGCACTGCTCGCGCCCCTGTCCCCTAGCCGAGTAGCTGCTCCAACCGCCGGAGGTCGAAGCCCACGACCGCCTCATCGTCGACGAGGACCACGGGGGTCGTCAGACAGCCCATCTGCTCCAACTCCTCCATCGCCCGATCGTCGGAGTTCACGTCCCGCTCGATGTAGGGCACTCCCCTCCGGGAAAGATACTCCTTCACGCTATCGCAGAACACGCAGTCGAAGGTCTGCGTGTAGACGACAACCTGCTTGGCCATCGGGTCCTCCCCAGCCGCTATTGCTCGAACGCCGGCGAGGAGTCGATGCCGCGGCTCCGGCCGAAGCCTCGACTCCTGGAAAGGCGCGTGCCGTCGTTCCGGCACCCCGCTCAGCAATAGCGGGGCCAGACCCACGGCTATTGCCTGGTCCCGCTGGCCACGAAGACGCTGATCCTGGCATCATCCCCGGATGCCGAGGTGGCGCATCAGGTGCTCTCGGCGCACTCCACCTGCACCTCGGCGAGCCCCGCGGCCCGATACCAGCCGACCACCTGTTCTCGGTCGAAGCCGAGCCACAGGTCGGCCATCTCGACCCGCATCCACTCCTCCTGGTGCCGGTCCACGTCGGTGATCACCAGCCTGCCGCCCGGCTTCAGCATCCTCGCCATCTCCCTCACGGCAGCGGCGGGGTCCGGCGCGTGGTGCAGGTACATGTTGGCGAAGACGGCGTCCAGGCTCCCGTCCTCCAGGGGAAGGGAACTCCCCTCCGAGAGCCGCAGCTCCACGTTGCCGAGACGGCTCAGGTTGGTGCGCGCCACCCCCAGCATCTCCGCCGAGTTGTCGAAGCCGTAGGCCTTCCGCACCCGGGGCGCAACGCCGTCCAGCATGAAGCCGGTGCCGGTGCCCACGTCGGCCACCACCGAGTCGCGACCGAGATTCGCCCTGGCGATGGCGGCGTCTCTGACCTCCTCGGTGAAGTAGCCCTGGCGCATCTGGTCCCAGTGGGGGGCCACCTCTCGGAAGTAGCTCTTCACCTCATCAGAAGCCGCGACCTCCAGAGCGGCCGGCGCCGATGCCGCGCCCCCGCAGCATCCAGAGGCGGCCGGCTTCACCGGGCTCTTTGAGCCCTTGCGGATCGTCACGGGGCGGCTTCCCTTCATCCCCTCGGATCCGTCGCCCTTGGTGGCCCTGATGAAGGCCGAGACGACCTTCGTGCCACCGGGCAGCGAGAGATCCGACGGAATGCAGCAGCGCACATCCTCGGGCACGTCCTCCAGATCGTACTCCTTCAGCAGCTCCAGGTCGATGCCTCCGAACCCCGCCTTTGCCAGCTTGGCCCGGTAGTCATCTTCGCCGAGGGCCCCCGCGATGCAGCCGGCCCACAGGGACATCATCCGCCGAACGGGAGCCGGCAGAGGGCCGTCCCGGACGACGATGTCGGCCACAGCGAAGCGCCCGCCCGGCTTCAGCACCCGGAAGGCCTCGGACAGCACGGCGTCCTTGTCGGCCGAGAGATTGATCACGCAGTTGGAGATGATCACGTCGACGC
>JAJZRD010000304.1 GCA_021845945.1 Chloroflexota bacterium
CAGGATATCCAGAGCTATCCCCCCATGCCTTGAAAACTCCAGGGGTTCGGGGGCAGAGCCCCCGACTCCAAACGGACATTTTCCCTGAGCAATTAGCGGTCATAATCGCTGAGCAGTAACAAGGATCGGCGTGGCGCGGGGTATCGAAGAGACATATAATGGTCTGATTGCGTTGATATTATCTCCGAGTGGAGGGCTTAGGGGAGATGAGCGCCGAGTCCGGTCTGTCGCGACGAGTAACGGCCATCATCCTCACCGTCGTGGTCGCCAACCTGGGAAACAACATCGTGGCTCCCCTGATGCCCGTCATCAGGGACGAGTTCGACTCCAGCGCCGCCCAGGTTGCGCTGGTCGCCTCGGGGTTCGGCCTCGGGCGACTGGTGATGGATCTCCCCGCTGGCTACCTGATCGGTCGCATCAGCCCCAACCGGATGTTCACCCTCGGCATCCTGCTGGCGGCGGGTGCGGCCGCCTTGGCAGCCTACTCGACTACCCTGGAGCAGCTGATCGCCTTTCGCACCGCCATGGGGCTCGGCTCCTCCATCATGTCCACCGTCGCACTGACCCTGCTGGCCCGGATGGCCCGACCGGAGGAGCGAGGGTCGCTGCTCGGCTTCTATACCAGCGCCATGCTGTTCGGACAGGCCATCAGCCCCACTATCGGAGGCTATCTGGCCACCCTGTTCGACTGGCGGGCCGGCTTCCTCTTCTGCGCGCTCACCCCCCTGGTGTCGCTGCCCCTCAACCTCTTCGCCACCTCCAGCGCCGCGGATGCGTCCCTCCCAGAGGGCGGCGGCGAGCAGCGGGGAGTGCACGGCCACGGGGCAGCTCCCATCACCCAGGAGTGCGCCCCTGCCCCCCGATTCGCCCTGGCGAGCGTCTACCTTGGAACCTTCGTCAACTTCTTCGACCGGCACGGCATGCGCGCAACCCTGCTCCCTCTCTACGGCGGCCTGGTGTTGGCGATGGACCCGGGGACCATAGGCGCCACTCTCACCGCATCCTCCGTCCTGACCATCCTCGTCAGCCTGCCCCTCGGCGCGGCATCGGACCGGGTGGGCAAGAAGCGGCTGCTGCTGCCCGGTCTGCTCACCCTCGCGGCGGGCAACCTGTTCCTGCTGTCGGGCGAGAGCCAGATCGTCTTCACCGTGGCGACGACGCTCATCTCCATGGGGGTGCTCTCCAACAGCATGCTCTCGGCCCTCGTGGCCGACCTGGTGCCGGAACCGCTGCTGGGCAAAGGGATGGGACTGTACCGCTTCACCGCCGACCTCGGGGTGGTCCTCGGACCCGTTGTCCTGGGACTGGTGGTGGACCTGTACGGTTTCGGCGCCGCGTCCCTGGTGGGGGCCGTGGCCGTACTGATGGGGACGGCCGTTTGCCACCTCTGTGTCCCGCAAGAAACCGGAGCCGTCGCCGCAGGGGGAAAGGCCTAGGGTCCGCCCCTGACGGTGGCCGGCCCTTCCTCTCTCGGGCAACGATTGACGGGATCCAGGCGCGATCTTAGACTGTATGTGCAATTGTGTGGTTGTTCATGAGTACTGGACCTTCCCGCTCCCAGGAGACGGAGGTTGAGAGCCGACAAGGAGAGAATCATCCCCCGCCGACGAAGGTGACGATCTCCAGGGCATCGCCTGCCGAAAGGCAGGTGGTGGCGTACTCCTCCCGCAGGAGGATCCGCCGGTTCAGCTCGACGGCGACCCGGGCCGGGTTCACCCCTTTGGATTCCAGGAAGGCGGAGATGGAGGAGCCATCCTCCACCATCTCCGGCCTGCCGTTCAGTGTTATGTCGAGAGTCATCCTTTGTACCTCAGCGCTACCGGACCACGCCCTCCAGGGGGCTGCTGGCCGAGGCGTAGGCCTTCCTGGGTATCCGGCCGGCCAGGTAGGCCTTCCGTCCGGCCTCGACGCCCAACCTCATCGCCTCCGCCATCATAGCAGGGTTCTGCGCCTGGGCAACGGCGGTGTTGATCAGGCAGGCAGAGGCGCCCAGCTCCATAGCCATCGAGGCATCGGAGGGGGCACCGATCCCAGCATCCACCACCACCGGCACGCCGGCCTGCTCGATGATGATCCTGATCTGCTCGAAGTTCACCATTCCCTGCCCGGAGCCGATGGGCGAGGCCAGGGGCATCACCGTCGCGCAGCCCACTTCCTCCAGCCGCTTGGCCAGAACGGGGTCGTCGTTGATGTAGGGCAGCACCACAAAGCCCTCGTCAACCAGCCGCTTGGCCGCTTCCAGAGTGCCGATGGGATCGGGCAGGAGGTACTTGGCATCGGGGATTACCTCCAGCTTCACCCAGTGAGAGAGTCCCATCGCCCTGGCCAGCTGAGCGGTCCGCACGGCCTCGTCGGCCGTTTGGCACCCGGCCGTGTTGGGCAGGATGGTGTACCTGCTCCAGTCGATCTCGTCCAGCAGGGTCTTCTTGTTGGGATCGCTGAGATCCAGTCTCCGCAGCGCCACGGTGATGACCTCGGCCCGGGAAGCCTCGAAGGCCGCGTGCATCTCCTCGATGTTGCGATACTTGCCGGTGCCCAGGAACAGCCTGGACCGCAGCTCCTTGCCGGCAATGACCAGCTTGTCGTCCATCGCCACCTCTCCCCTTCCTAATCGCCTTTGTAGGGTGGGCTCTTGTGCCCCGCCGCCTGCCTCCTGATGCTTCGGCGCGGCGGGGGATAAACCCTCGCCCTACTCTATTTGATGGTGCCGCTCCCCATTTGACGGTGCCGCTCCCCTGAGTTCTCTTCGATACCCTCCTTCATTGCTGCCAGCAACCGCCGTGTGGCCGCCGCGACGTCGCGCGCCGACTGGATGGCTGTGATGACGGCGACGCCGCCGGCTCCCGCCGCTGCGACCGAGCCGGCGTTGTCCGGCTTGATGCCGCCGATGGCGATGACCGGCACCCGAACCGCTCCCGCCACCCGGCTCACCAGGCCAGGGCCCGCCGGCTCCAACCCGGGGTGGGACCGGGTCTCGAAGATGGTGCCCAGCAGCAGGTAATCTGCGCCCTCCCCTTCCGCCTGAAGGGCCCCCTCCAGGGAATGGACGGAGGCGCCGATCAGCATCCCCTGACCCACCAGTCGCCTGGTCTCAGCCACCGGCAGGCTTCCGCCACCCAGTTGAACCCCGTCGGCACCCAGGGCCAGGGCCACATCCACCCGATCGTTCACCACCAGCGCAGCTCCCCAACGGCGCACCGGCTCCAGCAGGCTGCTCCCCAACTGGAGCAGCTGCCGGGCGGATAGCTGCTTCTGGCGGAGCTGGACCAGCCCGACGCCGGCCTCCACGGCCACAGCCACCACCTGCTCCAGGGGCCGCCCCCGGCAGGCCTCGGGATCGGTGACGAGGCAGAGTATGGGAAATCGAAGGTGGTGACGCCGCAACAGCCCTCACCCCGGCCCTCTCCCAGAGGGGGTTGTCGCCTCTCCCTTTGGGAGAGGCCGCCCGAAGGGCGGGTGAGGGCTGGGACGCTGCCAACCAAACAGCCCTCACCCCGACCCTCTCCCAGAGGGAGAGGGAGTATTCGCCTCTCCCAGGGGGAGAGGGAGTCCACGCCTCTCCCAGAGGGAGAGGGAGATAATGGAAGTGGCCACTCCCTGCAGTAGGAGCAGCCACTCACGGATTCTGTCCCTGGTGCTCTGCTTCCCTACGCTGGTACTACCCAGTTCAGGTTCACAGGGTCGGCGGCAAAACCGCCTCTCAGCAAGTACGCTCCCCTAGCAGACGCCTTATTCAGTTTTTCG
>JAJZRD010000040.1 GCA_021845945.1 Chloroflexota bacterium
CCTCACGTCGCCAGGTGAGCGACGCTAAGAGATTACCACATGGCGAAGGGTATTGACGGTGAAGCCAGTTAGCTGTAGCTTGTTTCCGGTGAATCCCCTTCTACAGTGAGGCATCGGCGAGAGGCGGAGCCCCTTGACGCACGCAGGGAAAACTGCAACAATATAGACGTTGTAGAGTTCCAGATCGCCAGCGCGGCGACGGCTGGCGAACCATAGGAGCTCCCGGGGCGCCCGTACCCGTTACCAACGTGGCTAGGGGGAGACTGTCACACAGTCTCCCTTTCTTGGTTTTGGAGCGCCCTCGGGAGTCCACCCTCTTCGGCCCGCGGCCGCACCGACCAACCGCCGCAGAAGGCAGCCGGCAACCGGTGGCCGGGCCCACGGAGGAGGTAGGGAGAGGAGCACCGAGATGGTAAAGATCCTGGGCATCACCATCGGAGGGAAAGAGAAAGAGAAGGACGGGGCCGAGGAGCAGCGGGACTGCACCCACCCGGTGTTTCAACGGGGGATGCGATTGAACCCCGTGAAGCAGCAGATGGAGATCTACTGCAAGAAGTGCGGCGAGGTCGTCGAAGAGAACCGATAGCACCGGGAATGGCCTGCCTGGGCAGGGAGATCGCTGCCAGGGACCGAAGGGCATAGCCTTGACACTCTCGCGGCGGGACAGGGTAGAATACCGCCCATGGAAATCGCCGCCCTGCTCCTCTCGGTCTTCCTGGTCAGCTTCTCGGGCGCCCTGATGCCTGGGCCCGTGATGACCGTCACCATAGCCCAGGCCATCCATCGGGGACACCTGGCCGGGCCCTTGGTATCCTTGGGTCACGGCATCGTCGAGGGCAGCCTGGTGGTGCTGCTGGCCTTCGGGCTGGGTCAGCTGTTCCAGCTTCCCCTGGTGGCGGGCCTCATCGGCCTCCTGGGCGGCCTGCTGCTCTTCTACATGGGGGTGGGGATGATCCGAGCGCCGGCCCCCGCCCTCCTCACCGCCTCGGAGGGGGGTCGGGCCGGCGGTGCGGGTCCGATGGCAGCGGGGATGCTGGCCAGTGTGGCCAACCCCTACTGGGTCCTCTGGTGGGCTACCATCGGGGCCGATTTCCTCCGGCGCGCCTACCCTCACGGGGCGCTGGTGATCGCCGCCTTCTTTCTGGTGCACTTCTCCGTGGACCTGGGATGGAACAGCGCCGTGGGATCCGCGGTGGCCGCGGGGCGCAAGCTGCTAACCCCCAGGATCTACAAGGGGATCATGGCGGCCTGCGGCGTCTTCCTGCTGGGTCTGGGGATCTACTTCCTCGTCTCCGGCGTCGGCTCGCTGCAACAGCTGTAGCAATCAGCTATCAGCTCTGCTGACTGCTGACGGCTGATAGCTGATTGCTCTAACCCTGGAAGCCGGAATCGGCCGGGCCGCACTCCGGACATTCCATCTCGATCAGGTTCAGCCAATCCAGGATCGTCTGCTGGTTGGGCAGATCGTTCTCGCCCTGGGCGAGGATCAGTGTGCGCAGCGCCCCGAAGCGGTCGGCCACGAAGACCCCCCCGGCCAATCCCCCGGCCTGGCCACCGAGGTACACACGGCCCACCTGGCCCTGATCGTCCGATAGTACCGGGAAGGGGAGCCCCATGGTGCCGATCTTCGGCTGAAGATCCGCGACCGGCTGCGGGCTGACGGCGATGATCTCCGTCTCCAGCTCCCGGTACACGTGGTAGTTGTCGGCCAGCTCCCGCAGGTAATCGAGACACGGACCGCACCGGTCCAGGTTGAGATAGACGATCACCAGGTTGGCTCTCTGCTTGAAGTCCCTCGGGCTCACCTGCTTCCCGCCCACGGCGGGGAGGATGAAATCGGGAACCACCTTATCGATTTCCAGGCTTCTGGCTTCGACCTCAGCCATCCTCGGCCTCCTCTCGGCGACGGCGTAGCTATCGAAGCACCCCCCGAGCACGAAGCGCGCCAGGCCCCCTTGTCTTGCAGGGATCGATTGCTGCACAATGATCCCCAGCATCCTTCTGTCGAGGAAACGACGAGGTAAGCCGATGGCCAAACGAGCCAAAGTTGCGGTGCTGAAGACCCGGCCGGAGACGGCGCTGGAGGACTACCAGCGGCTGATGGAGATGGCCGGATACCGCGAGGCGTTGGATCCCTCCAGCACCACCATCCTGAAGGACAACATCTCCTGGCACTTCCCCTTCCCCGGGGCCAACACCACCCCCTGGCAGATGGAGGGGACCATCCTCGGCCTGCGGGCCGGCGGATACCAGGATCTAGTCTGCGTCCAGAACAAGACGGTGGTCACCGATGCATTCAAGGGGGAGGATCTGAACCACTACGTCCCCCTCTTCCGCCGCCACGGCGTTCCCGTGCTGTACAACTTCCGGGACGAGGACATGCGCTGGATCCGCTACCGGCCGAAGGCTAAGATGCTGGTGCTGGATAGGATCTTCCCGGAGGGGATCCGCATCCCCGACTACTTCCAGGGCAAGAACATCGTCCATCTTCCCACGGTGAAGTGCCACATCTACACCACCACCACGGGGGCAATGAAGAACGCCTTCGGCGGTCTGCTCAACACCAAGCGGCACTACACCCACAGCTGGATACACGAGACCCTGGTGGATCTCCTGGCCATCCAGAAGGAGATCCACTCCGGGGTCTTCGCCGTCATGGATGGGACCACGGCAGGCAACGGCCCCGGGCCCCGCACCATGTACCCCGAGGTCAAGAACGTGATCCTGGCATCAGCCGACCAGGTGGCCGTCGACGCCGTGGCGGCCAAGATGATGGGCTTCGACCCCATGAGCATCAGGTACATCTCCCTGGCCCACGACGCGGGCCTCGGCGTCGGCCGACCGGACGAGATCGAGCTGGTGGGCGAGGACGTCAGCCGGGAATCCTGGGGCTTCCGGGTGGGGGACAACGGCGCGAGCCGGGTGGGCGACCTCCTCTGGTTCAGCCCCCTGAAGGCGATCCAGAACATCTTCTTCCGCACCCCCCTGGTGAACGTCTTCATCATGGGCTCGGAGGTGTACCACGACTACTACCGCTGGCCGGCCCGGGACCGCCACGTCTTCGAGCGCTGGCTGGTGGAAACCCCCTGGGGCGGGCTGTTCCAACAGTACGCCGCCGGCGGCGGGTCGAAGGCAGAAGCGGCGCCCCACGCAGGCTAGGCAATCGACAGGTGGGGGCGGGGCATTCCCGCGGCGGGAATGCCCCGCCCCCACAATGTATAATGATCCTCATGAACGTTCCTGCAAGCCCCCTCACCCGGGCATCCCCCCGCAGCTTCGGCGCCCTGTGGGCTGCCAGATCCCTGGCAGCCCTCGGTGACTGCATCCTCTTGATCGGACTGCTGGCCTGGAGCTATCGCGTCCAGGAGTCCGCCACGGTCGTCGGCATCCTGGTGACGGCACAGCTGCTGCCGCCCTTCCTTCTCAAGTCGGCGGCCATGAGGCTGGTCGGCGGCGCAAGGATCATGCCCGCCGCCCTGGTATCCCAGCTGCTGCAGGGCATCGCCCTGCTGCCCCTCCTCACTGTGAAATCCGACGATGCGCTCCCGCTGGTGCTGGTGGTTGCCCTCCTGGCCGCGATACCCTCCCCCTTCCTCCAGGCCTCGCAGCAGGCGCAGCTGCACGCCATGATGCGAGGTGACCGCCTGGCCGCCGCCGAACAGGCCTTCGCCAACACCAGGCTGATCACCCTGATCGTGGGGCCCGCGGCGGGAACGGCCTTCTACCTGGTCTCCGGTCTGGGAGGTACCGCCGTGGCCGCTTTGGTGGCTTTTCTCGTTTCCCTGGGCCTCCTGGTCGTTGCCGGACCCCCACCGGCATCGGAGAACTCCGCGGCACCCTCCCCCTCGGCGAGCCCGGCTGCCCTCCAGCGGGGTCTGATCTACACGCTGCGCTACCCGCCCCTGCGGACGGTCGCCGTCCTTCGGCTGTTGACGGCGCTGGTCGTGGGTGGGTTGTTGGTGGCCCAGGTGGCCTTCACGGTCTGGGGCATCTTCATGGGCTCCGAGTACGTCGGTCTGATCCTGGCCGGCCAGGGGCTGGGTATGGCCGGAGGGTCGGTGGCCCGCCGCCCGATCGACTCGCGCTTTCCACCAGGCGCCAGGGTGGCCACCTCCCTGGGCCTCGTGGCCTCGGCCGGCTTCGCCTTCACCCTTTCCAGCTCCATCACTTTCGCCGTGCCCTTCGCGGCCGCCATGGGGTTCGGGTTCGGTCTGCTGATACACAGCCTCGACTCCCTGGCGGCCATCCACTCCCCGGAGGGGCTCCGCTCCTCGGTTTCGGCGGGCCTCGGCATGGCCACGGAAGCCGCGGTCCTGCTGTCCGCCATCGCCATGGGGCCCCTGACCGATCTGCTGACCCCCCGCCTGGCCATCACCCTGGCGAGCGTGATCCTCTCGGTGCTGGCCCTCTACGCCTTTGGAGCGGTGGCCGATCGAGCCCCATCGGAAGCGCGGCCCTGATCGGTCCCTCTCTCTGAGATCCTCTGGGTGGGCGCCGGGGTCTTTACCCCACCATGTATAATGGATGGGCTGTGGGAAGCGGTGTCTGCCACCCCCACCGGCGCTGTGACACCCCGTTACCGAGTCCGAAAAGGGAGATTCTGTCCATGAGGAAGATGACCGAAGAGAACCTGAAGGCGGCCTTCGCGGGAGAGAGCCAGGCTCACATCAAGTACCTGGCCTTCGCCGAGCGCGCCGAGCGGGAGGGCCTGCCCAACGTGGCACGGCTGTTCCGGGCGGCCTCCTTCGCCGAGCAGGTCCACGCCACCAAGCACTTCCAGGCGCTCCAGGGGATTGGGGGCACCACCGATAACCTGGCGGCGGCCTTCGGAGGGGAGACCTTCGAGGTGGAGGAGATGTACGCCGCCTACACCGCCGTGGCGGAGCTGCAGGGCGAGGCGGCGGCCCTCAAGAGCATGCAGCGGGCCCTGGAGGCGGAGAAGGTCCACGCCCAGCTGTACAGCAAGGCCAGGGAAGCCGTCGTGGCCGGCAAGGACGCGGAGACGCGACCGGTGGTGGTCTGCCAGGTCTGCGGCTACACGGCCGAGGGAGATGCCCCGGATCGGTGCCCCCTGTGCGGCGCCCCCAGGGAGCGGTTCAGCAAGTTCTAAGTCGGACCTAACCCCCAGCCCCCTTCCCCGATGGGGAAGGGGGCTTTTTCTTGCCAGGTGCGCTTTGTGCTACTCTACCAAGGGGTGGTAGTTGCTAGCTTTCTTGGGGGTGGGGAGATGTTGCTCGGCCTGGACCACGCCATCATCGCCGTCAGGGATTTGACAACGGCCAGGGAGCAGATGGAGCGTGCCCTGGGGCTGACCGTCATACCGGGCGGGGAGCACCCCGGGGTGGGCACTCACAACGCCATCGCTCGCCTGGGTACGGAGTACCTGGAGATCATCTCGGTGCGGGACCCCCAGGAGGCCGCGGCCAACGAGAAGGGGAGGATCCTGCAGGATTTCTTGAGTCGAGGGGAGGGCTTGCTCGGCTTTGCCCTCAACTCCGACAACCTGGACAGCGACCTGATGGAGGTGAAGGCGCGGGGCCTCGCCCTGGAGGGTCCCCACTACGGATCGCGCCGGCGCATGGACGGCAGCCTCATGACCTGGAGGACGGCCACCCCGCCCGGCGATCCCTGGGGCCGTAAGCTGCCCTTCGTGATCCAGCACGACACCCCGATCCAGGAGCGCCGGGCCTGGGCGCCACCGGGGGGCCACCCCCTGCGGGCCTCCGGTGTCCCCCTGATCTCCGTCGCCGTGGCCGATCTGCAGCCCGAGATCGACGGCTACCGTCGCCTCCTGGCGGTACCGCCCCAAATCGTCGAGGAGGTGCCCGCCCTGCCGGCCCGGAGGGCCCGCTTCTGCATCGGCGCCTTCCGGCTGGACCTGCTGCAGCCCACGGCCGGCAGCGGGGGGCTGGCCGACTTCGTCCGCCAGCGGGGTGGGGGTCTCTTCATGGTCTCCCTGGCGGTGGCCAACATCGAGGAGGCCGTCCAGTTCCTCCGATCCCGGGGCACCTCGGTCGGCGATCCCACGCCCCGCCGTCGCGCCCCCCTGCTGGACCCCTCCCAGACCCTGGGCGCCCGTTTCCAGCTGATGGAGGCGCAGTAGGAAACGGGAAGGTCCCCTCTCCCAGGGGGAGAGGCGATTGCGGCTACCGGGCGTAGCCGGTGAGCTCCACGTAGCCCTCGCCGGAGAGGGAGGCTCCACCGCGAGTGCCCGACACCTGTACCTCCCCCTCCCAGTAGGAGACGCCGGTGCTCCGGGTCGTGTTCAGCTCCTGATCCCGCAGCACCGGCTCCAGCGTCAGCTCAATCCCCTGGCCCGGCAGACGCAACTTCCAGCCCGAGGGATAGGTGGCCCCGCTGCGGGGGCTCCTCCAGCTGCCGGTCGCCCCGACCTCCAGGTCCCCGGCCTTCAGCTCCGTGACCCGGCCCTGCCGATCCACGTAGCTTCCGTACACCGCCGCCACGTTGCCGGGCTGGTCCCTCAGGAGGGTGACCATCACCTCCGTCCCGTCGCCCAGCTGGACGCTATACCAGTCCCAGCCCCCGCCGTTCACCAGGATGAAGTCGCCCCACTGGTGGTCCATCCAGGCCAGTCCGGTCACCCGCTCGCTGACCCCGTTCGCCTGGAGGACGCCCCCCACCTCCATGCGGGTACGGGAGTAGTAGTAGGAGTCCCCCGCAGGACCGAAGGAGAGCCACCCGGCCCCGTTGTGGAGCACCGGCGGCTTGGTGGCGTGGAGCTTGAGGTCGACGGCGTAGCCCTTGCCCTGGGCCCGGAGGTAGTGGTCGTCCCCCTGGCCGCCCATCGTCCAGTCCCCCACGGCCAGCCGGTACTGGCCCTCTCCCTGCACCCGCAGGGTCCTATCCACCTTCTCCTCGTAGCTGAAGCTGCCCTGCTGGTGGTCGGTGATGGCGAAGTGGGCGGCGTAGCCCACCGGGTTCTGACCCCGCACCCCCTGGAAGAAGACCAGCTCGAAGCCATACTTCTCACCGCTCTCCGTCCGCAGGTGGCCCGTGTAGTACCACCACTCGCTCAGGTTGTCGTGGGCCGCCTCGTCGGCGGGGAGGACCACGGGGCGGGGCGGCACAGGGGCTGGAATCGGCGCCGGCGCCATCTCCAGCTTCGAGCCCGCGGCCGGCGCCCCGCAGCCACCGACCAGGAGGGCGAGCAAGATCGCCAACAGCAGGGCGGGTCGTCCCCCGGCAAATCGCCCGAGGCTGAAGCCGTCGGGCTGAGAAGACGAAGCCCTTCGGGCTAGGAACCCGTAGGAGCCGGCTCCTGCCGGCGATCCCGCCGCCTCCCTCGATCCTCCGACCCTGCCGGGCGGTAGGGCGCAGGGCCCCGCCCCACGATTCTCCCGCTTCCCCTGGGTGAGGGTGATCGTCTTACTCATCGGCGGACGCCTCCGACAGACAGCCGCCCCTCGAATACGCCGGATGGGTTGCCTTGCACGCACGCAGGGTAGTACAATGGTTGTGGGCACAATTGTGACCCCTTTTGGAGGAGAAGCCGATGCGCACCATCGGTGTCCGCGAGTTGAAAGAGCACGCCAGTCGAATACTGGAAGAGGTTCGGGAGAGGGGCGAGGAGGTGCAGATCACCCGCCACGGCAGGGTGATCGCCCGCCTGGTGCCTGTGTCCCCAACCCCGCCCGGCACCCAGGAGTTGGACGCCGTCTGGTCGGACATGGACCGACTGGCCGAGGAGATCGGTCGGTACTGGCCCGAAGGGGTGTCGTCAGTTGAGGCAGTGGGCGAGGAGCGACGCGGGCCATGACGGTGGTCGATGCCAGCGTCTGGGTCAGCCGCTTCCTGCCGGGGGACATCCACCACCCGGCCAGCCGAGACTGGCTGCGAGGACGGCTCGCCACGGGAGGACTCGTCGTAGTCCCCATTCTGCTGATGCCTGAACTGTCTGGCGCCCTCTCCAGGCAGACGGGTCGGCAGGACCTGGCCAAGGAAGCAATCCGGCAACTGACGCGGCTCAAAGGCATCCGCATCGTCCCTATGGACCGATGGTTGGGCAGGCTGGCTGCCGAGTTGGCCGGCGATCTGGGCCTCCGAGGCGCCGATGCCGTGTACGTAGCTACCGCTCACCGTCTTAACGTCCCCCTGGTCACCTGGGATGCAGAGCAGCAGAAGAGGGCAGCGGGTCTCGTCCTGGTGGACAGGCCCTGAGACTCTCATCCTCCCCAAGTTGACTGTTGAGTCCACAGTCACGGAGCCTGTTGGCGATGCGCGCTCGGTGTGGCACACCTGGTTACACCACTTGGAGACAGGCATCCCATCGACTCAGTCCTCGATCCTGACCTCGGGCAGGCGCCGCAGGATGAAACTCGGCGTCCACCAATTCCACTTCCCCAGCAGCCGCATGGTGGCAGGCACCAGGAGGGTCCGCACCACCGTGGCGTCCAGCAGCACCGCCAGGGCGATCCCAAGCCCCAGCGCCTTGATGATCACGATGTCGGCCATGGAGAAGGCCGCCCCCACCACCACCACGATGATCGCCGCGCTGGTGATGATCTTCCCGCTCTTCTCCAACCCCTTCGCCACGCTGGCCGCGTTGTCCCCGGTCCGATCATACTCCTCCTTGATGCGGCTCAGCAGGAACACCTCGTAGTCCATGGAGAGGCCGAAGAGGATGCAGAAGAGGATGATGGGCATGGAGGCCTCCACCGTCCCCTCCGAGCGGAAGTGGAGCAGCGACTGGAAGTGGCCATCCTGGAAGATGTACACCAGGGCGCCGTAGCTGGCCAGGATGCTGAGGGTGTTCATGACGATCGCCTTGGCCGGCAGCAGCACCGACCGGAGCAGCAGGAACAGGATGGCGTAGATCCCCACCACCACGATGGCAAGGGCCCGGGGCGCGTCGGCGTACAGGACGTCCACCACGTCGATCACCTCGGCCGAGGTCCCGTCCACCAGGATCGACATTCCGTCGGGCAGCTTCATCCCCCGGATGTCCCGCACCAGCTGCTTGGAGCTCTCCGATACGGGACTCTCTTTGCTGGACAGCTTCACCAACGCCACGGAATCCCCCGCCAGGATCCTCGCCAGCTCACGACCGTAGGGATCGGAGATCCGGGAGGGGTCCGAGTAGATCAGCTGGTACTGGGCCTTGGTGATCCGCGGGTCCAGGTCCACGATGCTCTGGACGCCCGTCACCCGGGGGTCCCTGGCCAGGCTGTGGGTGAGGTCGTACAGCCGGGAGACGTTCTCCGGTCGGAAGACGCTCCCCGGCATCCGGACGGCCACCAGGATGGGTGCCGTCTCGCTCTCCCCGAACTCGCTCCTCAAGAGGTCCAGCGCCTGGCGGGACTCCAGGCGGAGCGGCAGGATGTTGGCATCGGGGGCGCTGAAGCGCACGTGCAGGAAGGGGGCGCCCAGGGCCACCAGGAAGAGGAGGGTGGGCAGGAACACCGCCACCGGGTGGCGCATCACCCACCCGGCCGACCGCTCCCAGAAGCGTCCCGTGGACCACCGGCTACCCAGGACGGGCCAGCGGTTGACGTGGTGCCCCAGCACTCCCAGCAGGGCCGGCAGCAGGGTGAGGGCCGCCGCCATGCAGAAGGCGATGCCCACCATTCCGATCAGCCCCAGGGAGCGCAGCAGCATGAACTCGAAGGTGGCGAGGGCGGCCAGCCCGATGAAGACCGATAGCCCGGAGAAGAAGACCGCCTTCCCGGCCGTCGCCACGGTTGCCGCCACCGCCTCCTCCACGCCCCCGTGGCGCAGCTCCTCCCGGAAGCGGCTGGTCATGAAGAGGGAGTAGTCCACCCCCAGCCCCAGCCCAAGCATGGTCGCCACGTTCATCACGAAGATGGAGAGATCCGTGGCGCGGCCGACCAGGGCGATGGCCGCCAGGATGCCGGCCACGGTGACGCCGCCCAGGGCGATTGGGAGCCCGGCCGCCATCAGGGTGCCGAACACCACCAGCAGGGCCACGGCGGCGAAGGGGAAGGCGACAATCTCCGCCCGCTGCAGGTCCTCGTGGCTCAGCCGCTCCACCTCGGCGAAGAACACCGGCCCGCCGGTGACCAGCATGCGGAGCGCTGGGTGCTGAGTGCTGGGTGCCGAGTGTTGAGTGCCGGCCCCCTCACCCCACCCCTCGCCCCTCCCCGCAGCGGGGAGGGGCGAGGGGTGGGGTTCTGTCCCTCCCGCCCCGTCGCCCCCTCGCCCCTTCTCCCCGTCGGCCACCGGCGGGCGCAGCCGGGAGGTGATCTGCCCGACCTGCCGGGCGGCGGCCTCGGCGCCCGAGCTCAACACCACCAGCTCGTAGGCCGTGTGGCGGTCGCGGGAGATCTGGCGGGGGTTGGTGAGGTGGTCGACCACCCTCTCCACCCCCGGCGCTCCCTGGAGCCCCGCCAGGGAGTAGGCCACCCGGCGGGAGAACTCGGGGTCGTCGACGGTCAGGGTGGGGCTGGTGAAGAGCGCCACCAGGCTGCTAGGCTGGACGCCCAGATGCTGCTCCAGGAGGTCCCGGGCGCGCACCGACTCCATCCGATGACTGGTGAAGCCGCCGAACTGGAGCCGCCGGGCGGCCTGGGGGACGAGGGGCGCGCTGGCCAGCAGCAGAGCGATCCACACAAAGATAATCGCCCACCGGCGCCGGTAGGCGAATCTACCCAGAGAGTAGAACAACCTTTAGCCTTCTTAAGCCGGGTTTGCGGTCGCCCAGTATAGCAGAGCCGGCCTGCAACGTCTGCTGGGAGCGCGGGCATCTTGCCCGCAGCCGGCCGCTACTGGATGTAACCCTTGGAACAAGGTCACGCCTTGTCACCGGGAGGCTGGATCAGGTGCCAGAACTCCTCCACGAAGCCCCGGGGGTCCACGTGGAAGACCTGCTTCTGGATCTCCGGCTTGCCGGCCCGGCACTGCCAGCTGTAGATGCCCTCGTGGCCGGCGATGTAGAGGGGAATGAAGTCCGACTCCGGGTTCGCCTGGCAGTACTGGACCATGCCGGGGTTGGGCGTCGTGCTGGTGTCCGCCTTGCCGCAGTTCAGGTTGGCTCCCACGGTGCAGGCCAGCAGCTGCCCCTGGTAGCAGCGGAGGAAGATGCCGGCCGCGGGCGGCCGGAAGGATTCGACGGGCACGCCGAGGGCCGCCGCCAGCCCCTCGCGCACCGCCTCGGGGAACCTGGGCCCCACGTAGCGGGCGTCGGTCTGGTCGATGGTTCCCACCGCCACGCAGTAGGCGAAGGGATCGTCGTAGGTCACGGGCGGGTCGCTCTCCCAGGGGAACCGCTCGCCGTTCGGCCGCACCTCCACGCTGGACGGGCCCTCTACCCACGTGTCCGAGCCGTTGGTGAAGCCGGTCCAGTTGTCCAGGGCGCGCCACACCATCATACCGGTGGTCGTTACCTGGACGACGGTGTCGTCGGGCCCCGGGTGCTCGTTCTCCAGCGGCTCGCCCACCACCTCGGGGATCTGGTCGGCCAGCGCCTTGAAGCCCAGCCGGAACTCCGGCCCCGCCTGGGCCGCGGCGCTGACGGGCTGCGCGACGGCCACGGCGACCACCACCACGAGGGTGGAGCAGAGGGAGGTGCAGAGGAAGATCAGGCCCATGGAGAGATGCCTCATCCTCGATACCTCCTGGAGGTTGTGGATGGTAGTGTAGCACAGCCTCAGCCGCAAGATCCGTGTTCCACGGTCGTCTCGACGCCGCTACTGGATTGAGGTCGACCCACAGCAGGGGTCGGGGGCGGGACGCGTCCTGTAGAGACGCGACATGTCGCGTCTCTACCACGTGGAGCCATCACCTCAAACCGCGACGAGCCTGGCCCCACAGCTGTGCTGGTGGGAACGGAGGTCAACCGCCTCACCCGACCCCTGCGGTGGCTCTCCCACGGGTAACCGACGACGGGCGGCCCGCCGGGCTGACGACCGGCTGAGTGCGGCTGCGGGAAAGCGGTTAGCCAATCGCTCGGCCGGCTGGCAGCCGCGACGAATTGTCCCTATGATTTGCTGGTAGTGTTTGGCACAACGAGCTACTGGGAGACGTACAATGCCGATCTGTCCCGACTGCAGGGGCGAGGTACCCGGGACGGCGACCTGCACCCGGCAGCACTTCCGGCTGGGGAACAAGAACGTGCCGCGGATCCGCTACGGAGAGGAGCGACGGCCGCCGGTGGAGTACTCCTTCGAGGAGCATTGCGACGACTGCGGAGTGGAGGTCGGCGGCTTCCATCACCGAGGCTGCGCCGTGGAGCAGTGCCCCCTCTGCGGGGACTACGCCGCCGTCTGCCACTGCTGGAGCCACATCCGGTAGCAGGGCCCCCGGCCTGCGACCGACCATCCGCCGCCGCGCACCATCGGACGCCGGCGGCACCGGTCGCGTCCCCAGGCCAACCTCTGCA
Organism: Chloroflexota bacterium; assembly: GCA_021845945.1. The sequence continues at coordinate 12,356 of JAJZRD010000040.1, forward strand.
GACTGTGGCTGTCCGGGAGTCCGCCGCGATGGCATTGACCCCGAGGCCGACGTCAGGCGGCCCCAGCCGTGGGCAGGGTGAAGGTGAAGGTCGATCCCTCGCCGGGATTGCTCATCACCCAGATCCTTCCGCCGTGCGCCTCCACGAGCGCCTTGGCGATGAAGAGGCCGAGGCCCAGCCCCTCTGACTCCCCCGCCCCCTTGGCCCGGTAGTACCGGTCGAAGACGTGGGGCAGCTCCTCCGGTGGGATCCCCACTCCGCTGTCGGCCACCGACACCCGCACCTCCCGGTCCGCGCTTTCCGCCCGTACCAGGACCGGCGCCGCCTCGGGCGAGTACTTCAGCGCGTTGGAGACGAGGTTCGTCAGGATCCGGTCGAGCCGGTCCTGCTGAGACTGGTAGAACTGGCAGAAGTGGGTGCCCCAGGGGACGTTGCCCACGATGTCGATGCCGGTCGGCCTGATCCTCTCCTGCATTCCTGACCCTTTCTAGCAGCTTCCAGAGGGGGTTGGGGACCTGAGGCTCGTCCACCGGCAGTCGGGCGAAGGGGCATCTCTACCACAACCGGCTACGACGGCTATATGTCTGGTCCGGGCAGGTGGACAGCGCAAGAAATGATCTACAGGCGGGCGCGAGAATCCGATTGCGCAGTATAGTGGCTGCCTCGACTCCATGCACGAACCCTCCCGCCGACGGAGCGGCGCCCGCGCCGAGACCCGCAAGAGTGGGGCCGCGAGCTTAGGCCCCGCGGGGCGCCCGCGCCGTCCGCGGCTTAGCCCGACCCGACGCCCCCGCCGCCAGGGCCAGGGCCGCCGCCGCCACGTCGATAGGGTCGTGGTCGTCCAGCAGATCCTCGACCACCGCCCGATAGGGCCCCCACCGCCCGGACTCCAGGACCTGGGTGAGACGCTCCTCCAGGATCTGCGCGTCCCGCTCCTCGACCTCGGCCGCCGTGGGCACCTCCTCCCGCCGAATGCGGGCTCCGGTGATCCTCTCGATGACCCTCAGCTCCCGCATCTCCCAGGGGTTCACGAAGGTGATCGCCTCGCCCTGTCGCCCAAAGCGTGCCGTGCGGCCGATCCGGTGAACGTAGTACTCGGGGTCGGGCGGGAGGTCGAAGTTCACCACCGGGCTCACGTCCGGGATGTCCAGGCCCCTCGCCGCCACGTCGGTGGCCACCAGCACTTCGGTCTGCCCAGCGCGAAAGGCCCGGAGCACCTTCTCCCGCACCGGCTGGCTCATATCGCCGTGCAGCCCCTCGGCGAGATAGCCTCGCCCCTGGAGCCCCTCGACCACCTCGTCAACCGTTCGCTTGGTGGCGCAGAAGACGAGGACCCGTTCGGACCGCCTGGCGTCGAGAACCCGGCAAAGCGCATCGAACTTGCGCCTGTAGGGCACCAGGTAGAAGAGCTGGCTGACTTCTGGAACGGTCAGCGCCCGGGGCCGGCTCAGCCGGAGGATCTCCGGCTCGCGCATGTAGCGACGGGCGAGCTGAAGGATGGGATCGGGAATCGTGGCCGAGAAGAGCGCCGTCACCCTCTTGTCGGGAAGGTGGGCCATCACGTACTCCACATCCTCCAGGAAGCCCATGTCCAGCATCACGTCGGCCTCGTCCAGAACCAGCATCGACACCGAGCTCAGGTCGACTGTGCCCCGGCGCATGTGATCCATCAGCCGGCCGGGGGTCGCCACGATGGCGTGGACGCCCCGACGCAGCGCCCGAAGCTGGCGCTCGATGGGCTGGCCTCCGTAGATGGGCACCAGCAGTAGCCGCCGGTCGCGGCCGATGGCGCTGAGCTGCTCCGACACCTGCACCGCCAGCTCGCGGGTCGGCGCCAGCACTACCGCCTGGGGCACCACCCGCTTGACGTCGATCCGCTCGACCAGGGGAATGCCGAAGGCGGCCGTCTTGCCCGTGCCGGTGAGGGCCTGGGCGACGACGTCCCGCCCCTGCAGGAGACAGGGGATCGCTCGCTCCTGCACCGGGGTCGGGGCCTCGAAGCCCATCTCCTCGATGCTGCGGAGCACCGGCTTGCTCAATCCCAGATCACGAAAATCGGCCAAGGTTCGCCTCCCAGCACAAGACTCGGGCGAAGGGCCGCAACCCCCATGCCAGGGTGTATACTTCACCCCACTTCTCTCTGGGCGGCTGGCTCGGCACTGGAACTGGAGGTTTCCCCCGGTGAATCACTTCACCAAGTTCGCCATAGAGGTGGCCCAGGCCGCGGGCCAGCTGCTGCTGGACCACCACGGCCGGATGCAGACCCTGGAGTTCAAGCTGAGAACCAACTTCAAGACCCAGGTCGACGACCTGAGCGACCGGCTGATCCGCAGCGCCATCATCGGCAACTTCCCCGGCCACAGCATCTACTCCGAGGAGCAGGAGGACCGGCTGGCCGGCTCCGACTACAGCTGGGTGGTCGATCCCCTGGACGGTACGGTCCCCTACACTTACGGCACCAGCGATCACTTCGCCGTCAGCATCGCCCTGCTGCAAGGCCGCGAGCCGATCCTCGGGGTGACCTTCGCCCCTCTGCGGCGGGAGCTGTACGTGGCGGAGCGGGGCGGGGGAGCCAGCTGCAACGGCCGGCCCCTCGAGGTGAGCCGGGTCGACGACCTGAACCGGGCCCTGATGGCCGCCGACTGCGGAAAGCTGGAGCGGGAGTCGCTGATCCCCTACCAGCAGAGGCTTCTCGCCGCCGACGGCGTGGTCTACGTCATGTCCTTCTGCTGCGCGTCGGTGTCCATGGCCTTCGCGGCCTCCGGAGCCCTGGACGGCTACCTCGCCGTCAAGCAGGAGCCGTGGGACATCGCGGCGGGCGCCCTCCTCGTCAGGGAGGCGGGCGGCGTGGTGACTGCCCCCGAGGGCAGGCCCTGGCAGTTCGGCGACGACTGTCTCCTGGCCGCCGGTCCGGAGCTGCACCCCCAGCTGGTGCGCCTCCTGTCCGCGGGTTGATCGACTTCTCCTGGGCCGACAGCTCGACAGTGTGGGAGATGCCCACTACTACAACGACCCCGGATTCCGGCGGGTCTGCGAGTCACAAGGCAGACTCCTGGTCGCCACCAAGCATGGCCAGTATCCCCATTCGGGTTGGGCTCAAGCCCTGCTTGCAGCCCGCCTGAGGCTTTGTGACCAGGTCTCGCTCAGCTAACACAGAGGGAGGCAGGCGATGCTACAAGCCTGACCCCCAGGAAGCTCGCCTGCTCTTATCGCTCTATCTGCCTGGCGGTGTGGCGCCCGTGCCCTGCCTCGCCAATGAACTCACCGTTCCGCACCACCACCTGGCCTCTGGATACGGTGGTCCGTGGCCATCCCTTCAGTTGCAGACCGGCATAGGGTGAGTAGTCGGCCCGCGACCCAAGCCTGGAGGGATCAACGACCCGTTCCTCGTCGAGGTTGCACACCACCAGGTCTGCGTCCGAGCCGACCAGCAGCGTACCCTTCCGCGGATACAGGCCGAAGACCTGCGCGGCATTGGTGGACGTGAGGCGGGCAATCCGTTCCAGTGGTAGGCCGCGACGGTGGTAGCCCTCGCTCAGCAGTATCGGGAGCATCGTCGCGGAGCCCGGGAAACTGCCCTTCGCCTTCCACAGGTCGCCGGACTTCAACTCGCGATCCCACGCGATGTGATCGGTGCCAACGGTATCGATGGTCCCGTCGATCAGGCCGCCCCACAGCACATCCTGGTCGGCAACCGTCCGCAGCGGTGGGTTCACCTTGCCCATGATGCCCAGTGGCGAGTCAACGGACAGCATCAGGTACTGGGGACAGGTTTCGAGCCTCATCCCCGGCATTTGAGCCTTCTGCCGCCGCGCCTCTCGCAGTCCCTCGGCCGAGGAGATGTGAACGACGTACAACGGACATCCAGCACGCGAGGCAAAGAATGCGGCTCGGCTGATGCTTTCAGCCTCCGCCACGGCCGGGCGGGCATCCGCATAGGCGGCCAGGTCTTGCCGCCCTGATTTCTTGACCTGCGGCTGGATCCGGGCAATCAGGGCGCCGTTCTCGGCATGAACGCACACCACGCCGCCCGGCAACTCAGCGACCCCACGAACGAGTGCTTCCAGCAGCGCATCGTCCGCCTCCGCAGCGCCTGCCTCGTGGGCAAGCTCGCCGTAGTAGTAGGTGAAGAATTTGAAGCTGGACACGCCGAGCTCCGTGGCGTAGCGGGTCAACTCGGCTATGTTTCGCCACTCGGTGATGGCCAGAGAGATGGTGAAGTCGACACAGGCCAACTCACCCCACGTACGCTGAATCTGGGGCACTGCCTCGAGGAAGTTGGCGGGCCGACGCAAGTAGCTGTTGACCGTCGTGATACCGCCCAGCGCCGCCGAGCGCGTCTCCGTGAAGACGTCATCGGGCGCCCCGTAAGAGAGGTGCACGTGGGGATCGAACAGCCCTGGCAGCACCACCGCGCCGGCAACGTCGATGGTCTCCCGCCCTAAGGCGGGCATACCCGGAGCGAGATGAGCGGCTATCCGTCCGTTGCTGATACCAAGGTCGATCGACGTAATCCCGACTTCGGGAAGCACGACACTGCCACCGCGGATCAACAGATCAAATGAGCTTATCATGCCCTCATCGGGCTTGTTCCCACTGTCCAAGTCAGCGACCTCCCGAAGTAGTTGCGACCTCAAACGAGCGAAAGTGATGGATACTGGTAGCTGATTGCGCAAGCACGAACCTTGGGGATATCCAGCGAGAGCTTCGCCCCGAACCCCACACCCTTCGTCCCTCTTGCCTAGTGGGCACGCAGCGGAAGCTCCTCTAGATACTTCAGTACCTCGTCGACCGGGATCACGTCCGCATACTTGGAGTTCATGTCAAACAGGTTGACGGCGTGGCTCGTCTCGCCCCGGTCGAAGGTGCAGTCATCGACAACGATGGTCTTGAAGTTGTAGGAGAAAGAGTCCACGCAGGTAGCCCGAATGCAGCCGCTGGTTGTGCAGCCCGTGAGGATCACCGTGTCCACATCCAACAGGTTCAGCTGGCTCATGAGCGGGGTACCGAAGAAAGCTGAGGGCTTCCGCTTGGAGATAAAGAAGTCCTCCGGCTTGGGAGCTACCTCTGCCACGATCTCCGTCGCGTGGGTGCCCTCGACCACTGTCTTCTCGCCGCCGCGATAGTTCTTGGCCGCGTACATCCCGTGATCACGCAGATCTGACCGCCTCTCGGCGACCGTATAGAAGATGGGAACGCCCTTCTCTCGCGCGGCCGGCAGCAACCGCTCCAGACGGTGAACCACATCCCAGCCCCACTCGCCACACGAGGTGCGATACTTCTTGATCGACTCAAGAATGGGCTCAGGCTTGTCGCCCACGAAGTTGTAGTGAACGTCGATCACTAGGATGGCCGGGCGAGTGCCGAAGCCGCCCCGGCGGCCATAACCACCGGCTGCATATACGGCTTTATCGCGCTCGCTGATGATGTCGTCCCAGATGCGTTTGTCCATCTCCATCTTCTCCATGCTCTGTCTCGGGTGTGAAAACTGCTTACTAGTCGTTCGTGGCTGGTCCGGCACCGATGCCTGCACGCCGGTTACTGCTGGGTCGTCTTGGCCCGCTCGATCAGGGGGCGAACCTCATTCTCGTACTTGGTCCAGTAGGCGTCGTACTCGGATGGCCCCATGTAGTCAGCGTCCATGGCCGCCTCAGCGGTCTTGCTCCGGAAGTCCTTGTTCTCCGTGGCCTTCTTGATCGCAGTGGACAGTACGTCCACTATCTCCTTCGGAGTGCCAGCGGGAGCGGACAGACCGATGGAGTACGTGTTGTACACCTCGTATCCCTGGGCCTGGAAGGTCTTGACGTCCGGGAGAGCGGAGTTCTGCCGCATTCCCGTAGTCGCGAGTATCCGCAACGATCCGCTCCTGTAGAGGGGGATGATGTCTAGGGCACCGCAGCCGACATCGATGTGGCCGCCGAGCACGGCTGCGGTCACATCCGCGTTGCCACCGAAATGAACGTAGGCGAACCGGCCACCGGAGACCTCCTCCAGTCGGAGCGGCGTCAGATGGGTATTGCCAAGGATCCCACTGGTGCCAATCTTGATCTTGTTGGGATTGGCTTTCCCCGCCTCCACCAGATCCTTGAGCGTCTTGTAGGGGCTGTCGGACTTAACGAAAAGAGCATTCTCAGTTGACACGAAGTTCGCCACCGGCTGGAAGTCTTTGCGGGTGTAGCTGGCCTTCCGTTCTGGATCGAGGTAGGTCACGAAGATGCTAGCAAATGGGGTGAGGCCCAGGGTGTAACCATCCGGTTTCGACCTCACCAACTCGGTCGCACCCACCTGGGTGGACGCACCGGGCTTGTTCACGATCTGCACTGGAGTCCCCAGTTCCTTCTCGAGGGCCGGGGCCAGCAATCGAGTGGCAACATCGGCACCGCCCCCCGCTGAGAAGGGCACGATGATGGTGACGGCCTTGCCCTTGGCGGGGAAGTCCACCTGCTTCGCGGATGTCGACACTACCGTTGGCCGAGCAGCCGCTGCGTTGGTGGGCTCGGTCAGTGCCTTGGTCGGCGCCGCCGCGGCCTTCGCTGGGGCAGCCGGAGCCTGGGTGGAAGTAGGAACAGTAGCAGTTTGGGAACAACCGCTGATCACCAGAGCAGCCAAGACGACGACGGGCGCCAGATGGGTAAAGGAAGCTTTCATGTCCTCTCTCCTCTGCCAGATCGTTTGGTACTACTTCAATCTCGACGGGCTACCAGGGTTCCACGCAGACAGTTCTCTGGCTTTGCGAGCCTTCCGCTCACCACACAACAGCCTGGGCTCTGCGGCCGTCTTGATCCACCCCACGGGTCGAGAGCCCAATGGTTCAACTCTGCCGATGCACCTCCGTGATCTACCTTGCCAGCATTGCGAGCAAGGACTCAGATGACTGAATAACCAGTTATTGAGACCACTTCAGAGAAGCCTGTCATTCTCGCGCCTCTTCGATAGCAGGCAGCTGGAAGGTACCGTACTTCTTGAAATGCTCGATCAGCCCTCCGTCGTTGAGCAGCTCCACCATCACGGCCGGCAGCGGCGCCACGGCGATGTCGATACCCTTGTCGAGGTTCCGCACCACGCCGGCGGCCAGGTCGACCTCCAGGGTGTCCCCCTGGTCTATCCCCGTCGTGTCGCACTCGACCACCGGCAGACCCACGTTGATGGCGTTGCGGAAGAAGATGCGGGCGAAGCCCACGGCCAGCACGGCGGAGACTCCGGCGTCCCTGATCACTCGAGGCGCCGTCTCACGAGAGGAACCCATGCCGAAGTTGCTTCCCGCCACGATGAAGTCCCCCCGCGAGAGCCTGCCGTAGAAGGTGGGATCCAGGTCTTCCAACACATGTTTCGCCAGCTCTTCGGGGTCCAATATGCGAGACTTGTACTTGCTTGCGATGATGTAGTCGGTGTTGATGTCGTTGCCGAACTTGTGGGCGCGTCCACGTAGCTGCATCGCAGTTCACCCCAGATACTTTCTGCAGTCGGCGATCTTCCCCTCGAGAGCCGACGCCGCGACTGTCGCGGGTGAGGCGAGGTACAGGAACGCCTCCGGATTGGCAACCCTGCCGCGGAAGTTCCTGTTGGCCGTGGTTATCACGCTGTTGCCGTCGGCGGCCACGGCGAAGTTCGCCCCGCCCGAGCAGCCATCGCAGCCCGGCACCCCCACGATGGCTCCGGCCTCCAGAAGGGTCTGCAGGATGCCCCTCCGCAGCGCCTCCATCTGCACCCTCTTCGACGCCGGCGTCACGTAGAGCCGGACGTCGGGGTGCACTCGCTTGCCGGCCAGTATCGATGCGGCTACCTCCAGGTCCTCCAGCCGCGAGTTGGTGCAGGCGACGATGTTGGCCTGCTGGATCGGCGTGCCCAGCGCCTCCTCCACGGGGACCACCTTGTCCACCTGGTGCGGCTTGGCAATCTGCGGCTGCAGCTTCGACACGTCGAACTCGAGCACGTCGGCGAAGTCGGAGTCGGGATCGGAGAAGACCGGCTCGAAGTGACGGGTGGCGCGCCCCTCCAGCCAAGCCATGGTCTTCTCGTCGGCTTCCATCAGACCGGCCTTGGCCCCCATCTCGACCGCCATGTTGGAGATGGTGAAGCGCGCGTCCACGCTGAGCTGATCGATCGCCTCGCCCACGTACTCGGCCGACCTGTAGGTCGCCCCATCCACCGTGACGGTGCCGATCATGTGGAGCATCAGGTCCTTGGAGTAGACGCCCCTGGGCATTCGCCCGTTGAGGACGAACCGAATGGTCTCCGGCACCTTGAACCAGAGCTTTCCCGAGATCAGCGCCGCGGCCAGATCGCTGGCCCCAACCCCCGTGGAGAAGACGCCGATCGCACCGTAAGTGCAGGTGTGGGAGTCGGTGCCGATCACCAGGTCGCCCGGGAGGACGTGGCCTCTCTCCGGCATCAACTGATGGCAGGAGCCCTCACCCGACTCGTAGAGCAGGCATCCCTGTTCCCGGGCGAAGGCCCGGATCATCTTGTGCAGATTCGCAACGATCGGGGTAGGGGATGAAGGGGCGTGATCTATGACGAGCGCGAACTTCTTGGGATCGAAGACCTTCTTGCC
>JAJZRD010000305.1 GCA_021845945.1 Chloroflexota bacterium
GTGACTGCGACCGTGGAGGAGCAGAAGGGCCCCGACCGCATCGTTTACCGGATCACGCCCGAGGGAGAAGGCCGCTTCCTCGAGTTGATGCGCGACCCCGGCACCTCCTTCGGCTTGAAGATGCTCTTCTTCCAGAGCATCCCGTCCCCGGATCGCCAGCGAGTATTGGAGGAGCAGCGGGACGAATGGGTCCGCAAGCTGGCCGAGCGCCAACGCGATAGGGAGCTGATCGCGGGCCGCCATGGAGATCGATACCGCACCGCCCTGCTGGCCAGGGCCATCGACCACCTGGAGCGGGACATCGCGTGGATAGAGGGCCTCATCGCGCAGGAGACCGCTGGCGAAGAGCTTCACGAGTTCACTGAGGTCGGTCGGGCGACCACGGGAACGTAGAAGGCCCACGAAGCGAGGATGGCAAGCGAAGCACCGAGGCGTCTTCCCATGGGGACCCTCCGTCATTCCCTTCCCAGGAGCGGTTGCAGCCGCAGGAAGAGATCGTAGAGCAGCGGCGAAAGGAGGATTATCAGCAGCACCAGCGCGAGGGGCAGCGTTGCCCAACGCCCCTGCTGAGGCTGCTCTCTTTCCGTGCCATCATCCACTTCGAGTGGCAACATCCTGTTCCACCTCCTCCCGCGCACCCTTCGCCTGGGAGTGTCTGAGGCGCGCACTGCTGGGAATGAAGACCGCCGGGGTGTGGAGGGGGCCGAGTCAGGCCCGGACCCCCTCCAACCGCGTACGGCAGCCGCGTTGGGCTTCGCCAACTCCTCCTACGGTGCCACCGACTCGGCGATCTTAAGCATCTCCTCCGGTGCCAGGTAGCCATTCAGGGTGTAGCTCACCCTGTCCGTTGCCCAGACCAGGATGGTGTTCTCGTTGGTGTGCGTCCAGCCGGGAGTGCCCTTGACGCTCACCGTTTCTACGCCGGGGGGCGGACCGAGCTTGACGGATGGCGCCGGCCTCTGCTCCAGTACCAGATCGCTCTCCCCCACCCTGTAGAACAGAGCCACACTCCGCTCCCGAACCTGGCCTTCCGCTGTCAACTCGGATGTACTAGCTTGCCAGACCTCGCAGCAGGAGTAACGCTGCCGTGAGCACGGCGGCGAACGCCAGGCTCAAGGCCATCAGACAGCCACAGCCGGTATCAGCCCAGTCGGGATAGCCGTCCATGGGGTACTCCTGCCTCGAATGGCATGATCGATAACGCTCCTGGTAGATAGACGATTTCGGCCGGCCATCGGTTCCACGACAACGTACTCGAGGCTCCAACTCACCTCCTCAACCCAATGCGGATTGGGAGTCGCCATCGTCTGATGGCTGGGCGTCGCGGTCGCGGTGGAGGTGGTGCCTGTCGGAGATGCAGACGGGCGCGGCGTCATCGTTGAACCTTGGGCGGCGGCAGACGATGTCGTGGCCGCGGGTTTCGGAGTGCTGGCGGGGGCCGGCTGCTTCTTCTCGGCCGCAGACCCCGGCCACCAATCGTAGAGCGTTCCCCAGTTGAGGTAGCCGTAGTAGCCGGTGACGCCCGGACTCGGGGTGAGCTCGTCCACCACCTGCTTGAGATCGGAGCCGTCGGAGTGCATCAGCCAGAGCTGCGCCTGGTCCTCCTGAAACCTGGCGAACAGGATGTAGTCTCCGCCCACCGACCAGCGGGGACGCTCGTCCCGAAACCTGGGATCGTTGGTGAGCTGCCGCTTGCCCGTGCCGTCCGGCTGCATGAGCCAGATGCGGCGCGGAGACAGGAGAGACCGAGTATCGGCGGTTCCGCCGTCGTTCGGGAAGGCCGGCGAACCGGTGAAGGCGATCTCACGCCCATCCGGGGACCAGGCGGGGAAGAGGTCCGCCCGGCCACTGTCGGAGATGCGATGCGGGCTGCCTGCCAGGGTGGCGACGGTGATCGCCTTGTTCTCCCAGCTGCTGCGGTAGCCCCCGTCCACGAAGGCGAGGCGCTGGCCGTCCGGCGACCAGGAGAGGAAGTCCTGGTGGGTGAGCATGTTCCTGGCGAGCTGCACCGGCCCACCCCCTGTCAGGGGCAGGGCCTCCAGAGGAAAGCCGTCAGCCCGCAGCGACTCCGAGTTGGAGCCGTGCCAGGCTAGCAGCCACTGCCCATCGGGGGACCAGCCGGCCAGGTAGTGTCGCTCGGTGCCGCTATTGACGCGGACCTCCTGGGACTCGGAGCCGTCGACCCGGGTGCGCCGGATCTCCTGGGTGAACTGGCTCCCATCGCCGGACAGCTCCACCCACTCGAAGGCGATCCATTCGCCGTCGGGCGACCAGGTGATGCCGTTGACGCCGGTCCCCTGGCGGGCCACTCTCACGCTCACCAACTCCTTCTCCCCGGGGGTGCCCGGCTTCACCACTCTCAGGCTGCCCCCTCCCGTGGTATAGGCCAGCAAGTCCTCGACCGGCGACCAGGCGAATCGGGCCGAGGCGGCACCGGCGTTGAGGGTAGTGGCGTCGGTGCCATCTGCCCGAAGGATGACCACCTGATACTCCTTGCGGAAGGCCAGCCACTGTCCCGAGAATGACCAGCGGGGCGTATTGTTGTGGCCGTCCCTGGTTATCCGCTTCGCCTCGCCGTCGGGAAGCTCCTTTACCCAGACATCGCCGCCCCGCACGAAGGCGAGCTTGCCGAGCTGGGGTTTGGGGGGAGCGGTGGGCTGGGGCACCTGAGCGACGGCCGTGGCTGTGAGCTCGGCCGGTTGCTTGAAGCCGGCCTCGATCTGCACAGAGCCACAACCTGTTGCAGCTAGGACTACCACCAGCAACAGGATCGGCACGTAAGTTCTCAACGACATGTTCATCGACGACTCGCCTCAAGCACTCCGACCGGGCGGCTACGTGCAGAGTCACGGGGTACCGGTGGCACTCGGCAACCGCCTGGTCTCGGCGCTCCCTGTGCCGGTCACCTTCGCGCCCTCGATCCGCCAGCCCAACTGATCGAAGGGCGGAATGTTGGCCCGGTGCGCGGTGTAGGTTGCCGTGTCGACTCGGGTGGATCCGTCGTCCTGCGTGGCGACTATCGTCACCGGCACGTCGGCCCAGACGTTCCCCGCGCCGGCATTCTCCTGCGGCGTCCCCAGGTCCACCTTTACCTGCTTCGTCGTCGCAAAGCCCTGCTCGAACTGGGCGAAGCTCTGCTGACTCGATTGGCCCAGGTGGTCCCAGTAGCTGTAGGCCCGCGCGAACTCGCGGCGGTTGATGGCGTCGAAGTAGGACCGCAGCAGTGTGGTCGGGTCGGCGACGTCGACCGGGGGCAGCGGAGCGGCAGCCCCTTCGGCAACGCCGGCGACGGCTATCTCCCACCCGCTCGCGCCGGAGGCCTCGGCCGGACGCAGAATGTACGTCCCCTGGTAGCGCTGAACACTCTGGGTGTAGTCGGGCAGGTTCGCGATGGATATGAGGGTAACCGGCACCACGACCTGGCGCCTCGCGCCCGTTCCCTGCAAGCTCGGCGTCCCGAGCAGCACACTTACCTGGCCGGTGTCGGCGTAGCCATGTGCAAACTCCTCGAAGGTCTGGCCGCTCGCCGCGCCCTTTCTCTCCCAGATGCCGTGTGCCCGGGCATAGTCGCGCTGGTTGATGGCGTAGAAGTAGTCCAGCACCGTCTGGACCGCGGCCTTCACATCGGTGGTGGACGTTGCCGGTGGAGTAACCGTGGGCGGCGCGCTCGCCAAACCCTGGCCCGCGGTTCCGCCAGCCGGCACCGGGGCAG
>JAJZRD010000041.1 GCA_021845945.1 Chloroflexota bacterium
TTCAGAGGGCTGATCTGTCGGCCAATCGCGGCGCAGTTCATGGAGGACAACCTGATCGCAGTGTTTGCCTTCGAGGAGAGCGAGCAAGGGGTAGCGATCACCAGCGAGAAACACTACCGGCTCGTGCCCCCAGAAGAGATGACGGCGGAGGACCTGGAGACTTATCGGAACCGGCCCCTTGCTGACTGAGCTATGGTACTTCAAGGAGACGATGAGCAGTCATGAGCCTTGCGGGGTTTGGTCGGGGTTGAAGATGGTGTGATCATTTGGGGTAAGGATGTGGGGAGAAGGGGGCGACGCTACCCGCCGCACCTTGCGGGGGGCGGCCAGCCAGAGGGCGGTGATGCTGAGGACCGCCGAGGCGGCCCCCACCGCGAAGGCCAGCATGTAGGAGCCGGTGGAATCGAAGATGTAGCCGGCGACCCAGGCGCCGAAGGCGCTCCCGAGCCCCTGGCCTACGCAGATCAACCCGTAGATGGCGCCGAAGCTCTTCCCCTGGAAGATGTCCGCGGAGGCGGTGGACAGCAAGGGCGGCGTGGCAGCGTAGCCGAGGGCGAAGACCAGGGTGTAGAGCAGCACCAGCCCCATGGAGGGGACGACGCGGGTCAGCACCAGCAGCAGTATGCTGAGGATCAACGCGCTGTTGCCCAGGGTGAAACCCCGCTCGCGCCCCAGCCGGTCCCCGACCTCACCCCAGAGCACCTTCCCGAGCATGCTCAGGAGGCCGACCAGGCCCACCACCGAAGCCGCCAGCATCTTGTCGTAGCCCCCATCCACGAGGTAGGCCGCCTGGTGGACGAACATCATCTGGTGGGTGAGCACGGCCGAACCCAGGGTGGCCGTCAGCAGCCAGAACCGGGCGGTGCGTAGGGCGGTAGCCACCGACCAGGGATAGGACGTCCACCGGGTGTCCACCACCTCCCGCAATCGCTTCGTCTTCCGGGGTGCAACGATTTCCCCTTCCTTGGCGTCCCCGTCGGGCTTGAGCCCCAGCTCCTCGGGCCGCCCCACCAGCAGCAGTGCCGCCTGGGGGGCGATGCCGAAGAGGGAGAGGCCGGCCAGCACCAGGTAGGCCGAGCGCCAGCCGACGCTGGATATCAGGTACTGGCTGAGGGGGACGAACAGCACGATGCCGAGGCCGATCCCCGCCGAGGCTATGCCCATGGCCTTCCCCTGCTTCACCGAGAACCAGCGGCTCACCACGGTGACCCCGGGGACCCAGCCCGCCAGGGCGAGAGCCAGGCCGCAGAGGACGCCGAAGTAGAGGTAGAACTCCCACAGCTGGGTGACCCGGCTGCAGGCGTACAGTCCCAGGGCCAGGAGGATGCCGCCGGCGGGAATCACCCTGGCCGGCCCCAGCCGGTCGATCAGCGTGCCCCCGACCACCCCGCCCAGCCCTGTGACGAGGACGAAAACCGAGAATACCCCGGCCGTGCCGGCCCGGCTCCAGCCGAACTCCTCCAGCAGCGCCACGAAGAAGACGGAAAAGGAGTAGTAGACCGCATAGGTGATGGCCATGACGACGAAGATCGATGCCACCACCACCCAGCCGTAATGGAAGGGGAGCCTGGTGCGCCAGCCGGTTTCGGTGGCTCTGGAGAGGGAAGCGGACCTCGACTGCTGGGACTGCAACGGCGATCGCCACCACTGGGAAGTAGATGGCCCCCACTATACTCCTGTCGAGGTTGCAGAACAATTGATGGATGTTGGTTCCAGAGACAATTCATAAGCAAGCCATAAGCGTTCCTTCAGGATGATCGAGCGAGAAAAGGGAGACATTTCTCTCCTGGGACGGACTCGCCCCTCGGTCTGGGGCCGGAAAGGAGGGCACTTCAACTAGATAGAGAATAGAGAATCGTAGCCTGGCTACCCCGCGAGCTGTCTCGACAATGGGTTACACACCACAGGGTCAGTAACACACATGCATCTGGTTACGAGGGGGAAGTCAAATGGCCAAACGGGCTAACGAAACTGTAGCGACTAACGTCATGGTAGTCCTCGCCTTCTCCGCGACCGCAGGTGTCCTCGTCGAGTTCTATGATTTCTTTCTTTATGGGTACGCCGCAGCCACTGCCTTTCCCAAGCTATTCTTCCCGGGGTTGCCCGCCACCCAGGCGCTCGTGTTCTCCTTCCTGATCTTCGGGGCCGGGTTCCCAGCGAGAGTATTGGGCTCGTTCATATTCGGTCACTTTGGCGATAGGGCCAGCAGAAAGTACTCGTTCGTCCTCAACATCCTCATCGCCGGCTTCGCCACCTTCGTTACCGGTCTTCTGCCCGACTACGCAACCATAGGGCTTGCTGCACCCATTCTCCTGTCGGTACTGAGAATAGTGCAAGGCATCGGGCTTGGAGGGGAGTTTGGTGGCGCTTCTTCACTGCTGGCAGAATTCGGTGCGAAGCGGAAGTTCCGTGCTTTCTGGATCTCCCTCGCCAACCTCGGCATACCCCTGGGAGCCATGGCAGCAAGCAGCGTGATGCTCATATTCAGCGGGACGTTCGCGACGAGTGGATGGCGGATTGCCATGATGCTGTCGGCGGTGATAGTGCTCCCAGCACTTCTGGCAAGGTACAAGCTCGCTGATAGCCCGCTCTTCGAAAGGATCAAAGAGAGACAGGAGCTATCCAAGATGCCGTCTTTCGGCGTCTTCAAGAAGTACTCCCGGCCGATAATCCTTCTGGCGCTGGTTTCGGCCTTCCAGCAGATGGACGGGTATGTGAGCGGAACCTACATAATATCCTTCATGGGATCCGCCGGCATCCCCCTCGCCCTCACCGCAACCATCATTCTGGTCAGCAGGATAGGCGATATCCTGGGGGTGCTGATGAGCGGGCCCTTCGCGGACTTCCTCAAGAGGAAGACGGTCGCTTACGCGGCTATAGTGCTGACGACCCTCTTGTCCTACCCCTTCGTCCTTTCGATCCTGTCCAAGAACGTGCCACTGGTGATGCTGTTCCAGTTCCTGGTTACGCTATTCGGGATAGGGCTGCTGCACGGGCTCGCCCCCGTATTAACCTCGGAGAGCTTCCCCACAAAGTTCAGGTACTCCGGCTCGGGCATATCCTACAACTTGTCCGCTGTTCTTGGCGGCATGCTGGCACCGTCCATCCTGGCCGGGCTGATAGGTAAAGACGCCCTCGGCAGGTGGTACTACGTGCCAGTCGTCTACGCGGTGTACTGTGTGGTGGCCATTCTGGCTCTGATGTTCGTTCGAGAGACGCGCGATGCGAATCTGGAGGACATAGACAGGGAAGAGAAGCTGGACAGGAGAGAAGTGGTGGCCGAGCAGTTCGCCTAGGGGCACTGTTCCGGACACGAGGAAGACAAAGCAGGATGGACAGGATGGACGGGATGAGTTCACTCATCTTGCCCATCCTGTCCATCCTGTTAAGCCCCTTAGGCATGGTTCATGGGGACGGGTAGTTGGAGTTACAGTTTAATGCAACGTCACCCCCGCTTGCGCGGGGGTCCAGACGTCCCCTCTCCTCGTGAGGCTGCTCCTTCACGCCAATGGGGGGACCCTGGATGCCCGATCAGGTCGGGCACGACGATCCGGGTAGCCTGCCTTCGTTAGACTGTCACTCTCCCTGTGAACCATGCCGCCCCTTATCCCTACAGGCAAGATAGTTGCAGTAGGTGAGTTAGCGACGGTGAGGTAACCCCGAAGGGAGGGGCAGCGGGAGGGGGCCGATGTCCAGCTACATGGCGAGGGAGGTAGCTGCCCAGCCGGCGGTGCTGCGCCGCCTCTTCGAGACCGAAAGAGTCAACGTGGGGCGGATCGCGGCCTGGATACGGGAGTTCGATCCCAGTTTCGCCTTCATGGTGGCGCGGGGCAGCTCCGACAATGCCGCCCTCTACGGCAAGTACCTCTTCGGCAGCCTTAACCGGATCCCCGTGGCCCTGGCCGCCCCCTCCCTCTTCACCATCTTCAAGACTCCCCCCGCCCTATCCCGAGCCCTGGTGATCGCTATCTCCCAGTCGGGGCAGTCGCCCGACCTGCTGGAGGTGGCCGAGAACGCCCGGGCCCAGGGGGCGGTGACGGTGGCCGTGACCAACGATCCTGCCTCTCCCCTGGCGAAGCTGTGCAGCTGGGTGATCCCCCTCCACGCCGGCGTAGAGCGGAGCGTGGCCGCCACCAAGAGCTACACGGCCCAGCTGATGGCCCTGGCGATGCTCTCGGCCTGCCTGACCGGGCGGCCCGAACTGCTGGAGGAGTTGGAGCGTTTACCGGAGCAGGTGAGACAGGCGATGCAGGCGGAGGAGGCGGCCCGAGCCGCGGCCGAGCGGATCAAGGGGGCCAACCGCTGCGTGGTGATCGGGCGGGGCTTCGACTACGCCACGGCCCAGGAGATCGCCCTGAAGCTGAAGGAGCTGGCCGCCGTCGTTGCCGAGCCCTATTCGGCGGCCGATTTCATGCACGGCCCCCTGGCCATGGTGGAGCCTGGTTTCCCGGTGGTGCTGGTGGCGCCCGGGGGTGCGACCTTCGGGGAGATGAGCCGGCTGGCCCAGCGGTTGAAGGAGTACGGGGTGGAGGTGGTCGCCATCTCCAACCGCCGGTCGCTGCTGGAGTCGGTGACCATGCCGATACCGATGGGGGGATCGGTGAAGGAGTGGCTCTACCCCTTCATAACCGTGGTCCCCGGCCAGCTGCTGGCCCTCCACCTGACCCTGGCCAGGGGGCTCGACCCCGACCGCCCCCGTCGGCTCAGCAAGGTGACGAAGACGCGGTGATGGCGCCGCGCATGGGCGTTGTGTAGTTGAATCTTCTAGGCCCGGTACACCGTCTTCCCGCCTACGATGGTCTCCAGCACGTTGAGCCGGCCGTCCAGCACCACCAGGTCGGCATCGTAGCCCGGCTCCAACCTCCCCTTGCAGATCGACATCCCCAGCACCCGGGCCGGCGTCTCGCTGGCGGCCCGTAGCGCCCCGGCCAGGTCCCCGGTCCAGGCGGCGACATTGGCCACTGCCTGGTTCATCCGGATCAGACTGCCGGCCAAGCGGCCGTCCTCCAACCGGGCGGCCTCGGCCTCGACCCGCATCCTCTGCCCCGAGAGCCGGTACTCCCCCGGCGTCAGCCCCACGGCCGGCACGGCGTCGGTGACGAGAAAGAGCCCCTCGGGTCCCCGGGCCTTCCAGGCGAGGCGCACCATGGCCGGGTGGACGTGGTTGCCATCGGCGATCAATCCGGCCGAAGGGGCATCCCCCTCCAGGAGAGCACCGACGAGGCCTGGCTCCCGGTGGTGGAGGGGCGTCATGGCGTTGAAGAGGTGGGTGCCGGCACCCACCCCCGCGGCGAAGGCGGCGCACGCCTGGGAATAGCTGGCCCCGGAGTGGCCGATCGCCGGCACTATCCCCTGCTCCAGGAGTTGAAGGCAGGCGGCCGCACCCCCCTCCATCTCCGGCGCCAGGGTCATCAGCCGTACCGGGTCCAGGGCGAGGGAGCGGATCAGCGGCTCGCTGAAGCCCTGGATCCAGGCGGGGTTGTGGGCGCCCCGGTAGTCCGGGTTCAGGAAGGGTCCCTCCAGGTGTGCCCCCAGGAAGCTGGCTCCCTGGAGGTCGCGCAACCCCTTCAGCCGCTTCAGGATCAGGGGGTAGCTCTCGGGCGCGGCGGTGATCACCGTGGCAAGGTAGCCCGTCACGCCGTTCTGGGCCAGGAACTCCGGGACCCGGGTGAAGTCGGCGTCGGGGTCGCTGAAGTCCTGCCCCAGGGCGCCGTTGCACTGGAGGTCTATCCAGCCCGGCGAGAGGATGGGCAGGGAGGGGTCCGCCTCGGGCAACCTCTCCACCCGGGCGACGCAGTCGTCCTGGATCTCCAGCCGGATCCCTTCGAAACCCCCATCCGGCAGCGGCCGCCGGCCCTCCAGTGCCACCATCTTCTGTCTTCCCCCGTCCTCATCTCAGTTTTCGGAAGAGTCGCTGCCGTTCCCCTCTTCCGCCTTCTCCCCGAAGATCTGATCGTAGCTGCGGGGAGGCGCCGGCCAGCCGGGGGCCGTGTGGAACCGCTTGGAGGCGGCGCGGCCCGGCTGGTAGTAGGCCTGCTCCCGCTGGCGCTCCTCCTGGGCCTCCGAGGAGAAGTAGGCCACCCACTCCCTGGGTCCGTCGATGCTCTCGCCGCCGTGGGGGGTGAGCCTCTGCCGTACCTGGATCAGGGCGGGGGCGTTCAGAGAGGCTCCGGCCACCACGGCCTGGCCGCGGGAAAGGGCCGGTAGTTCCTCCAGGATGTCCTTGGAGGCCGACTCCACCGCCGAGGCGATGGTGTTCTGGTCGATGGGGTTGACGATCCGCAGGATGAACTGGGTCATGCACTGGCTGAGGACGTCCTGGTCCAGCTTGCCGGGCCTCTGACTGATCAGTCCCACCCCGATGCCGAACTTTCGACCCTCGGCCAGCACCGTCTTCAGCTGCCGGGCCGACACCACCCGATCGGTCCCCTCGCCGCCCGGAGCGAAGTGGTGGGCCTCCTCCAGCAGCACGAAGGCGGGGTAGGGGAGGTAGTCGTCGTCCCTGGGACTGGCCTTCTGGCGGACCGTCTCCATCCGGGCCCGGTAGATGCGGCGCAGCAGGACGCTGACGATCACCTGCTGCTCCCGAGGGTCGATCTCGTTCAGCTGCAGCACCGTGCACTGCCCCGGCTTGAGCAGATCCGAGAGGCGGATGTGATCGTAGTCCTTGAAGATGCTGGACTCGGTGAGCCGGTCCAACCGCCACAGCACCCCATGGACGCTGGAGGAGAAGTCGGCCCCCTCGGCCTCCTTCTCCTCGGAGAATGCCTTGACGGCGTTCTTCAGGTCGTCCGGGGTCCAGTGCTCCGTGTCGCCGTGGGCGGTCTGGGAGTCCTGGCACACCTTCCGGTAGGCGGCCGAGAGGATGTAGTCCATCCGCTCGCCCATGTCCGACATCAGGTAGCGCAGGTCCCCCAGGGTGAGGCTGGCCGTCTTGACGTACACCTCGTCGGCCGTGATCACCTTCACCTCGGGCTTGTATCCCTCGACGACGAAGTCGGGTATCCCCTGCATGGCGTCCAGGGTGTGGTACTCGCCGTGGGGGTCCACGATCAGGAGACAGGCCCGGTTGGCCGGCTTCATCAACTCCTCTATCACCACTCCGGCCAGGTAGCTCTTGCCGGCGCCGGTGGAGGCGATGATGGCCAGGTGGGTGGAGACCAGGTCCCTGGCGGAGAGGACGATGGGGACGCGGCGGCCGGGTCGCGAGAGGAGGTAGCCCACGTGGGCGGAGCCTGCGGAGCCGAGGGCTCGGGGGTTCAGCACGTGGGAGAGCACCTCGTCGGGGACCAGGTAGATGGGCCACCCCTGGCGAGGCTGGATGCGAGGGTTGACGAAGCTCTTCAACTGGTCGTCGAAGTAGCCCAGGAGGCTCACCGTCACCTCGAACAGCTCGGCCTCCGAGGAGACGCTGCCCAGCAGCTCGGCTACCTCCGCCGGGGGGATCAGTGGGTCGGCGGAGAACTCGTCCGGGAAGAGCCTTGCCGGGCGGCGCTGCACCACGCGACCGATCACCTCTCGCTGGGCGCCGTCGGCCCTGGCCCGGTAGAAGACGAACTCGCCGACCTTGACGGCGTTGTCCCGGTCGGGGGTGAGGAAGGTGTACTCCTGGGGCCGCTCCCCGGGCCCCTTGGCCGTGCCGATCGGCTGTTCCGTTACCATACTACCCTCCATCCGGGGCCTCCGCTGAGTTCTGAGTTCTGAGTTCTGGGTGCTGGGTGCTGAGTGCTGAGTGCTGAGTGTTGAGTGCTGAGTGCTGAGTCTCCCCGTCTCCGCGTCTCCGTGTCCTACCGCCGCGCCAGGCGGCTGCTCCAGTCCAGGTTGGAGCGGAGAACCGCCAGGGTGCCCGCACCTTCCGGGAACACTCCCATCAACTGCGTCAGCAGCCCGTTCAGCAGTTCCGGCATGGCCGGATTGCCCATGGCTGCCAGGCGGGGCAGGTAAGCCACCTGCGGGCCCCTCTCCGACCGGTGGAAGGCCTCGAACTCCCCCTTCTCCAGAAGGGCTGCCTCCGCGCCAACTCTGCAGGCTACCGGCGGCACCCCCTGCCGGTAGCGAGCCTCCGGACCCTCTCCCCGCTTCCAGCCGACGATGGCTACCCCCACCACGGTGGAGGTCTCCGGCAGGTAGTCGGGGGAGAAGGTCGAGCGAAGGGGCTCGCCGGAGAGCCTGGGACCCAGGGTGCCGTAGGTCGGGTTCAGCAGCAGGGTGTCGTAGATGACCCCGATCAACTGGTCGGGGCCGTCCTCCTCCACGGCTATCCGGACGAAGCTGCCGAAGGCGTAGTCCTCGGGCCGGGGCGGCTCGGGGACCTCGCCCGGCGCGAAGATCTGGACCACGTAGTCCACGTGGCTGTTCGACTTGACCACTCTGCCTAAGAGCATCTACTCACCCCCTTATCCCCCGACCCCTTCTCCCCCTGCAGGGGGAGAAGGGGAGAAGAGGAAGGATTCTTCGGGGACACCCCGAACCCCGCCATGCGGGGCGTAGCCCCCGCTGGACACCCCCCCGCTCAGCACCCAACACCTGGGACTGAGGGCTGAGAACCCAGAACTCAGAACCCAGAACTCAGAACCCAGAACCCAGAACCCCTACACCCGCCTTCGTCGCTTGCTGGCGGCCTTGGGCGCCAGGCGGAGCCGCATCCCGTTCCGCTCGCAGAATACCTGCACCTGGGCGTAGAACATCTCCCGGTCGGGGACGCTCAGCACCGCCGCCGCGTCCACCGCCTCGAAGCAGTAGGGGTAGCCGGTGCCGGCTACCACCTCGCAGCGCACCACGTCGGCCACGTAGTCCACCAGACCCTCTCGCACCACCCACCGGGGGATATCCACCCGGGCAGGAGGACCGTCTCCCGTGGTCTGGAGGTAGAAGAAGACTACTTCTCGCTGGAAGTCCTCGCCGCCCGACTCCGGCTCCAGATGGTAGTAGCGGAGGATGTGGTCCCGGGCGCACACGAAGGCGCGGGTTCGATCCCCCCACTCCATCTTGCCCATCAGCAGGTGCCCGTCGCTGATCCTGTCGGGATGGGGCAGGTCCCCCAGGTGGGACAGGAGGGTACACAGGTCCCGGGCGTGGCTGGTGTCCACGAACCCCACCACGGGCACCCGATGCCGCTGGGACTCCTGCAGCAGGCGGAGGAGTGCCTTGACGTATCGGTCCCGAAGCTGCTCCGGCAGGGAGGCGGCGAAGGAGGCCACCAGGGTGCCGTCGAAGAAGGCCACGGGCGGCGGGTCCACCTGGCTCCAGCGCCGCATGTGCTCCACGATCTTCCCCACCTCGCCCTCGAAGCGGCGGAGTTGGACGTCCTGGCCCGGCTCCGTACCCTCCTCGCCCCTTTCCCTCTGGCCTGCCGGCGCCAGCAACTCGAAGGAGGCGTCCTTCACGTAGCCCCGGGAGTCACCCCGGTGGGGGTTCTCGAACCAGGCTATCTGGATGGCGGCCAGGCGAAAGGAGTAGTCCTTGGAGGGGGGTATCTGGCTCCCGTCCACGGCCAGAGTGGTGATCCCCTGGATCCGATGGAAGGCCCAGGCCCGGGCCTCCTGGTGGTTGGTCCAGCGGTGGCCGAAGGGGAGCAGCAGGGGGGAGCCGTGCTCCTCGCTGGGGAGGGCGCCCGGGTTCTCCCGCCCCTCCATCTGCGCCTCTATCTCGGCGGTGCTCATCTCCCCCATCCGGCTCAGCCACCGGGCGTAGCTCTCCGCCTCCTGGAGGTGGCGGCTATCCATCTCCTGGAAGTCGACCAGCCTGGCCTCCAGGGCCTGCTGCACCTTGTCGCGGTAGAGCATCTAGTCCTCCACTACCGTGGCTCCTGCCTGCTTGGACAGCCGCACCACGTGGCCGAACAGGGTGTCGAAGGAGTCGTCGTGGGAGATCACCACCAGCTGGTCGAAGGAGCGCAGGTTCTGGATCTGGGCCGCCAGGTTCGTCCGCCGCACCGCGTCCATGTGGGCCGTCGGCTCGTCCAGGAAGGCCATTCGCAGGTTGCTGAGGGTCTGCAGCAGGGCGAGCCGCACCGCCAGGGCGGCCGCCATCTGCTCCCCGCCCGAAAGCTGCTTGAACTCCCTCTCCTCCGCCCGAACCCGGCAACGGATCTCGTAGTCGGCATCCCACTCCAGGGAAACGGTGGGCTGGCCCAGCAGTTCCCGGAAGATGCCGGTGGCCCGGGCGGAGATACGGCGCAGCAGGGCCCGGGCTATCTCCGGTCCGGCGGCATCCAGGGCCCGGCGGATGGACTCCACGGCCTCCACCAGCCGGCGGCTCTCGGCCGCTTCCCGCTGGGTCGTCTCCATCTCCCCTTTCCGCCGGCGCAGTTCGCCCAGCTCCCGGAGGAGCCGTTCCTCCTCCAGGTCGCACAGCTCCAGCTCCCTCTGCCCGCTGGCGGCCTGGGCGGCTATCTCCTCCCTCTCCCCGCGGAGGCGCAGCTGCTCCTCCTCGTCGTAGGAGGCTCGCAGCTCCTCCAGGGCCGACCGTGTGGCCTCCAGCTGTCGGGCGGATCCCTCCGCCTCCGATGCGGCCCTCTGATGGGCCAGCCGCCGCTGCTCCAGCCGGCCGGCCTCCCCCTGGTTCTCCAGGAATCGGCGGTGGGCGGCCTCGTTCTCGTCCCGCTGCCGGCCCGCGCCGGCCATCTCCTCTTCCAGCTGCGCGTAGGGCTCCAGAGCCTGCCGTGCCCTCTCCTCGGCGGCGCGCGCCCCCGCCGATTCCCGCTTCGCCCGCTCCAGGGTGCGCTCCACCTCCGGACGCTCCCTGGCGATCCGCTGGCGCAGCGCCGCCGCCTCGCCTCGGAGGTCGCCCAGCCCCGTAAGAGCGGACCGCGCCGAAGCCAGGGCCTCGGCCGCACCGGTCTCCCGCTCCAGAGTCGAGCGGATCTCGGCCAGGGTCTGCCGCTCCCTCTCCACCGTCTGGCCGGCCTCCTCGGCCTGGGCGCGCCAGCCGGCCTCCCCAGCCACCAGCTGCCAGGCCGCCTCGGCCCGGACCAGCTCCGGCTGCATTCCCCCCAGGGTCTCTCGCAGCCGGGTCTGCCGCTGTGGGGTGTCCGCCAGCTCCTGTTGCAGCCGCCGCAGCCGGTCGATCTCCTGCTCCAGATCCTTCCCGTCCACGGCCAGCTGTCCCAGCCGCCGATCCAGGTCGGGCAGCCGAGCCAGACCCCTCTCGGCCGAGCGGGCCTCGGTCAGCTCCGCCTCCGCCCGAACCAGTCTCGCCTCGGCCTCTTCCAGAGCTACGCCGGCCTCGGCGATCACCCGATCGAAGTGGCCGTCCAGGGAGAGCCCGGGGCGCAGGTTCTTGCAGGGCTCGTGGAAGAAGGGGCACAGGCCGCCCTCTACCTGCCTCCGGGAGCGCTCGGCCTCCTGGTGGCGGGCGCGCAGGGATTCCAGGTCGCCGTGGGCCTCGTCTCGCTTGCGCTGTCGGGCCGGTGCAAGGGCCGCCGCAGCCTCCAGGGGACGCAGCTTCGCGGCTTCCCCCTGAAGCTGCTCCATCTCTTGCTGCAGCTGCTGCAGGCGGCCCTCGGCCTCTGCCAGCTCTTCGCCGGCCTGCTTCAGGGCCCAGCCCTGCTGCTCCAGCCCCGCCGACTCCTCCCGCAGGGATCGCTCTCGAGACCTCAGCTCCTCCAGGCGGGAGGCCGCCGGCATCGCGGATTCCACCTCGGCCAGCCGCAGCCGGGCCTCCTGGAGCCGAAGCTCCGCGGCCTTCAGCCGCTCATCCGTCGCCGGCCGCTGGCGTTCGGCCTCCTCCCGAACCCTCACCCGATCCTCGGCCTGCCGCAGCGCTGCCTCCCAACTCTCCTGCTCGGGGACCAGCTGTTGCCGCTCTGCCGCATGGGCCTCGTCCTGCTCCAGGGCCGCCAGCCGCTTCTCGGCGGCCAGGACTTCCTGCTCCCACCGAAGGGCCGTGCGGCCCGCGATCTCGGCGCTCTGCCGGAGACGGTCCCGCTCCTGGCGCCGCCCGTTCAGCTGCCGGAGGCGCTCGGAGGCCTCCAGGTATGCCGCATATCCCGGCCGGCTTTCCTCCAGCAGCCGGGCCGCTTCCTCCGCTCGCTTCAACTCGGCGGCCTGCTCTTCCCGGCGCCGCTGGGCTTCGACGGCCCGGTTTCCGGCGACCTGCAGCTCCGCCTGGGCCCGCTGCACCGCCTGGCGAGCCCTCTCCAGGCGATCCCAGGCCGAGGTCAACTCCGCCTGACGTTGCTGAGCCCGGGCGACGGCCACCCTCAGGTCGGCCTTCCGCAGCGCCGTCTCCCGCTGCCGTTCCTCCACCTCGGGCAACCGGCGGACGTCCCCCTCCAGCAGCGCGGCCCGCCGGTCGGCCTCCACCGCCTGGTCCCGGAAGAGGTTGCTCACCGCCCGCAGGCTCTGAGCGGCGGCCGGATAGTCCTCGATCTGCAGGAGCCGGTCGAACTTCTTGCTGCGGGGCCCGGCGCTCTCCAGGAAGATGGCCGTGAGGGTGCCCTGGGGCGGGCCGACGGTGTCCTCGAACAGCTTGGCCAGGTCGGTGCCCGGCTCCAGATGGAAGAAGCTGAGGAGCCACTGGCGGACGTCGGCCTCCCCCTCGGCCACCCGCTGGGTCAGCTCGTCGTAAACGGCGTGGCCCGCGCCCGAACCCAGCTTCCGGACGACGTTGAAGCTGCAGCCCTGGTCGTCCTCCACGGTCACGGTGATGCTGCCGTTCTTCTCCCCCTCGCGGAGGAAGGCGTCCAGCTTGTAGGGCCTGTAGCCGAAGAGTGCGAAGCCGATGGCCTCCAGGATGGTGCTCTTCCCGGCGCCGTTCTCACCGCAAATGGCGTTGATGCCGGGCTCCATCGGTATGGTGGTGGGGCCGGTGTAGCTCTTGACGTTGTGGAGGACTACCCTGGCGATGCGCATCTTTTCTCTCTGTGAGGGCGAAGCGTCCGCCGCGGCGGATGCTTCGCTCCTACTCTTCTGGATGGGCGGCCGGCGGCATCAGATCCGCCATCTCCCGGCGGATCAGGTCGGCCAGCGTGTCCGGGCTCTCCCTGGATATGGCCCCCAGCTTCAGGGCCTGGGTCAGGCGGGCCCAACCCGAGGCCTGGTGGACCCGACGCTCGTCGTTGGCGAACAGCTGCCGGAGCACTTCCAGCTCCAGAACCGTTCGATCCAGCATCACCTCTTCCTCGCTGGCCCGGACCTGGAAGGCGGTCTCGTCGGTCTGGTCCCGGATCTGGATCACCAGCGGCCGAAGGGCCGAGGCCAGCTCGGTTTCCAGTGCCCCCAAGTCCAGGTTGTGGCGATCGAAGCGGAGCCGGCCGGTGAGGGTGAGGTGGACCACCGGGCTCTCGGGCAGCCCGTCTCGAGTCCACTGGGCCACGTGGCGCCGCAGCAGCTCCAGCAGCTCCTCCGGGCTGGTGCAGGGCTCCACCTCCAGCCGGTAGCGAAGGAAGGGGCGGCGGGGTGGCTGCACCAGCCGCACCCGGTGCCGGGGATCGGTGGAGGAGTCCACCTCCACGTGGAGGAATCCCCTCTCCCAGGCCACCTCGCCGGCGTTCCAGGTCTCCAGGGAGCCCGGGTTGTAGACCCAATCCTCCCGGCTGTAGTGCTGGTGGATGTGGCCCAGAGCCACGTAATCCACCATGCCTCGCAGGGGGGCCAGCTGGTCGTAGGTCAGCTCCGCCCGAAAGTTGGGCACCACCCCGTCCAGGCCGGCGTGCAGCAGGGCCACGGTGTAGGGGCGGTCCGAGCCGTTGAGGCTCTCGAGCTGGGCCGCCAGCTCTTCCACCGCCCGGGCCGTCGAGGCTCCCAGGTAGCGCATCCCGACGAAGCGGATCCCCTTCAGGTCCAGGTAGCCCCCGTAGCCTTCGTCGGCCGACCAGGGGGCCAGCCGGAGCCCTTCAGGGCCCACGGCGTCCAGGTAGTAGAGGAAGCCGTGGAGACCCAGGGACTCGACCCAGGCCCTTCCCTGGCCGTACCGGGCCCGGTCGTGGTTTCCCGCGATGTCGATGAGGGGGATGCGGGCCCTCTTCAGGTCCTCGAGGCCGTAGAGGGCCTGGTCGAAGGTCACCGGGTCCAGGGTGGAGCGCTCGAAGAGATCGCCGGCCACCAGGACAAAGTCCACTCGCTGTTCGATGGCGTAGTCCACGGCGTAGTAGAAGGCCCTGGCGAAATCGTCGGCCCTCTCCTTACGACCGTATTGATCGTTCCCCAGGTGGACGTCTCCCAGGTGGAGGAAGGTGGCTTTCACTGTGAGTCCTGAGTGCTGAGTGCTGGGTCGTGGGTTCTGAGTTCTGGGTTCTGAGTGCTGAGTCCTGACGGCGTTCCCCTTTGTACAACATGGCCGCCTCTTCTGCAATAGCCACGGCCATTTGGCTCTTCGCAGAGCAGTGTGAAATCGGCTCTGAGTTTAGCTTCCAGTAGGGCGGCTTGTCCCTAAGCCGCCCGTGGTGACGGCGGGGTTGAGACAACCCCGCCTACTACAAACAAGCGGATCACCCATTACCGCGATGAGCCGGCCATTTACATCATCGATCGAGGTCGATATTATGTGGCGGCCTGGGGGGTCTGAGTTCTGGGTTCTGGGTTCTGAAGGAGTTTGGCCCAGCGCTCATCACTCATCACTCATCACTCGACACTCGGAGATGTGGAGGATCTGTTGGCTCTTCTGTGGGCCCTGGTGGGCCTTCTCGTTGGACCCTTCCTCAGCCTCGCCATCTACCGGCTCCCGCGGCTGGAGCGGCTGGCGGCGCCCCTGGAGTGCCCTCAATGTCGCACCCGGCGCCCGCTGTACGCCCAGTCGGCGGTGGTTGCCTCTATGCTGGGGGGGCGGGGGCGATGCGGCGGCTGCGGGGCCACGCCCGAAAGGACCGGGGTAGCTGGGGAGCTGGCGGCGGGCGTCGCCTTCTGGCTGCTGTTCCTCCGCTTCGGAGCCAGCCCCCTGCTTCTTCTCTACAGCCTCTACACCTGCTTCCTGATAGTGGTGTTTCTGATCGACTGGCAGCACCGGCTGATACTGAACCGGGTCACCTATCCCGGTATCCTCCTGGCGGTTCTCCTCACCTCTACCCTGACGCCCATGGGTTTGGAGATGACCCTGGTTGGGCTGGTGGTGGCGGGGTTGCTGTTTGGAGGACTGTACCTCCTGGGACAGCTGCTGTTTCACCAGGAAGCCCTGGGGCTGGGCGATGTGAAGCTGTCCATGCTGCTGGGGGCCATGGCGGGCTTCCCGGCGGTGGTATGGTGGCTGTTGCTGGGGAGCCTTTTCGGTGCCGTGGGAGGGCTGGCCATGGTGGCAGTGCGTCGTGGCTCCATGCGGGACTTCATGCCCTACGGTACTGCCATGTGTCTGGGGGCCTTCGTCGCCTTCTTCCTGGATTCTTCCCTGCTGTCTTAGGCAGGCAAGCATCCAAGCAGTACTAACGTACTATTGACCGCAGTCTCGGCTGATGCGAATTTGCGGGCGGTCGTTTACATCTTATCCACGAGCCCCGGTAGGCCGTCTGTGAAGGAGGAAAAGTTGAGAAGAGTACAGTTGCTGGTTGTCTCCATGACCTTGATGGTGGCGCTCTTCCTGGGAAGCGGGGTGGCCTCGGCCGGCATGGCCTGGTGCGAGATCGGGTCTCCTCCGCCCATGGATGCCGGGATAGCGGGGAATCCACTGCAGAATCCCCACGGGATGCCGACGCCGGATTTCCAGAACAACAACGGCAAGTTCACCGACAACCCGGTGGTGCCTGGTGCCCTGTTGCCTCCCGGAATGACGCAGGCGGCGGCGAACAGGTAGCAGCACATCCTTTTTTCAGAGTGACTTTCCTGGCAGCCAGGCTTCATGTCCAGTGGCTGCCTAGCTGCGTGAGGAGACAAGCATGGGAAGGTTGCCCCTGAGGGCAAGGGCGTACCTGCTGTTCGTGCTGGTATGTGCCGTCCTTCTGTTGCTGGAGACAAACCCCATAGCGCATCCACCCGGCCGCGAGACCCTGGTTGTCTGCCTGGCCCTCGGCCTGGGGTTGGTGCTGGCCGACACCCACCTGATCGAGTTGACCCACACGACCAAAGTGAGCGTCTCCACCGCGCTGGAATTCGCCCTGCTGTTGATGGTCGGACCCGGCATGGCCCTCTGGACCATCGCCCTCAGTGTTGCCGTGACCGCCCGCTGGCATCTGCGGCGCGCCTGGAAGTGGTACAACGTAGCCTTCTATGCCGCCAACAGCGTGGTATCGGTGAACCTGGCCGGCCTCGTCTACCAACGGCTTTCCTCCGGAGCCCCGCTGCTGTCATCCGGTGCCAGTGTTCTGGCCCTCTTGCTGGCGGGCACGACCTATTTCCTCCTGAACGTGGGCATCGTCGCCGCCATGGTAGCCCTCGCCAGGAACTCCGATTCCCTGGCCAATTTCCTCTCCGCGTTCCAGGTCGCGGCGCCCCAGTTTGCCGGTCTCCTGGCCCTGGGGCTGGTGGCAGCGGTGGTCTACTCCGCTTCCCCGGCGGCTACAGTGCTGCTGCTGATACCGGTGGTGGGGGTCTACGCCAGCCTCCGTTCTGCTCTGACGCTCCAGTCCGAGACGAAACGAGCCATCGAGTTGCTGGCGGCCGAGGTGGACCGGTACCATCCGTACACGGCTCAGCACTCGGAGCGGGTGGCCCAGTACGCAGTCAGGATCGCCCGGAAGATGCAGCTCTCGGAGGAGCAGGTGGAGACCATAAGCCGCTCCGCCCGCATCCACGATCTGGGGAAACTGAGCATCTGGTCGGTTATGCTGAACAAGCCGGGGGGACTCACCGAGGAAGAGAGGCGGGAGATGGAGAGCCACGCGGCCCGCGGGGCCGCGTTGGTGAGCCAGTTTCCCGACTACCGCAACGGCAGGGACTTGATATTGCACCATCATGAGCGGTACGATGGTCGAGGCTATCCCAGCGGATTGAAGGGCGACGAGATCCCCCTGGGCGCCAGGATCATCGCCGTAGCTGATGCCGTCGATGCCATGATGTCCGATCGTCCCTACCGTGAGGTCCTCTCCGTGGCCGAAACCATGAGAGAGTTGGATCGGAATCGGGGAGGGCAGTTCGACCCGATGATCGTCGAGGTGATGTTGGGGATCCTGGAGGGAGACGCCAAGCAGGCGTCCAGGAGCAGTCGGTCGCCCAT
The DNA here is from genome assembly GCA_021845945.1 of Chloroflexota bacterium. Next base: position 17,083 of record JAJZRD010000041.1, read on the forward strand.
GCCCGCAACTCCATGAGAGTCACCCCCAATGGAAGAAGTACCGCGCAGTGCGGAAGGCGGCCTGTCTCCCGATGAGTCTCCGGTGCTGGCGGAGTGGGCGCTGGGGATAGTCCCGGAATGGGACCAGCTGCTGGTCTCTAGCCTGGAATTGGCAGCCTCTCTCTTGAGGGCGCATTGGTGCGCCCTCTTCTTGTTGGATCGCGACCGGCGGAGGTTGGTGCTGGCCAGCCTGTGGGACTCGTCGACGGGGGTCTTGACGGGCGTTCGGGAGGTCCACCCGGGGACCCCCGAGTGGCAGACCGTGGAGGGGCGGCTTCCCCTGACCTTCCTGCGGGGCGGGGCAGAATGGCTGACCCCCCTCATAGAGGCTGAGGGCGCGGCCCTCTACCCTGCCGGATGTGCTCCGGTGGACGTGGAGGGCATCCGTTTCGGCGTGGTGGAAGTCATTCGTGATGCCGGCGACGAGCCTCTCTCGCCGGCAGAGGTGCAGGCGCTGCAACTGGTTGCTCGTCACCTGGCCCTCTGGCTGAACAACAGCGCTGTCCTGCGACGGCTGAGGGAGCTGGCCATCACCGACGGCCTCACCGCCGTGTACAACCACCGTTACTTTCAGGACCGCCTGGATCTGGAGATGGAGCGGGCTACCCGGTACGACCGACCCCTCTCGCTGATCATGATGGATCTCAACCACTTCAAGCGGTACAACGACCTCTTCGGCCACCAGCAGGGGGATGCGGCTCTCCGGCTCATCGCCTCGACCATTCAGCAGGTGGTTCGCCGGATCGACGTGGTGGCCCGCTACGGTGGTGACGAGTTCGCTGTGATCCTTCCGGAGACGGGAAGCCTCCAGGCGCTGGTGGTCGCCAGCAGGATCAGTCGAGCCTTGCGGACCCGAAACCTGGCCTTCCCCAAGGGCGCTGGAGTGGATCGGCTCTCGGTCTGCACCGGCATCTCCTCCTACCCCGAGTTGGCCCGAACCAGGGAGGAGTTGATCGGCCAGGCCGACGAAGCTCTCTACCAGGCCAAGAGGAGCCGAAGCCGAAAGACGCAGCTGTGGGAAGCCCGCTGGAGGCAGGATTCGGCAGAGTTGGAGCCGGTGAAAAAGTCGTCGTAACGAGGAGGCCAATCATGGAGTCGCGTCTCTCGAGTCGCGTCAGGTCCTTTCCACCCTCCGGGATCCGGAAGATCTTCGATCTGGCCAGGCAGCCGGGCGTCATCAGCCTGGCGGTGGGCGAGCCCGATTTCGACACCCCGCCTCACATCCGAGCGGCGGCGAAGGAATCGCTGGACCGGGGCGAGACTCACTACGGCCTCAACCTGGGGGAGGAGGGGCTTCGGCAGGCGATTGCCGAGAAGACGGCCAGGGTTCGGGGCCTGAGGGTTGACCCGGAGACGGAGATCATCGTCACCATCGGGGGGGTGGAGGCCCTCTACCTGATAATGCAGTCGATCCTCGATCCCGGCGACGAGGTGCTGATCCCCGACCCCGGCTTCATGGTGTACAACTCCCAGTCGCTGCTGTGTGGCGCGCGGCCCGTGGGCTACCCCTTGCGCTTCGAGAACCGTTTCCAACCCGATCTGGCCGAGGTGGAGTCGTTGATCACTCCCAGGACCAGGCTGATGATCATCAACTCGCCCGGCAATCCCACGGGCCAGCTGTTCACGAGGGAGACCCTGGAGGGTTTCGCGGCCCTCGCGGAGCGCCACGATTTGCTGGTGATCTCCGACGAGGTGTACGACTCCATCGTCTACGACGGCCGGCAGGCGACCTGCTTCGCCACCCTGCCGGGGATGAAGGAGCGGACCATCACCATCAACTCCTTCTCCAAGGCCTACGCTATGACCGGCTGGCGGCTGGGATACGCCATCGCCCACCCCTCACTGATCCAGGCGATGATGAAGATCCATCAGATCGTCGCGGCCTGCGCCCCCACCATGCTGCAGGCCGGCGCCCTGGTGGCGCTGGAGGCGGAGCAGACTTTCATCACGGAGATGGTGCAGGATTACCAGGGGCGGCGCAACCTGATCACCGACCTGCTGAACCAGGTGCCCGGCTTCCGCTGCCACAAGCCGGAAGGGGCCTTCTACGCCTTCCCCGACGTTCGGGGCACGGGCATGTCCTCCGTGGAGCTGTGCGAGTTTCTGCTGAAGACGGCGAAGGTGGGCTGCGTCCCCGGCAACACCTTTGGGGCGATGGGCGAGGGCTTCGTGCGGATCTCCTACGCCACTGCGCGGGAGAAGCTGGAGGAGGCCGGCCACCGGATGGCGAGGGCCCTCGGCTGCTGAGCTTCCCGCCGGGGACCATTCGGCCATCCGTTTTCACGTCGATACCTTCGGCCGAGATGTTCTTGATACTGAGTCCCCTGTGCTGGAGGCCTTTGTAGCAGAAGCCGGCATAGCCGTCTGATGCCCAGGTTTCCCGTCGATGCTCCAAAGGCCAAGGTTATCACGATGCCAAACCACAGCGTCCCAGCACGATCATTTGCCGCCCGATCCCGTGGCTCCGGTCAACGACGATTCGGAGTAGATCGTCCAATAGACTCGCGTCGGCAACACTATTGAGCGCATCGCCGATGGTCCACTTCAGGCTCCGCGGGCTGCCTCCCGGGCGGCGGCGACGGCCAGGGTGTCGCACCGCTCGTTCTCCGCGTGGCCGTTGTGGCCCCGGATCCAGGACCAGCTCACCGTCCGGCCCTGGCAGAGCTGGTGCAGCTCCTCCCACAGGGCCCGGTTCTTCACCGGCTCCCCCTTGGCGGTCTTCCAGCCGTTGCGGAGCCATCCCTTCACCCAGCCGCTCATCCCCTTCACCAGGTACTCGCTGTCGGAGACCACGGTGATCTCTTTGGCCCCCAGGGAGATGGCCAGCTTGAGCCCCTCGGCGGCGCCGGTCAACTCCATCTCGTTGTTGGTGGTCCTCGTCTTTCCGGCGGAGAGGGTGCGCTCGGGATTCCCCGGCACCCGCACCAGGACGCCGTAGCCTCCGGGGCCCGGGTTCCCCAGGCAGGCGCCGTCACAGTAGACCATGGCGGCCACCGACGGCGTGAGCGGGGCCATTCTCAGATCGCCCGGATCGTCGACGCTGGCGGCGCGGGAGGCAGCGGTCCTTGCCTGCCGCGAGTCGCCTGTTGGGGCTGTGGCCCTCGCCGAACGGGATGCTGCAGCGGAGGTGGTGCTTCTTGCCGAGCGCGACGGCTTATCGAGGTCGAGGCCGGAGGCTCCGGCTGAGTTCAGCCAGAGGCGGGTTTGAAGCTCTCCTTCGACCTGAGTCAGCTGGTCCCTCAGCTCTCGGGGAAGCGGGGTATCGGTGGCGCGGCATGCCCCCACGTTCTCGCACAGGAGGCGGTAACGGGCCAGTAGATCCAGAGGTTTTGCCTGGGTCGCGTCGTCCATGGAGAATCTATCCAACGGATATTGCTGCGTCGCGGCCGGGTAGGCCGCGTCCGGCGAGGGCCGGAACCTCCCTTTCTCAAGCTTATCTGGGGATTATAAGGGAT
>JAJZRD010000042.1:0-5437 GCA_021845945.1 Chloroflexota bacterium
TTGCCGAGCGCGCCGAGCCCGCAGGAGCTGGCGAAGGCCCCCAAGTACGTGGTGAAGGACGGGGATACCCTGCTGTCGATAGCGGATGCCTTCGGGGTGAGGGCTTCGGTGATCCAGGTGGCCAACGGGCTGCTGGACCCCGACAAGCTGAAGATCGGGCAGGAGCTGTCGATCCCCGGCGGCAACGCGCCGGCAGCCCCCACCAGGGCTGCAGCTCCGGCGCCGAAGCCGGCACCTCAGCCCGCGCCCGAGCCGGCTGCGCCCGCTCCTGCCGGCTCCGGTGGGGACCGGATCGCGGCCATCTCGCAGAAGTACCTGGGCTACCGGTACGTATGGGGCGGCACGTCGCCGAGCGGCGGTTTCGACTGCAGTGGCTTCACCTGGTACGTGTACAAAGAGGCCGGGATCTCCATCCCCAGGTCTCCCCTGGGGAGTCAGTTGGGTGCCGGAGCCAGGGTTAGCCGGGACAAGCTGCTGCCGGGAGACCTCATCTTCTGGGAGAACACCTACACGGTGGGCCTCTCCCACGTGGGGATCTACCTGGGCGGCGGGAGGTTCATCAACGCCGAATCGGAGTCGGTGGGGGTGCAGATCCGCTCCCTGAACGACCCCTTCTGGTCGGCCCGCTTCTACGGGGCCTCGAGGCCCTGGTAGGACTTCTCCAACGGAAGGGGCGCTCTCGACGGGGAGCGCCCCTTTTTGCGATCTCCATCGTGCCTTCCCCAGGGGTCCGTGCGACAGGTGGCGCGCGTTGACTTTCCCTCCTGGGGGCGATATTATCTGACCGCTCCTACATCTATATCGCTCTGATTCCACTACTATCGATAAGGGAGGTGAGGCTCATGGGGTAGGATTGGTCGTGCTGGAGCCGCGGTACTGGGCGTCAGCAGTGATCTGAGGAGTCAGGAAGGATGGTGTGTCTATGAACTCCCTGGTTGCACTGGTTCTGGCCCTGTTGGTGGCTTTCATTGGCTACAGGTACTACGCTCGCTACGTCGACCGCAACATCATCAAGTCCGACCCCAAGAAGACGACCCCTGCCAAGATGTATATGGACGGGGTAGACTTCATCCCGGCCAGCAAGAATGTACTGATTGGGTTTCAGTTCAAGTCCATCGCCGCTACCGGACCGGTGGTGGGGGCGATCACGGCGGCCCAGTGGGGATGGCTGCCGGCGATCCTTTGGCTCTTCTTTGGCGTACTCTTCATCGGTTGGCTGCATGACTACTCAGCCGCGATGTTGGGGGTACGCAAGGAGGGGCAAACCTTCAGCGCCCTGTCCTACCGGATGATCTCCCCGCGGGCGCGCATAATCCTCCTGCTGTTCATGTACTTCTACCTGCTGCTGATTGCCGGTGCTTTCGGCAACCTGGTGGCGGGCCAGCTCACTAACGTAAAGATCCCCTTCGGCATCTTCGCCCTGACGGTGCTGGGCGTGCTGGCCGGACAGATGATCTACCGGTGGAAGATCGACATCATGGTGACGACCCTCTTCACCACCGTGGCGGCCGTTATCCTCATCTGGGCCGGCTCGACCCCCGTGATCGCGGGCATCTTCCAGGCGCTGCCCAACGATCCCAAAGTGCTGGTGGCGGGCACCACTTTGACCACCAGCAAGCTGTTCTGGGCGGTGGCGACCCTGGCCTTCTGCTACCTGGGCGCCGTGCTCCCCATCTGGCGCTTTGCCCAGCCCGTGAACTTCGTCTCATTCTGGATCGTCGCCCTGGCGATGCTGGCAGGTGCCCTGGGGATCATCATCGGCCATCCCGACTTCACGACTCCTGCCCTGGTGACCTGGGACATCGCCCCGGCCAACTCCGGTGCGATGAACCCCCTCTGGCCGATGCTGTTCGTCACCATCGCCTGCGGGGCTGTCTCCGGCTGGCACAGCCTGGTCTCCAGCTCCGGCACCGCGCGGCAGATCGAGAACGAGCGGGACACCCTGCCGGTGGCCGGCGGATCGATGCTCGCTGAGATGGTGCTGGCGCTCATCGCCCTGGTCACCGCAGTGGCCACCTACGCCAACTTCGACGAGTACATAAAGGCCTTCACGGCCCCCGCCGGGGTCGGTGGGGTGTTCTCCGTCGGTATGTCGAAGCTGATGGCCTACATCGGGATCCCAGCCGATGTGGGTGTGGCCTTCGCCGGCGCGGTGTTCGTCATCCTGGCCCTCACCGTGATGCAGCTGGTGATCCGCTTCATGAGGGTCGCCACGGCGGAGCTGGCAGGGGACAAGGCTCCGATCCTGAAGAACTTCCACGTGGCCACCATCATCGCCCTGCTGCTCACCCTCTTCCTGGTGGCGACTGGGACCTTCAACTACCTGTGGCAGCTTTTCGGCGGCAGCAACCAATTGATGGCTGCCCTGGCGTTGATGCTGGTAACCATCTGGCTGATGAGCGAGGGAAGGAACGCGACCTTCGTCTTCTGGCCGATGGTGTTCATGCTGGTCACCACCGTCGCCGCACTGCTGGTCACCTCCTACAACCTGCTGTGGGCCAACGTCCTGATGAAGGTGCTGGCCGGCAAGCCGGTGGATCCGGGGATCGCCCTGGGCAACTCCCTGATGGGCGTCATCGGCATCTTCCTGGTGGTCGCCGGCCTGACCCTGGCCTACGATGGATGGAAGGCCATGCAGGCGCTGAGGACCAAGGGGACCGACCAGCAGCCCTCGGCCGCCCAAGCCTAGACGAAGTCCTGAGTGCTGAGTCCTGAGTCCCGAACCGCTTTGGTGGACTCAGGACTCAGGACACAGGGCACGTATCTGTCGTTCAGATGGAGGTGATTACCGGTGGGCTTCTTCCAGGGGATCAAGGAGTTCGTCTACGGGATGGCCGCCCACGACATGACCCGCTACGCCCTGAAGACGCGGGCCAGCATGGAGCACCTGTTCATCCTGATCACCATGGGTGACCTGTTGGGTGTACCCATCTTGCCGCCCTACTACTCCCTGCGGATCCTTCCCTACGTGGTGCCTCAGGTGGCCACCTGGAAGCGACGAATGCTGCGCGAGCGCGACATGACCGACGCCATCGCATAGGGCATAGGGCGCTCGTATGCGACGCGTCTCTACAGCCGTTTCGAATCCCCATCTCGATCGGGTCTAGGGCGTCCCGAGACTATCATTGGGGGTGATTGAGATTTCACTCACTGAGATATTCGAGAAGTTCCCCAATCGGCGGTACATCATGTTCGGCGGCAAGGGTGGGCTAGGGAAGACCACCTTCTCGGCAGCCACCGCCTACTACCTGGCCAAGAAGGGCTTCAAGACCCTGGTGTTCAGCGTCGATCCCCAGGCGAGCCTCTCGGACATATTCAAGCGAGACATCTTTGGCAAGGGCGCCGTGGAGATCATGCCCAACTTGTACGCCCAGGAGATCGACGCCGACCAGCGGATCAAGGCCTACCAGCAGGAGATCCGACAGAAGATCCTGGACATGTACGGGTTGGAGCAGGTTCCGGAGGAGATCGAGAACTACATCCAGGCGGCGGCGGCGGAGCCGGCCATGGAGGAGAGTGCCATCTTCGACGCAGTCGTGGACATCGTGGTCAAGCAGGACTACGACTACTACATCTACGACCTGGTGCCCCTGGGCCACGCCCTCTACTACCTCTCCATGGCCAGCGTGTACGACGCCTGGATCGACAAGATCACCCACCTAAGGGAGGAGATGGCGGAGTACGATCAGGTGGCCTCCGTGATGAAGAGAAGCCAGGAGACCGAGGAGGATGCCATCCTGAGGGAGTTGCTGGACATCAAGCAGCGGATCAACAAGTCCAGCGGGATCCTGACCGACAAGGAGAGGACGGCCTTCTTCTTCGTCCTGGTGCCCGAGGAGATGATTATCCTGGATACCCAGAAGGCGGCCACCCTGTTCGCCAAGTACGACGTGCCCCTCTCCGGTTACATCGTCAACCGGGTCATCCCCGCGGACCTGGGCGGGGAACAGATCCCCGAGTACCTGAAGAATCGGATCGCGATGCAGAAGGGGTATCTGACCAAGATCGATAAGGTCTTTGGCGGAGAGGTGCTGGCCCGAGTGCCGGAGTTGGAGCGGGACGTGACTGGGCTGCCGATGATCGAGCGGCTCTCGAAGATGATGTTCGGCGAGGCGGGGGTGTGAGATGATCGAGAAGACGACGCTGCAGTTCCTCAAGGAGCACCCCGACCTGAGATTCCTCTTTTTTGGCGGCAAGGGGGGCGTGGGCAAGACGGTGATGGCCGGGGCGACGGCCCTCTGGTACGCCTCCCAGGGGAAGAAGACCTTGCTGGCCAGCACCAACCCGGTGCACAGTCTGAGCTCGTTACTGGGGCAGAACGTCTTCGGGACGAAGACGCCGGTGGAGGGGGTGCCGAACCTCTGGGCTTACGAGATCGATACCACGGAGACCATCGAGCGATCCAAGAAGGAGATCCGGGACAAGATCTCCTGGTTTCTGAAGTTCGCGGACATCACGGTGAAGGCGGACGAGTTCGTGGAGTCGGCCACCATGAACCCCTCCTTCGAAGAGAGCGCGATGTTCGAGAACATGATCGACCTGATGTTCCAGGGGGAGTACGAGGTGTACGTCTTCGACACGGCGCCGACGGCCAACGCCCGAAGGCTGCTGGGGATGAGTTCCGTGTACTCCCTGTGGGTCGGGAAGATGCTGAAATCCCGGGAAGAGGCCCGGTCGCTGCGGGAGCTGCTCTCCTTCAGGAAGAAGAAGGAGGACGATCCCTTGATGGAGTACCTCCTGGGTTTCAAGGATCGGATGGGCCGCGCAAGGGAGCTGCTCACCGACGCGAGCAAGACCTCCTTCTTCTTCATCACGCTGCCCGAGGCGCTGCCGATCGCCGTGATCACCCGGTTCATGCACTGGTTCGAGGAGTTCGGCATTCCGGTGGGTGGGGTGCTGGTGAACATGCTGATCGACAAGAACGCTGCGGGGGAGAACCCGCCGGAGTTCGTGCGGAACCGGATGGCGATGCAGGCCGAGCACATGGAGACCATCTGGAAGAGCTTCGACGGGACCGTGAGGACTATCGTGCCGCTCTTCGAGACGGAGGTGCGGGGCCCCAAGATGCTGAAGCGGGTCGCCGACATAGTGTTCGCCTGAGAGGCTCCCTGGGGTCGCGTGGCGCAAGCCCCCGCTTGCGCCACGCTGCCGGTGAACCCGCGGGGTGCGAGACCGACATCGGTCCCGCACCCCGCTTCCTTTGAGGCACGTGGCTTGCAGCGGCTCTCCTGGGAGGTCGCGGCTACCATGGAGAGATGGGGCTGGATTTCGGCCTTGGTGGAACCCTACTTCTTGGCTGCGCTGGCGATGGCCGTGGCGCTGCCCCGGCTGCTGTTTCCCGGAACGGCCGGCTGGCTGTTGGGGGCAATGCTGGCGGCGGGCCTCTTCTGGCTGGACCATCGCCTGACGGCGTCCGTCTCCCGACTACCTGCTCGGG
>JAJZRD010000042.1:5447-20545 GCA_021845945.1 Chloroflexota bacterium
GGTTGCCGTGCTGGAGACCCTGGCTCCCGCCGGTGTGGTCGGCTTGGGCGGGGAGCGATGGAGGGCTGTGGAGAGGCTGGGCCGGCGGGTGGAGCGGGGTGATGTGGCCAGGGTGGTGATGGTGGTGGGCCTGGTGCTGGAGGTGGAGCTTCTCTCTACTCGACCCTGATCGCGATGGTGTCGTGAGCCCCCACCTTCCCGTCCTTGGTCCAGAACATCGTGCGCTCCACGGCCGAGGGCAGGCTGGTGGTGACCCGGGTGGAGAAGGATCCCGAGGGCACCAGGCTGTCCATCTCCAGGTCGAGGCTGCGAGCGGACTCCACGGTGGTGTTGTGGACCACCACCTGCCCGTTCTCCATCATCAGCTCCAGGCGGACCTGCATCGGGCTGCTGTGAGGGTTGAGGACGCTGATCTTCTCGCTGAAGGGCGCCGAGGTGGAGCCCTCGGCCAGGGCCCAGACGCTCCCCAACTGAGACGCTCCCTGGGTGGCGTAGGCGCCCTGGGGCTCGTTGCCCGACAGGGCCGTCGGCCCCAGGAAGACGGACCTCTCGGCGATGACGTCGCCGCTGGCCTCCACCTCGATCCCGAAGCTGCGGGCTGAGAAGAGCTGGTTCAGGAAGATGCTCTGGCGGCTGGTGGGGGGTATCAGCCGCTGGACGGTGCCCGTCTGGCCGTCGGTGCTGAAGAGGGTGATGGTGGCCGTGACCGGGGTGGCGCCGGGGTTCTGGAGCAGCAGCCAGCTATCGACGGGGACGTCGCGGAATGTGGGCAGGCCGGCACCGAAGAACCAGTTGGGAGCCGGGGTGGCGACGCCGGTGACGGCCGTCGCGGCGTTGCCCGGGAAGCGGTACATGGCCCGCTCGGCGATCAGCGGCTGGTCGCTGTCGATCCGGGTGGAGAAGGCGGTGTTGGGCAGGATCTGGTTGACGAAGAGGCTGGTGCGGGAGTTGGGGGGCAGCAGCAGATCCTGGGGCATCGTGGTGCCGTTCTCCAAGAGGTAGTTCACCCGTGCGTATGCCGGCACGGGATTGGGGTTCTGGATCAGGACCCAGCTGTGGAAGGGGGAAGTGGTGGCCCCCTCGGCGAAGTACCAGCTTCGGGATGGCGCCGTGACCGCGGTGACCACGTGGCCGTCGAAGCCGGCGTACATGGCCCTCTCCGCCAGGAGGGGCTGCGAGACATCGATCCGGGTGCTGAAGGCGGCGTTGGGTACCAGCTGGTTGGCGTAGAGGCTGGTCCTGGAGGTGGGAGCCAGCAGAAAGTCGCGGACTATGGGGGACTGGCCCTCGGGCATGAAGGTGATTCGAGCCTGCACGGGCGTCGTATTGGGGTTCTGCAGCAGGAACCAGGTGTCGAAAGGGGCCGCCGTGCTGCCCTCGGCGAAGTAGAGGGATCTACTGCCGTTGGGGGTGGCAGGGGCCGGCCCAGGATTGCTCGTGTCGGCAACGGGCTGCGGCGGAGCGGGCTGAGGGGCGGCGGGTTGGCGGAGGCTGTTGAGGGCCTGCCACAGCTGGGGATCCTCGTGGCCCAGCCGCCAGGCAGCCACCCCGGCGAGTCCCTGCGGGGTGACCAGTGCCAGCTTAGGGTCCAGGCTGGCCCTATCCTCGAACCAAACCTCGTGATTGTGGCCATCTTTGGTGTAGCTGAAGCGGGCCGACTGTTGGGTCGCGTCGTGTTGGATGGCGACCCCCTGCTGGGCGGCGATGGCCGCGCTCTCGGGGTAGCGCACCACCACGGCCGGCGGTCCGGCCGTGGTGTCCCAGTCGTAGCCGTAGAGGGGAACCCCCAGCAGGATCTTGGAGGGGGGGATCTGGGACGCGGCGAAGGAGAGGGAAGCGGTTACCCAGGATATCGGAGCCACCGAGCCCGGAACGGTGCTGCGGGCGGTCCTGTAGCCGTAGGTCATCAGGACGAAGAGGTCGGAGTTGGGAGCCAGACCGGCGTAATCGAGGGCTCCCGCCCAGCCGGTGCGGGTGTCCGAGCTCTTGGCGGAGAGCGCCATGGTGACCAGCTTGCCGGCGGGCCGAAGGCTGGCCGCCAGCTGAGCCATGAACCGGGTAAGGGAGTCCCTGTCCTCGGGGTAGAGACCCTCGAAATCGATGCTGACGCCGTCGTAGTCGGAGAGGGCGGCGGCCAGGCTGTTGACGGCCGAGGCTCGAGAATCCTCGGTGGCCAGGAGGGCGCGCGCCGTGTCGGCTCCGGCCGATAGGGCGACGGAGAGGAGGGGCTTCGCCCCCAGGGAGCGGACGAGGGGGATCACCTCGGGGTTTGACTTGACCTCGAGGGATCCGTCCTCGTGGATGGACGCCCAGTGGAGCGCCACGTAATCGAGATCGCCGGAGCGCTGGCGCAGGGAGGCGAGGGAGGTCGGATCGTCGGGGACGTAGTATGCCCAGCGCACCATTCCCTGCCCTGGGGACGAGGCCCGGGCTGACGTGGCGGGGTGGACGCAGGAGGCCAGGAGGGCCCCCAGGAGGCTCGCTATCGAGAAGTAGAGAACGGATCGACGCAAGAGAGCAGACTCGCCTGTGTGGTGGTTGATGCGGGATTATAGCACGGCGCGGCTCTAGGGCGAACCGTCGCGGGGAGCGAAGCATCTCGATGGGCCGACGAGTGAGATCCTTCGGTTCTCTCAGGATGGCAACGAGATGGCTCTGCACGCTCCGGCGGTCGGGATGGAGTGGTGTAGAGTTGTGATATAATGCCGCCGCAGGCTACCCTGCTGCCCCGCTGGGCTCGTGATTTCCCATCTGTGATGCCCCAGATCAGCTTTCATGCGCCCCAAACTTTTCGCGGAGGCTTCGAGTTGGACAGAGGGGAGAGGTTCGACCGTTCTCGCTTTGGGGAGGACGACCTTCCGGCCGAAGTCGAGGCAGGCAGCGCAGCGCGCCGCCGGCGCGAGCAATCGGAGCAGGTGCACGCGAGGCTTTTGGGGCTTCTGGAGGATCTGGAGGCCCTGATCGAAAAGGGGTCGAGGATCCCCTTCAGCTCCATGGTATTGATCGATCGGGACGTGTATCTGGATGCCGTCGACGCCCTCCGGATCTCGATGCCCGAGGCGGTGGTGCAGGCCGAGCGGATCGTGCGGGACAAGGAGCGGATCGTCGCCCAGGCCGACGCTGAGGCGGAGAGGGTGATCTCCCTGGCGAGAGAGCAGGCTGCCTTCCTGATCTCCGATCGGCAGCTGTTGCGGGGCGCGGAGCTGCAGTCAGAGGCGATCCTCAACACCGCTCGGGAGGATGCCAAGGAGATAGTCTCCTCGGCGCAGAAGTACGCCGGCGATCTGCTGGCTCAACTGGAGGGCGAGGCCTTGCGGATCCTGACCGAGATCCGGAAGGCAGCGAGCCAGGTCCGGTAGCAAGGAAGGGGGCGGCGGGGAGACAGAGAGACGTCATCGCCCCGTCGCTCCGTCGCCCACTCTCCCCGTCGGGGACGGGGCTGGTTAGGAGTGGCGACAGTTGATGCGACGGGAGCGGGATCGGAAGGGCGTGGAACAGGAATTGATCGGCCTCACGGTCGGTGATGGATTCAAGTTTGGCTGCGGCTTCACCCTGGCCCTGGCGATAGGGGTGCTGACGGCGCTGGTGGTGTTGACCGGCTTCACGGCGGTCGGCATCTTCCTGGGGATCAAGCTGCCTCTCTTCGGGTAAGGTAGGGGCGGACGTCTCCATCCGCCCTGGCCTCGGGCCGGCAGCGTGGCGCGAGCGAGCGCAGCGTCGCGGCCGGGCCCTATAGGTTGCGATTAGCCGGAAAGGAAAAGGCCCGCTCTGGCGTTGGCGGGCCTGCCGCGTGCACAAGCTGTCGTGGGCGTGCGGGGTCAGCTCTCCTTGCCCACCTGATTGGCCAGAAGGATCGCCTCGGCCACCTCTCGCATGGACTTCCTGGTGTTCATGCTCAGCTTCTGGATCTTGCGGAAGGCTTCGGCCTCCTTGAGCCCCTGAGTGTCCATCAGGACCCCCTTGGCCCGTTCCACAATCTTCCGAGTCTCCAGGATGTTGCGGGTGTCGGTGAGCTCCTTCTCGAGAGCCTTGAACTCGCGGAAGCGGGCGAGGGCCACTTCGATGGCGGGGACGAGCTCCGATTCTCGGAACGGCTTGACAATGTAGCCGACAACCCCAGCTTCCTTAGCCCCTTCGATGAGCTCTTGCTGAGAAAACGCGGTCAGCAATAAGACCGGAGCGATGCGCTCTTCCGTGAGGATCTTGGCGGCCTGGATACCATCCAGGTCGGGCATCTTGATGTCCATGATCACCAGGTCGGGCCTGAGCTCCCGGGCAAGGTTCACCGCGCTGATGCCGTCCCCCGTCTCGCCCACCACCAGGTAGCCGAGATTGGTGAGCATCTCGCGTAAGTCCATCCGGATAATAGATTCATCGTCGGCGATGACCACGCGTGTCTGTGCCAACTCAGTCTCTCCTTGTCGAACTAGCTTGCAACATAATCCGGCATGCCGTAGCCGACACTGGTGGCGAGCTCTTCTTCAAGCCGCGGGCAACACCATGCAGTCATAATATACTGAGGCATAAGGCAGCGTCAACCTTGGGCGGACTGGCCTTCTACCAGGAGGTGGGGGAAGGCGACGCGGGCGTGGACGCCCTCGGTGTTGACCAGGGCGAACTGGCCTTTGAGGTCCTCCCTCACCAAAGTCTGGATGATCTGGAGGCCGAGGCTGCCGTCCCGTTCGATGTCGAAGCCGTGGGGCAGGCCCTGGCCGTTGTCGACCACTTCGATGACCATCTGGTCGGTCTGATCCTGGAGGGTGACCTGGATGGTGCCCTCGTTCTTGATCTCGAAGCCGTGCTCGACGGCGTTTTGCAGCAGTTCGTTGATCACGAGGGCGCAGGAGGTGGCCTGCTGGGGGGGTAGCCGGAAGTCCCCGCCTTCCAGGACGATGCGGATGTTCTTGACCGGGTCCAGGATCCCCTGAGTGACCTCGCTGAGGATCCGCTGGGTGACCTCCCGGATGCTGATGAAATTGGTCTCGTCCGGGCTCTCTTCCTTAGAAAGGAACTCGTGGACCATGGCGATGCTGAGGATGCGGTTGATGCTCTGCTTCAGCATGTCCAGCACCTCGGGGGAGCCGGTGCGGCGAGCCTGCATCCGCAGCAGAGCGGCGATGGTCTGAAGGTTGTTCTTGACCCGGTGGTGGATCTCTCTGATCAGGGCGGACTTGATGCGCAGCGCTTGCTCCTTGCGCTGCTCCTCCGTGATGTCCTCGATCAGGACGATGACGCTGCCGATCCGTTCGTTGCCGGCCAGCAGCCGCCTCAGCAGGCCGCGGCGGGGCGCCGGAGGGAGGGGGATGGCTCGTTTGACCCAGATGAGGTTGTGCTCTTCGATGCGCTGTTCGAGGCAGCGCGCCCGCTCCATGGCCTTGAAGCAGATGTGCTCCGTGGTGTCCAGCTCCGAGAGGCGGCGGCCCAGGAGGCTGGTGGTGTAACCCAGCTTCCGGTACAGCTGCTCGGCCAGGGAGCTCATGTAGAGAATGCGAGCGTTGTTGTCGATGATCAGGGTGGCGTAGTGCTCCCCCAGGCGGCCGACGACGCCGGCACCCTCGAGGTGGCCGGCCAGAAGCTCCTGGAGGAGATGGGCGACGGCTTCCCTGAAGATCGGGTTCTTCTTGCGGCGGCGTTCGTGCTCCAGCAGGTTCATCTCGGTGCTGAGGACGGCGATCAACTCGCCACGGGGGTTGCAGATCGGGAAGGTCTCCAGGAGGGTGGGAGCCCCGCGGATCAGCTGCCCCCTGATGCCGTGGACCATGCGGCCGGAGAAGAGCGCCCTATAGATGCTGGGGGCGACCTGGCGGGACATGGTGCGGCCGATCAGGGAGTCCGGATAGAGGGGCGGAACCGAGGTGGGTCGCCCCTGGGCGATCACCAGGGCGCGCTCATCTGCCTGGACGTAGAGGAGCAGGTCGGCGTGGGAGATGTCGGCAAGAAGATCGAGGCCCTCGCTGATCTGTCGCAGCAGGGCCAGGTCATCTGCCCGGAAGTCGATTCCGAGCTGGAATACGTCGGCCAGTTGCGCAGAATGGTGCTCCATTGCATCCACTTCCGACGTTCGTATGGGCTGGCTTCGCACGTACAAGGTGCTTCTTCTGCTTCCAGGCTCCCTCGGTGCCAGGCCTAGTCTGGATAAAACAGTGGTCGGGGTGGCCCGATTCGAACGGGCGACCACTTGAACCCCATTCAAGTGCGCTACCAGGCTGCGCTACACCCCGACGAGTACGCCCTTTGGAGGGGCGATGTTGGCTTGAGGGCCAACGTATGAAAATGTGCAGTGAGATTGTACCAGACTTTGGGACGGTGCCGCAAGTCCAGAATGGCTATTGACGCACGTGGTGGAAGATGGCAAAATAGCCTGCGGGCTGTATGCGCCGCGCTGTTCGGGAACCGGGCCGAGGTTTCCGGCGGCGATGCAGCCGCGAGGCCCGGTGTTAATCCCCACCAAATTATCCAGCAGTGCGTTCCAAGTAAGGGTGGAGGTAGCATCTCCATGGGGTGCTTATGAGCCGCTGCCTTAGAGGGTCTGTGGTGAGCGCTGTGGCGCGCTTGGCGGTCGCTCTGTGTGCGGTCGTCGCGTTCGTTTGGTGGGCCGAGCCGGCGGGGGCCTTCGAGCCCTGGTGGGTCCAGGCCCATCAGGAGACTCAGCTGTGGTCGGGACCCGACGGCGGCGCCGTTTCCCTCGGGAGAGTCTCCCAGTGGGGTTACCTGCAGGTGGTGAGCCCGCAGGCCGGGAAGCGGCTGTTTGTCTTGAACCCGCAGACGAAGAATTACGCCTACGTGGACGCCGCGGCGGTCGGCCCGAGCGCCCCTCCCCCCAGCCCTGCTGGGGGTTCGGCGGCGACCACGGTGGTCGCCGTGAGCGACGGGAAGACGGCGGCTGTGGCGGGCATGGGTCCTTTCGAGCCCTGGTGGGTGCAAAACCATCGTGAGACGCAGCTGTGGTCGGGGCCAGACGTCGGTGCGGCCTCCTTCGGGCAGGTGGGCCAGTGGGCCTACTTCCAGGTAGTCGTGCCGCAGCAGGGGTCGCGGCTGTACGTCTTCAACCCGGTCAGCAGGAATTACGCCTACATCGACGCGAGGGCAGTGGGGCCCAGCGGTCCATCGCCCCTGGCTCCGCGGCCGCTGCTGGTGACGGCTTCCGGCGATACGCTGCGGAATGCGCCGAGCCCGGCGGTCGATTATCAGCCCTGGTGGGTCGGGAATTTCAGGGAGACCGAGCTGTGGGCCGGCCCCGATAAGGATGCGAAGAGCCTGGGGAAGGTTCCGCAGTTCCGGCGTTTCATGGTGGTGGAGCCCCAGAAGGGTGACCGGTTGCGGGTCTGGAGCCCGGAGAAGGATCAGTACGGCTACCTGGATGCGGCGGTCGTGGGACCGTCTGGGCCGTCGGTGTGGCTACAGGCTCGCGCTCCCAAGCTGCTGGGGGAGTTGGATCTGCCGGGGCGGGCGGTGTCGGTGCCGGAAAAGGCGTACGTGAGGAACTTGCCCGTCTACGACGAAGAGACGGAGCTGAGACCGGTAGCGAACAATACTCCGCTGCAGGTGCGGCAGTCCGTGATGGCGGCCGACGGCACGGAGTGGTACACCGTGGGGGAGGGGCAGTACATTCGGGCTGGCGACGTTCGGATCCCGAAGCCGATAACCACGGTGGGCTTGAGGAGCGGTCGCTGGATCGACGCCGATCTGGGCGAGCCTACGATGATCGCTGCCTACGAGGGCGAGAAGATTGTGCGGACTATGCTGGCCATCCGGGGCATTGACGGGGCGCCGACGACGGTCGGGACCTTCAAGATCGTGCGTCGGGTCGACAACGAGACGATGGACAGCGAGACCATAGGTATTCCTCGCGATAGCCCTAAGGGATACCTCTTGAAGGACGTTCTGTACACCCAGTACTTCACCAACGACGGGGCCGCTCTGCACTACAACTGGTGGCTGGGGAATTTCGGTTTCCCTGGGAGCCACGGTTGCCTCGGGGTCAGCCTGGAGGACGCGAGGTGGTTGTGGCAATGGGCACAGGTCGGGACGCCCGTAGTGGTGCGGGACAGCAGCGGTGATGGAGCGCTGATGGCCGCTGAGAGCTTGGCGGCCGAGAGCGAGCACTGAGTCGACGGCTGTTTCGGTGAAGTTCGCGTTCTGATCCTCCTTCTAGGCTGGTTTAGCGGGTTTGTCACCCTCCGTTCCTGCTTTCTTCGAGTGCCGTCGGACTGTTGGCGACGGCGTTTCGCCTCCGTGGCAGAAGCGCTAACAGACGCCGAGGGACGTTGGCGGTATGATTGGCGATAGCGGGTAATAGCGCTAAATGGTGTATGTTGGCGGGTTGGCGGGGAGAAAGCGCTAAGGTAGGGCGAGGAGACGCTTCCACCAGGGGCGGACCGGACCCTGCTCGCCCTCCTCGGAATGGGGCTGCAGACGGTCGAGCTCCTGCTGCAAGAGACGCTCGCGGGTGCGGGCGTCTTCTCGTTCCTGGAGGACGGTGCGCAGGTAGACGTCCATGAAGGCCAGGGACTCCTTGAGGGCCGTGATGGACCTGTCCTTCGCCTCCAGCGCTTCGCGCAGCGAGAGGTCGAGCTGCTGGGGCGGGCTCGCATGCTGGCCGGCGGGGGCCGTGAGGGCGATCGCGGCGGCCTCCTGGGGGATGGCCGTCTTCAGCCTCCGCCTGGTCTCCTCGTAGGTGAGACCCTGGGCGAGGAGATCCCTGGCGAGAGTGAGCAGCTCGAGGTCGCCGTCGGTGTAGCGACGCTGCGCCACGGAGGCACCATCGGCGGCCGACTCCTTTCGGGCCTGGCCGCTCAGCAGGGGCGCGAACTGATTGCTCCAGAGCCGGAGCGTGGAGGAGGAGATGCCCAGGCGCTGGGCGATTTCCATCGGACGATAGCTCATCGCAACACCCCCATGGCCGATCTGAGAACGCCAAAGAGAGGCGAGAAGCGCGATAGCGCCAAATATAGCGACAAGGCTGGCGGACGTGGGCGCTATGGCGACCGGGCTGCGAATGGCGCTTCCCGGCGGCGAAGAGGGGTAAGCGCCAGCGCGGCGGCGATGATGGGGCCGACGCGCTATGGAGTGTAGCGGTACGGTGCGGCGGAGTCAACTGTTTTGAAGATGGTGGCGATGGCGGTTCGGTGCCGCCGGCGCGGCGGGGCGGCAAGGGGCGAAACGCTGAGGGGAGCGGCGGTGTGGCCCGAAGCTTGCTGGGAAAGAGGTGGATCAAGTTCCCCAGATGACGTGGGCGGCTCACTGCCCGTGAGGGAGTCACAGGGCCGTCGGTGGGGAGGAGGAGGTGCTGGTGAGGCCCAGTCAAATCTCGCCGGAGAATACCGTTTTCGCGTTGCTGTCCTTCGAGGGTGCTGACCGATACTCGAGGGCCGGGGGTCTCGGGGTGAGGGTGGCCGAGCTGTCGGAGGCGCTGGCGGAGAGGGGGTTCGAGACCCACGTGCTGTTCGTGGGGGACCCGCATCTGCCAGCTGAGGAGGCTCTGGTGGAGGGCCGGCTGCGGTTGCATCGCTGGTGCCAGTGGGTCAGCAAGTACTACCCCGAAGGGGTGTATCAAGGCGAGAACGAGAAGCTGTACGACTTCAACGATTCGGCACCCTGGTTCGTGATGGACCGGATCGTTCGGCCGGCTGCAGAGGCCGGGAAGGTGGTGGCGGTGCTGGGGGAGGAGTGGCACACGGCGGAGGCGGTGAGCCGGATCAGCGACCTCCTCTACCACAACGGGTTGAGGGACCGGGCCATCCAGTTCTGGAACGCGAACAACACCATGTCCTTCCACCGGATAGACTGGGGGAGGCTGGGGTTCACCAACACCATAACCACCGTCAGCCGCTACATGAAGCACATCATGTGGGGGCTGGGGACTAACCCGCTGGTCATTCCGAACGGCATACCGACGAGGGCTGTCGAGCCGGTGGACGAGGGCGCCGTGGCCCGGGTGCGGGAGATCCTGGGAGGGGAGCCGCTGCTCTTCAAGATTGGGCGGTTCGATCCCGACAAGCGGTGGAACATGGCCGTGGAGGCGGTGGCGCGGCTGAAGGGGATGGGGATGAAGCCGGTGTTCCCGCTGCGGGGCGGCATCGAGCCTCACGGCGAGGAGGTGCTGGGAAACGCCCGGTCCATGGGGCTTTCCGTCAAAGAGGTCAGGGCCGAGGTCCGAACGGTGGCCGACTGCATCCGGGCCCTGGAGGGTGCCGGTCCGGCGGACGTCCTGGACCTCCGCTTCTTCCTGCCGGACGAGTTCGTGAGGATCATGTATCGGGCTGCGGACGCGGTGCTGGCCAACAGCGGACACGAGCCCTTCGGGCTGGTGGGGCTGGAGGTCATGGGAGCCGGCGGCGTGGCCTTCACGGGCTCCACCGGTGAGGACTACGCCATCCCGTTCGAGAACGCCATGGTGCTGGACACCGCGGACCCCGGCGAGATCGCGGGTTACGTTGCCCACATGGAGAACCACCCCGAGGAGAGGGAGCTGATCCGGCAGGGGGCGAAGAGGACTGCGGCGACCTTCCTTTGGGATAGGGTGATCGACAATCTGATCAGCAAGCTGGAGTACATCGCCAGGAACCAGGGGGTGTTGGCGGCTGAGGAGCGAGTCTCCGTGATGGCCGGAGGATGAAATGGCAAACGACCTGGTAGTCTATGCCGTCGTCCATCAGCCCAGGCGCGTGAAGCTGCCGGCCCAGCCAATCCCGAGAGGCGCTGTGCCGGAGGATATCGAGCGCTGCCTCTTCGATGAGCGGATGAACGAGCGGTACTTCCGGAAGGTGGCCAAGTGGTGCTACTACCCCGCCACCCGCACCTTCCTCGAGCTGGTGGATGAGGGCTTCAAGTTCTCGATCGGATTCTCGGTGTCCTTCCTGTGCCAGGCCGAGATGTGGGATCAGGAGCTGTTGGCCCTCTTCCAGCGGCTGGTGCGGCACGAGAATGTGGAGCTGATCGGGGTTGAGCCCTACCACAGCTTCATTCTGTTGGTGGACTTGGAGCGGTTCATCGAGCGGATGCACTGGGCTGCAGCTTACCTGGAGCAGACCTTCGGGAAGCGACCGGTGATCACGGATACCACCGAGATGTGCATGTCCGACGCCATCTACCACGCCCTGGACAAGGCCGGCTTCCAGGGGACCGTGATGGACGGGCGACCCTGGGTGATGGAGTGGAGGGACGCCACCCATCTCTACGATCACGGGAAGAGGCTGAAGCTGTTCACCCGAGCCTACGAGCTGAGCGACGACGTCGGGTACCGCTTCTCCAACCGCACCTGGTCGGGATGGCCTCTAGCGGCCGATAGCTACGGCCACTGGTTGAGGGAAGCGCGGGGGGATTTCGTCTTCCTGGCCTGGGATTACGAGACCTTCGGCGAGCATCACTCGGTGGACACTGGGATCTTCGAGTTCCTGCGCTGGCTCCCCGGCGAGGTGCAGCGGCGGAAAATGGGCTTCCTGACGCCCAGCGAGGCGATAGCCAAGTACGGCGATCGGAGCCACGATCTCCCGTTGCCCGTCTTTCCCAGCACCTGGGCGGGCTCGGGCGGGATGGAGTTCTTCCTGGGCAACGGCGCGCAGCAGGCGATCTTCCAGCTGATGCTGAACGTCTACAACACGGCCCTGCTCACCAAGGACGCCAAGATCCTGGATCTGGCCCTCTGGCTTCTCCAGTCGGACAACCTGCACCTGATCCAGTGGTTCGGTCGCGGTGGCTCCGAGGCGGAGGTCTCCGCCTACTTCACCCCCGACGAGTGGTGGAAGCTGGGTCCCGGGGGGATCATCTGGGAGCAGCAGCAGGTCTACCGCAACTTCCTGAACGCGTTGGACGTGTACCTGTAGCCCCGCCCTACAGTCATTACACCGGCTCGCCGACGACGTGGAGCTTCAGCAGGTTGGTGCTGCCCCTGGCGGGGAGCGGCAGCCCCGCCGTGATGACCACCAGGTCCCCCTGGACCACCTGCTTCTCCCGCGCCGCCATCTCCACCACCTGCCGGATCATCTCGTCGGTGTTGTGGTAGCGGGGAGTCAGGTGGGGGTGGACTCCCCACACCAGGGCCAGCTGCCGGAGGGTGGGCTGAGAGGGGGTGGCGGCGATGATCCTGGCGGGCGGGCGGTGGCGGGCGATCATCCGGGCCGTGTAGCCCGATTCGGTGGAGGCGATGATCGCCTTGGCCCCCAGCTCGTAGGCCATCTCGCAGGTGCCCTGGCCGATGGCGTCCGTCACGCTGCGCATCCTGGCGGCCGTCGTCTTCCGCATCAACTCCTCGTAGGGCAGGGCCTCGTCGGTGGTCTCCGCGATGCGGGCCATGGTCGCCACCGCCTCCAGCGGGTAGGCGCCGGCGGCCGTCTCGCCGGACAGCATGGTGGCGTCGCTCCCGTCCAGGATGGCGTTGGCCACGTCGTTCACCTCGGCGCGGGTTGGCCTGGGGTTGCGGATCATGGAGTCCAGCATCTGGGTCGCCGTCACCACCGGCTTGCCGGCGGCTCCGCACTTGGCGATGATCATCTTCTGCAGCAGCGGCACCTGCTCGGCCGCCACCTCGATCCCCAGGTCCCCGCGAGCGACCATGATGGCGTCGCTCGCCTCCAGGATCTCGCCGAAACGGTCGATGGCCTCGTGCTTCTCGATCTTCGCCATTATGGGGATGTCGGCGCCCCGCTCGGCCATCTGCCTCCTCAGCTGCCGGATGTCCTCGGCCGACCGCACGAAGGACATGGCCACGTAGTCGACCCCCTGCTCGATGCCGAAGGCCAGGTCTTCCCGGTCCTTGTCGGTGATGGAGGGGACGCTGAGGGTCCGCCCCGGCACGTTGACCCCCTTGTGGGACTTCAGCACCCCGCCCAGGAGGACGGTGCACTCCACCTCGGCGTTGGTGGTCCGCACTACCTTCATCTCAAGGGTACCGTCGTCCAGCAGGATCCGATCGCCGGGCTTCACGTCCTTCGATAGCTCCGCTCCCCGTATGGTGGCCTTCTCGCTGGTGCCCACCACCTCCTCGGTGGTCAGAACGAAGCGGCTGCCCGCGGCGAGTGGCATGCCGTCCTGTGCCATCTCCCCCACCCGAATCCTGGGGCCCTGGAGGTCCTGGAGGATGGCTATCACCTGACCCTCCTCCGCGGCCACCCGTCGCACCAGCGCCATCAAGGCGGCGTGGCTCTCGTGGGTGCCGTGGGAGAAGTTGAGGCGGGCGACGTCCATCCCCGCCCGGATCATGGCGCGCAGGGTGGCCGGGGAAGCGGAGGCCGGTCCCAGGGTGCAAACGATCTTGGTTCTGCGCATCGAAACCTCCAAGCGGTCGGCTATCAGCTATCGGCTATCAGCTATCAGCCCCAGCCCTCACCCCGTGACGCGAGCCGGAGCAGCGTCACGCCTCTCCCAAGGGGAGAGGGAGGGCCCCGGCACTCAGCGCTCGGGACCGAGCGCTCTCTCCGCCGGCTGCCGGAACATGGAGTGCGGGCCGGGCGGGACCAGCACCCGCAGCGCCTTCGGCGCTACCTGCAGGGTGACCGGCGTGGTCCCGACGTAGTCGCCGTCCAACTGCACCGGCAGGGACCCCTTGGGGGCGATGGACAGCCTCGAGCAGCGGTAGAAGCGGGCTCCCCGATCCCTGGCATGGCGGCCCAGCAGGACGCTGGCGGCGTGGATTGCCCCCTCCAGGACGCCCCGACCCCGGAATGCCCAGACGTCCAGCAGTCCGTCGTCGGCGAAGGCCTGAGGGGCCATGTTCAGCACCCCACCGTAGAGCCGGATGTTGCTGGCCACTACCATCAGCACCCTCTCCCGCGACACCAGGCCGTCGGCGACGATGGTGGCCTCCACTCCGCGAAGCTTCAGCGCCTCGACGCCGGCAGCGATCACGTATGCCAGCATCCCCAGCCTGCGCTTCGCCGTTGGATCCATGTTCTGGGTCACCGAGGCATCGAAACCCACGCCGGCGACGAAGAGAAAGTAGCGGCTGTTGGCCATCCCCAGGTCCGCCCTCGCTACCTCCCCCGTCAGCAGCATCTCCGTGGCCCTGCGGACGTTCAGGGGGATTCCCACCTCCCTGGCCCACACGTTGGTCGTGCCCATGGGGAGGACCCCCAGTGCCGGGTGCTGATGGGCCAGGGCCTGGATGGCCAGGTTCAGGGTGCCATCCCCTCCGGCGGCTATCACCACCTCCACGCAGGCCACCACGGCGGCCCGCACCGCGCGCTCCAGCTCGCCGGCGGAGGGGGATACCACCACCTCCACCTCCCAGCCGGCGGAGGAGAGACGGGTGACGGACTCCGCGATCTCCCGGCGGTGGTCCCGTTGCCCCGCCCTCGGGTTGTGGATCAACAGGGCCTTCAATCTTCCCCCTGCACGAACTTCACGATCTCCTCGAGGGCCGGCTCCAGCGGCTCGGAGGTGTCCACCACCATGTGGGGGCGGCTGATCTCCTCGAACTCCGCCTTCATCCGCAGATACACCTCCCAGCCCGCCTCGGACCGGTCCTCCGGGTTCAAGCGCTCTATCCGCCTCCGCAGCCTCTCCTCCACCACCTCGTCGGGGGCCACGGTCCGCACGATCAGCAGGTGAGCGCCGTCGCTCTCGGCCATGCGGTAGAGGGTTCGCCTCCCGTACTCGTAGATGTTGGTGGCATCGAAGATGACGTTCTTGCCTTGCCGGAGGAGGCGATCGATCCTCCGGTGGGCTATGTGAAAGACCTTGCGGTTCTCCGCCGTCGTGTAGCTGGGGTGAGGGCTGAGCCGGTGGCGGATCTCGTCGGTTTCGATCACCTTGACCGCCACTCGCTCGGCCAGCAGCCGGACCAGGTAGGATTTCCCCGTGCCCGGCGGGCCGACCATGACGATCAGGGTTGGAGCCTTTCGGCCGGGCATCGGCGACGGTCCGGCCGGCACCGCGGGCCCTTCCCTCTCCACCGTTTCCCCTCCCCCCTCTGGTAGGCGAATGCCCGAGACCGCCCCAGGGTGCGAGCTGCCAGTAGGGGCGCACCGCCCGTCATTGGTTACAAGTTAAGCTCCTGAGGCCATTTGTCAAGGGCAGCTCGCTCCCTGTGTTTGCGGCGTCGCTTGACGATGCCGAGGTCGGGTTGAGCGGCCAGGTAGGCCACCGGATCGTTTGCCTGA
>JAJZRD010000306.1 GCA_021845945.1 Chloroflexota bacterium
TCTCGGCCCTTCTGCTCAGATTGCTCTCTCTCCTGAACCTTCATCCTTCCATGGACGAGAGGATCCGTCGTCTCCGCAAGATGGCCTGACGGGTCCCGTGCACCCGATAGTGGTCGACCGTCGGATGGGGCACAGTCTCGGCGGCCGATCAGCTGTTCCGGCTGGGACGCTGGTCGTCAGCCGGCCTCTTCTCGAGCATATCCTGGAAGAACGGTGAGGCCCAGGAGGCCAGTCGATCGAACACCGCCCGAGAGAGAGGGTCGCTCCGGTGTTCGAGGTTCATGGTCCACACCATGAGACCCATGGGGGCTGAGAGTCCCACCCGCTTCCAGATTGACCCCAGACTGTAGAACTCCCTCCACGCCCAGGCACGACCTTCCTCCAGCCTGCGCACCGACATCAGCCTGGGAGCGAACACCGCTCGGTCTTCCCGATATTGGCTCCAATCCCTGGTGAGGATTCGTCCCTCCCGCTCCAATCGGGCCATGAGGGGTGTGCCCGGATAGGGCATCAGTATGTTGAACTCCGCGGCCTCCAGGCGGGTCCGCTGCGCGAACCGCACCGTGAGATCGAAGACGTCCTCGGTGTCGTCGTCGAGCCCGAAGATGAAGGAGCCGACGATGGCGATGTTGTGGGCGTGGATCCGCCGGATTGCCTCCTCGTATTCTTCGACCACGTTTTGTCGTTTGCCCACCGAACCGAGGCTGGCGGGGGAGAGCGACTCTATGCCGAGGAACAGTCCCCTGCATCCGCTGGCCGCGGCCAGGGCCAGAAGGCCCTGGTCCCTGGCGATGGTTGTCGATGCCTGGCCGATCCATCCAACCTTACGAGCGGCGAGCGCCAGGAACAGCTCCCTGGCGTACTCTTTGTGGCCGGCTATGTTGTCGTCCACAAAGAAGATCAGGGGCCTGCCGTCCAGCTCGCTGATCTCCCTGAGCACCTCATCCACCGGTCGCCAGCGGTAGGTTCCGCCGAAGAAGGAGGTCACCGAACAGAAGGCGCATCCGAAGGGACAACCGCGGCTCGTGTACAGGCTATCGGAAAGCAGGTAGCGCTTCCTGTGGAAGAGATCCCGCCGAGGAATGGGGAGACCCGCTAGCTGCGGACGCCCGTTGCCTCGGTAGATGCGTTGCAGCCGGCCGTCCCGCAGGTCCGACAGCAGGTGAGGCCAGACCCCCTCGGCCTCGCCCACCACCACCGCGTCCGCGTGTTGCACTGCCTCCTCGGGCAGCGTGCTGGGGTGGAGCCCCCCCAGCGCTACCTTGACTCCCCTTGCTCGAAAGGCGTCGGCCACCTGGTAGGCGCGGGTTGCCGTTTGGGTGGTGGCGGTTATGCCGACCAGATCGGCAGCCTGTCCACAGTCGATGGGCTCGACGTTCTCGTCGGTGAGTGAGATCTCCACCTCGGGCGGCGAGATGCTGGCCAGCACTGCCAGATTCAACGGCGGAGCGATAGAGGTTCTGGAATGCGTTCCCGGATTCTCTTCCCTGGACGGGGCAATCAAATGGACTCTCATCGATCTCCTCTCGAGACCATACGAAAGTTGGCCGGTGGAGGCGGAAGCCTTCCTTTGCCCGGCACCCGGATCACGGCGCTGGCCGAGCGAAGTCCTCCATCTTCTGCTGCAACAACTAAGCCAACCCGCGAATGGCCGGGTCAGGGCCTTGAGGGCTCCCGCGCCAGAGGGCGATCGACGTCGAGCAGCCGCCGGGCGTCCGGTCAAGCGGCGTGGTCCACCGGCTCGACCGGGTAAGCCTCCTTCCAGGCATTGAACCCGCCTCTGAGGACTACTGCCTCAAAACCGAGAGACCGGAGTTGCCGCGCCGCCCGGGCGCTGGTGGCCTCGTTGGGTCAGGTGCAGTAGGTGACCACGGGCCTCTCCCTCGATTGCCGCTCGGCCCACGCCCTGACTCGATCCGGCAGAACTCGGAGGCTTCCCGGGATCCTCCTTCTATCTCGGTCGTATTCCGAGCGGCTGCGAACGTCCAGGATGATGGGGAGCGGTGTCCGAGCCATGCGTTCGGCCAGTTCCGCGGGCGTGATCCGCGGCACCTCGCCCGCCGGCCCCTGGAAGAACTCCGCGGCCGATCCTTCGCGCTCTTCGGCGAGAGTCTCCTCCGCGAGTTTCCGCGCGTACCAGTCGGTGAGCGGTGTGGCCGAGACTCCATGCAACACCACCGAGACGATGACCACCACCCCGACGGTAGCCAGCAGCCCCTCCCCGTTGGGCACCCCCGCTTCCACAGCCAGCAAAGCAAAGAGGAGAGAGCTCAGACCACGGGGGCCGAACCAGGCGATGAAGGCGCGGGCGGTGCGGCTGATCGGGGCCCGCTGGAGGACGAGGCCGATGGCGAGCGGTCGAGCGATGCCGATGACCAGGGCCGCAAAGAGCAGCGCGCGGCCCGTGGAAACCGTTCCCAACAGGGTGGACAGGAGGGCACCGAAGAGGACGAAGGACAGCAGCATGGCCATCTCCGCCGTGACCTCGCCGTAATCGAGGAAGCAGTCGCACAACTCGTTGTTGAGCAGGGTCGCCGCCAGGCCACCCGTGAAGGCCGCCAGAAAGCCGTCTCCCCCCACTGCCTGCCCGGCTGCGTAGGCCCCCAGCACCAACCCGACACCGTAGAGCGCCTGGTACTCGCGGCGAACCGGAAAACGGGCGTCCACCACCCCCATCAGCCACGATCCGACTCCCCCAACCAGGGCCCCGGCCAGCGGCCCGACGATGAGGAGCTCGACCAGGAAGATCAGCCATCCCATGGCACTGCCGGCCTGACCTCGGCCCACGGCGAGCAGTACGAAGATGATGGGCAGCACGACCATGTCGTTGGTTCCAGCCTCAATGCTCAACGCCTGCCGAATGGAGCGCGGAAGCCGTTCGTCACGGACCACGTCCCGGAGGATGATGGGGTCCGTCGACGCGAGGATCGCGCCGAGCAGCAACGCCTCCGTGCCGGAGATCCCAAAGATGACGAGGGCTGCCAGGGCGTTGGCGGCGAGGGTGATGACGGTGCCCGGGCCCAGGGCCAACACGGGGACCAGCCAGGCTCGCTCGATGGGATCGAACCGCACCCTCACGGCATCCAGGAAAAGGACGAAGGAGAGGGTGATGATCGAGAGGACCTGGAGCCCCGGGTCCGCCGGGCCGATGACGAGGATCCCGAGCCCGAGGGGGCCGAGGAGAAAACCGATGCCGAGGAAGATCATCGGGAACGACAGGGGCGCCTGGTCTACGACCCCCGCGGCCAGGGCGGAGATGGTCAGCACGATAGCCACCAGGGCAAAGGCCATGAGCAGAGCTGCCAAGCCGTTTCGCCTCTCGCCGTCCCGGGTTCCCCGCGGCGTCCGCGCTCGCGCGGACGCTATCGCCTTTCCCTCCCGACAGGCAAGAGTAAGACCAATTTCTGCTCGCCAAACTCACGGATATACTGTGGACTCGCGGGCAATTCGTGTTACAATTTGGTTACGGCATCTTGGTGGATGATCCCAGGGAGTTGGCTGCCACCCTGCCAACTCCCGTTCCGTATCCTGGAGGAAGGGAGGTGCGAAGGATGATAAAGTGGCGTCATGCGTGGATCCGGTTCCTGTACGTTGCCACAACCCTGGTGGCCCTGGCTATCGCGGCCGGAGCCGACTGGAGGTGGGG
>JAJZRD010000307.1 GCA_021845945.1 Chloroflexota bacterium
GCCCGTTTCTCCAAAGACGGGAGCAATCTGCCTTAGGGCGCCTCTACACCCCTCGCCCCACATCCCTTCCTTCACGCCCCTCCCGCTCGCCAACTATTTCCGCAATCATTCGTACACTACCGGTGGGTCACTCCAGCAGGTCGGCCAGGGTGGCGTTGGTTGCCCGAGCCAGGTCGGCGGGCGCCAGGCGGAGAGCGAGGCCGCGGACTCCCGCGCTCACCGCGATGTACTGCTGCCCCAGGGACGTTCGCTCCAGGAACACCGGATAGGCCCTCTTGCCTCCCAGGGGTGAGACGCCGCCTTTGACGTACCCGGTTAACCGGGTGATCTCCGACGCGTCCACCATCTCGGCGCGCTTGTCTCCCATCTGTTGGGCCAGCTTCCGGAGGCTCAGGGTGCCGTTACCCGGGATCAGCGCCAGCACTACCCCGCGCCGCTCGCCCCGAACGATCAGAGTCTTGAACATGAGCTCGGGAGGGATTGCCAGCTTGGCCGCGGCCTCGGTGGCCGGGGTGAAACCGTCGGACTCGTAGTTGAGAAGCTGGTAGGGAACCTTCGCCTTCTCCAGCATCTCCATGGCCCTGGTCGCTTTCATGCTCTCACCCCTGTGGATGGCCGCCCGACGGAACCGCCGGCCGCCGTCTCGCCCTATTATAAGGCCAATTCATAAGCAAGCCTTAAGCGATCCTTCAGGAAACCAGGCGAGCGGAGGAGCAAGCTGCTTCCTGGAAACGGATCTTCGCTGAGTACATGCAATCGGACCGGCGGGTGGCTTGAGGGCGTGCCGCCGCAGAGGCAGCCACCCGCCACCCATAGGAACATGCTCCCCTTGGTGAGGGAGTCGACCACCGTGATGGTGCTCGGCTCCCTCTCTTTGATTTGTGCTCGGTCGCTCAAGTTGGCCCCCCGGATAGCCGATACCTATATAGAGGCCTTGTAGTCCTAGAGGCCTGGGCTGGGTAGATTTCGGCGGAGGCGACGGGTGGGGATCGGGTCAATGGGGAGCGCCGGCGTGCCACTGGGCTTTGCTCGCCTCGAGTTCAGCCCCGGGTCTCCAAGTTTCTCTCCGGGGCAGATCGTCAACGGCAGGGTCGCTCAACTGGGTCCCAAGGGCGCGGTCATCGAGATCGCCGACCGGTTGGCCACCATAGTGACCGATCTGGATCTGGCCGTGGGCGAGCTGGTCCAGCTATCGGTCAAAGAGGTGAGCAAGGATCAAACCCTCCTCCAATTGGTGGGTCGGGAAGGGTTTCTCCTCAGCGCCCAGATGTCGTCGGAGCCTCAGCTGGCCCAGTTGATCGCCTCCTACCGGCTGCCGGTGGATAGGCTCCATCTGAACGCCGCCCACAAGCTGCTGGCCCGCGGTCTGCCGGTCACCCGGGAGAATCTGGAGCGGCTGGCCAGGGCCGAGCAGTCGAAGCTGCCGGGCGCTCCAGATCTGGAGACCACCGACTCGGTGCTGACGAAGCTGATCGAGTCCTACGACCTGCCGGCCGATCGGCCCCACCTGTATGCCGCCCGCCAGCTGCTGGCTCGAGGACTTCCGGTGAGCAGGGAGAACGTGGAACAGCTCACCCGGACTCTGGCCAGGCTCGGGGCGACGGCGGAGGCCGACTTTCAGGCCGCCACCTACCTGCAGGCAAGCGGCCTTCCCCTGACCCGATCCACCCTGGCGGTCATCCGTTCCTCCCTGGAGAACCCTGCCCTTCTGGGGCAGCAGTTCCACCAGCTGCAGCAGACCCTTTCCTGGTTGGCCGAGCTGCTGGAATCGCTGACCGTGGAGAAGCACCTTTCCCAGGTGGAGTTCCGCAGGCTGGTGAAGGGGGCAGCGCAGCAGCTTTCCCAGCGGATCGTGCAGGCCGATGGGGAAGATCGCGCGGCCCTGGTGGAAAGCCTGCGGCGGGTGTTCAAGGACCAGGGGACGAGTCTGGAGAACCGCCTCGCCAGGGTGCTCTCGGGCGACCTGGATCCGGCGGAGCTGGAGGGAGACCTCCGCTTCCTGCTGACCCGGCTGGCGCAGATGGTTTCCGCGGACAGGCCGCCGGTGCCGCAGAGGACGCCGGAGGCCGGCCGGGTGCCCCAGGAGTCCGGCCGGGTGCCCCAGGAGTCCGGCCGGGTGCAGCCGGAGGCTGGCCGGGCCTCGCAGGAGAGCCCGGAGCTGCAGCGGGCACTGGTTCACCTGCAGCGTGCAGGGCCGGAGCTGGCCGAGGCACTCCAGGTCCAGCAGTTGAGGAACAGCGCTCAGCCGCGGGACCCCTCGGAGCAGTGGCTGGCCTTCCAGGTGCCTCTGTCCGGCCTCCAGGGAGAGCCGCCCCGGACCGTCGAGTTGTGCATCAGCTGCAGACCGAACCGGAAGGTCGATCCCGGCGGGGTCCGGCTGCTGCTGCGGCTGGATCTGCCGCGGCTCGAAAGGGTGGAGGTTCGACTGGAGCTGCTGGGGAAGCAGATCAAGTGCCACCTGGCCAGCAGTAGCGGCGCCTCGCTGCCCGTGCTGCGAGAGGAGTTCTCCTCTCTCCAGGGGGGGCTCGAGAGGTTGGGGTACACCGTCGGTGCCCCCGGCTTCGGGATGCTGGCCGCCGAGCCCGACCCCACGGAGATCGCCGTGGAGGTGCCGGAGCAGCTGACCCAGATCGACGTGAGGGTATGAGCGTGGCAGGAGGGGTGACCTTTGGCTGAGGGGACCGAGCGACAGGAGCGGCCCGCCGCGGGCCCGCCCGGGGAACGCGTGCCCGGCTCCGGTCCGCTGAGGCGGAGGGCGATGGCCCTCCAGTACAACCCCGCCGAGGCGTCGGCCCCCAAAGTGGTGGCCGAGGGCAGCGGCATGGTGGCCGAGCGGATCCTCGAGCTGGCCAGGCAACACCGGGTGCCCATCCGGGAGGACCCGCTGCTGGTCCAGGCGCTGGCGAGGCTGGACGTGGGCGACGCCATCCCTCCGGAGCTTTACTTCGTGGTGGCCGAGGTGTTCGCCTGGCTCTATCACCTGGATGCCAGGGGCCGGACTGCGCCGTGACCAATCCGCGGCACGCGGCGGGGTGCGAGCCCCTGCCCCAAGGGCGTGGGGTGGCGGGACCGGGGAGCGGTACGCAACGTGCAGGCAACCTCCACTAAGAACAGGTGGCTCGCCTGTTCCACATGTCGCGAAGGAGCCAGGGGAGTGGCAGTGCGAAGGAGGAAGCAGACGTGGCTACTTTCATCATGCTGAGCACGCTGACGGACGAGGGCGCCAAGACCATCAAGAGCCATCCCGACCGGATCAAGGAGGTCAACCAGGAGATCGAGAAGATGGGCGCCCACGTGGTGAGCCAGTGGGCGGTGCTGGGTCCATACGATTTCGTGAACGTCCTGGAGGCCCCGGACTTCCAGACCATCGCCCGGATCTCGGCCGAACTGGCCTCCAGGGGCTCCATCAAGGTGATGACCCTGGCGGCCATCCCCATCGAGGAGTTCATCGCCGGACTGAGGTAGGGCCGGTAGCAGAACAAGGGCTGAGGACTGAGCCGGTATTCACCGATCAGTCCTCAGCCCCCGTTCCTAATCTCCAGCCGAAGGCTAGTGCTCCGCCACGATGGTTCTGACAGGTGTCATCCTGAGCGATAGCGAAGGATCTCCTCTCGCCACGGGGAGATGC
>JAJZRD010000308.1 GCA_021845945.1 Chloroflexota bacterium
CGTCGAAGGGGACGGCCGGCGCCGGCAACCTGTTCGCCCCGTTGCAGGCCGCCTCGCATCGGCGACACCCGATGCAGCTGGTGAGATCCATCAGCATGCCGAGCCGTTCCGTTCGGACCAGAAGATCCCGGGCCATGGCGGTGCTGGGCCCGGTAACGAGGCTGGAAGCCAGGAGCGAGCCCGCAACGGCAGCGGCGCCTTTGAGAAAGCCTCTTCGAGTGGTTCTTCGTGGCCCGGCGGCGAACCCGTCCCTCCTGCAGGGTGTGCTCATGGTCGCGGCCCCTCCTTCCTCGCTTTAGCTCACATCATCCCCAGCCTTACGAAGGCTGATGGCACTGCAGACAACTCCCGTTGGTCCTCCCTGCGTGGCCGGGGGAGAGCCGGCGAACGTCGGCGGTTCCCTGTCCGTGGCAGGAGAGGCAGTTCTCACGACCGGCGACCTGGTGAGGCATCGCGGCGGCCGCTGCAGGCTTCGAGCCCGCGGGCGCAGGAGCCACCCCGGAGGCGCTGGCCCGGCTGGGCACCTCCAACGCCAGGGAAACCGTTCCCCTCACCGCCGAGAACTTGTGACAGCGCAGGCAGACGGAGGCGGCATCGTAGCCCGCGTGGTTCCCGGGAAGCGGGAGCAGCCCTCCGGGATTGTGGCACGCCAGGCAGTCACCGTAGCCGCTCGGCAAGGGGTGCGATATGGCCGGGGCCACCACCGGTGCTGGGGGGTCCTTCTCGACCTTGGCGCTCTGAGTCCCTTCGGCGTGGCAGTTGGTGCAGGTCGAGGGACCCAGGCAGGCTCCCTGATGACATTCCATGCACCGCTGGTGGTAGGCGGCCTTGAGACCAATGGTCCCCACGACCTGGCCGTCGTTGGAGCCGTTGTGGCAGGAGCTGCAGGGGCCCGGCTGTCCATCGGGGCTGCGATGGTGGCAGGTCTGGCAGCTGATGACGTCAGGCCCCATGGCGTGAGCTGCGGCCTTCGCCGGGCCGTGAACGTTGACCAGGCCCCGAATATCCTCCGCGCCCGCTCCCACCCGCTCTTCGACCCGGGAGGTGGCGATGGCGGAGGAGCTGATGCAGGTGGATGCGAGGCCGGCAAATCCCAGCGCCAGAAGGAGCGCTGGAGCGATCCTCAACAGCAAACCCCGTCCCCTATGGTGTTGCCACTGCCAGAACCCCAGAAAGCCGAAGACGAAAGCGATGGCCAGCAGGTACTCTATCCCTTTGGTCAGCGTCATGAACTCCACGAGGTTGTTCATCTTCTCCTCTCCCCGGCGGTAGGCTCGGTTGGGAAAACAGCAGCATCAGGCTGGACACGAAGGCCGGAATCTAGATCAGGAGGAGGTCTGCCGCGGAGAGAGGCGTGAGGGCCGGAAGAAGGGGGCAGGACAGCGGGGCAGGAGGAGGCAGGGATTGCCGTCGCCGCCCAGGACGGCGGTCGGCTATCGGCTGGCCAGGGGGCTCCACCCTGCGGGGAAGCCACCCTCCTCCCCTTCGTCGAGGGGATCAGAAGATCGCGCAGCCTGCCAGCTCCCACGGCTCACTATCGCCTCTCCCCATCCTCAGGGAAAGCGACCTACCGCCAGTCGCCGGCAAGCGCCCAGTCACGAGCGTCTCGGGGCCCGGAGCCAACCTTCAGCCCCGGAGCCCGGATTGCCCAAAACCGCGACCCTCCTCGAGCATCCAGTACGAATAACCTCCTGCATTGAACCATGTATTGCGGAAAATGTCAATAGTCTGGAGTGATATTGACGTGATACGCCATACACCCGGCCTCGACCGGGGGTTCCGAAGGCGTGGTCTGGCGGCCGGCCAGGCTGCTATACTGCCGGCAGAAGGGATCCGAGGAGGCTCCCACCCCTTGCGAATCGTAGTTGTTGGGCTGGGAAACGTGCTCGCCTCCGACGATGCCGTCGGGGTACGGGTAATCCAGGGGCTAGCCACCAGGGGGCTGCCAGCCGGAGTCCAACTGGTAGAGGCCAACACGCCCGGGCTGGACCTGATCCCCCTGCTGCTGGATGCCGACAGGGCGATCCTGGTGGACGCCCTCTGTAGCGGGGAGGCGCCCGGCACCATCTCCCGGCTGGGAGGGGAGGAACTGCACCGGGCCCCCTGGCACTCCCTTTCGGGACACGGTCTGGGAGTCCTCGAGGCCCTGGAGCTGGGCCGGCTTCTCTATCCGGCGAGGATGCCGCGAGAGGTGGTCCTCATCGGGATCGAGGTGGAGAGGCTGGACAGCTACCAGGAAGGGCTGACCCCGGCCCTCCAGGCCGCCATCCCTGGAGCCGTGGAGGCAGTCGCGGCCGAACTCAGGGGCTACTCGGAGCCCGGTGAACCGTGAGGTCGAAGCACGGCTTAGAAGGACGGGTTGGGGCAACCCGCCCGTCCCCACGGCGGGGTTGAGACAACCCCGCCCGCTCGATTTCCGGATCAACCGGCTCCTACAACCCTTTCCCCTACCGAATGAAGCCGATGGACAGCAAAGCCAGGGCACCCACCGCCCAGCTGTAGTACGCGAAGGGGTTGAGGGCCTCAACCTCCCGCCGTCGGAAGTAGCGCATCAGGAAAGCGACACTCAGGTAGGCCACCACTCCGGCGACGACTCCCGCCAGCAGGATCAGGCCAAGGTTCGCGCCGATACCCTGGCGCAGCAGTTTCGGCACCTCCAGCAGGGCTGCACCCCCAATAACCGGTGTGGCCATCAGGAAGGAGAAACGGGCTGCCTCCTCATGGTGCAGCCCGGCCAGGAGACCGGCCACCATAGTGGCTCCCGAGCGAGAGATGCCGGGGATCAGCGCCAACGACTGCCACAGGCCGATCCATAGGGCCTCCGTCCAGCCCAGCTGTGCGGCGGTGCGGAACCCAGCCTTCCTCCGCTTCTGCTCGCCGACGAAGAGGATAAGCCCATTGACCATCAGGAAGAGAGCCGCTATCGAGGGTGCATCGAAAAGGGTCGTCAACCTCTTCTCCAACACGAAACCGATGAGGCCCGCCGGAACCGTCGCCGCGACCAGCAAGAAGAGAAGCCGCCGATTCTGGCCACGGTTCTCAGCGGGGCCACGTCCAGCGGCAGCGGCGAGAAGACCGGCCCACTCCCGCCAGAAGAAAGCCAGCAGGGCAGCTGCAGTCCCCAGATGCAGGACTACCAGAAAGGGTAGAAAAGCCTCCGAACTCTGATCCACGTTCCAGCCGAGCACGGCCGGCACCAGGACGGCGTGTCCCAGGCTGCTGATAGGGAACAGTTCCGTGACCCCCTGGAGGGCGGCAACTGCCAGGGTCTCTAGTGGGTTCATAGTGATGCTCATGTACCCGATGGTCTCTCGCCGAGGGTCACCTGCACCTGCATGGTCTGGCCACCTCTTTGAACCGTCAGGGTCACCGTGTCGCCCGGCTTGTGGGTGCTCAGCACCCTGCCGAGATCGGACTCGTCGGTGATCTTCTGCCCGTCGATCTCCCTGATGACGTCCAGTCGTTTCAGCCCCGCCTTGTCGGCCGGCGATCCCGAAACTACCTGCGCCACCACCACCCCATTCCCATCCTGGATATTCAGCTGGCGAGCGATGGAGGGGGTGAGGGCCGTATAGCTGATCCCCAGGAAGGGGTGCACCACCTTGCCCGTGGCGACCAAC
>JAJZRD010000309.1 GCA_021845945.1 Chloroflexota bacterium
GGTATCCGAAGCACTGCTGCCGGGGGTTAACGCGTCGCAGCCTGAGCATAATCTCTCGTCGAAATGGTGTCAAATGGAGATTCTCGACGCCCTTCACAGCTCAAGAGGAAAGCGTAGCGATGCTATATAATGGGCGTCGCACTCAACCCCCCAACTGCGAGGCTCCCATGAACCTGGCCCAGGCCATCGACGCTTTGCTCGCCTCCGAGCTCTCGGGCGGCATCACCGCCCACCGCCGGTTGCCGGCTCGGGAGGCCGTCTGCTCCCCCTTCCCCTCCGGCACCGACCCACGGCTCGTCGCGGTGCTGCGGGACCGGGGCATCCAGTCCCTCTACTCCCACCAGGCGGAGGCGATGGCCCACGTCCAGGCCGGGCGGAGCGTGGTGGTGGTCACCCCCACCGCCTCGGGGAAGACCCTCTGCTACAACGCCCCCGTCCTGGACGCCATCCTGAAGGCGCCGGAGACGAGAGCCCTCTACCTCTTTCCCACCAAGGCACTCTCCCAGGATCAGATGGCCGAGCTCCACAGCCTGGTGGAGGCGCTGGAAGTCGACATAAAGACTTACACCTACGACGGCGACACGCCGGTCACCGCACGGCGCATCGTGCGCTCGGCGGGCCACATCGTGGTCACCAACCCGGACATGCTCCACGCCGGCATCCTGCCCCACCACTCCAAGTGGGTGAAGCTGTTCGAGAACCTCCAGTACGTGGTGGTGGACGAGCTGCACACCTACCGGGGGGTGTTCGGCAGCCACCTGGGCAACCTGCTGCGCCGCCTGAAGAGGGTGTGCCGGCATTACGGCTCCAACCCCCAGTTCATCTGCTGCTCCGCCACCATCGCGAATCCCAAGGAGCTGGCCGAGAGGCTGCTGGAGGAGCCGGTGGAGCTGGTGGACAGGAGCGGCGCGCCCTCGGGCTCACGGGACGTGGTCTTCTACAACCCGCCGGTGCTGAACCGCCAGTTGGGGATCCGGCGCAGCGCCCTCCTGGAAGCCCGTCGGGTCGCCGAGCGCTTCCTGGTGCCCAACGACATCCAGACGATCCTCTTCGGCCGGAGCCGGCTCTCGGTGGAGGTGCTGCTCACCTACATGAAGGAGGCCGCCGCACGCTGCAAGAAGTCGGAGCGGTCGGTGCAGGGCTATCGGGGGGGATACCTCCCGAACGAGCGCAGGGCCATCGAGCGGGGGATCCGGGATGGCACCATCCGGACGGTGGTGAGCACCAACGCCCTGGAGTTGGGGATCGACATCGGGGGGTTGGAGGCCAGCCTCCTGGTGGGCTATCCGGGCACCATCGCCAGCAGCTGGCAGCAGATGGGGCGCGCCGGGCGCCGTCGGGGCCAGGCCCTCTCCCTCTTCATCGCCACCAGCGACCCCCTGGACCAGTACATCGTGAGCCATCCCGACTACTTCTTCGGCCAGTCGCCGGAGAGCGGCCTGGTGAACCCGGACAACCTGCTGGTGATGATGGACCACCTGAAGTGCGCCGCCTTCGAGCTGCCCTTCCGGGATGGGGAGCCCTTCGGAGCGGTGCCGGTGGCCGAGATGCTGGAGTACCTGGGGGAGGAGCGGGTGCTGCACCACGCCCGGGACCGCTGGCACTGGATGTCCGAGGCCTTCCCTGCGGAGTCGGTGGGGCTGCGGGCCGCCGCCCGGGAGAACTTCGTCATCATCGACGTCACGGAGCCGCAGCCCCGGGTGATCGGGGAGGTGGACCGCTTCGCGGCGCCGATGCTGATCCACGAGGAGGCCATCTACCTCCACGGCAGCGAGCAGTACCAGGTGGAGAAGCTGGACTACGAGAACAAGAAGGCCTTCGTTCGCCACGTGGACGTGGACTACTACACCGACGCCAGCCTGGCGGTGAACCTGGCGGTGCTGGAGGAGTTCGACCAGTCGGCGGAGGGGGCAGCCACCCGGTCCCACGGAGAGGTAAACGTGGTGGTGCTGACCACCATGTTCAAGAAGATCAAGTTCGACACCCACGAGAACGTCGGCTCGGGCCCCATCCACCTGCCCGAGGAGACGATGCACACCACCTCCTACTGGCTCTCCCTCTCGCCCGAGGCGACGGCCGGGCTGGGGAAGGAGGAGCTGCAGGCGGGGCTGCTGGGGCTGGCCAACGCCCTGGGTCTGGTGGCGACGGTGGCCCTGATGTGCGACCGCCGCGACCTGCGCACCGCCACGGAGGTGTGCTCGCCCCACACCGGTCTGCCCACGGTCTTCCTGTACGAGGCCTACCCCGGCGGGGTGGGCTTCAGCCTCAAGCTGTACCGGATGCACCGCACCCTGCTGGAGGAGGCTCGGCGGCTGGTGGCTACGTGCGACTGCGATCGGGGCTGCCCCTCCTGCGTCGGCCCGCTGCTGGAGGTGGGCGAGGGCGCCAAGGTGGCGACCAGGAGGATGCTGGAGAGGTGTCTGTGAGCCGCCCAGCCGTTGCTGCCGGTCGAGAGCCCGAGGCTAAAGCCGTCGGGCTGAAAAGACGAAGCCCTTCGGGCTGAGTCGAGCGGGGGGAAGCAACAGATGGCTCGGTGGCGGCTGTCTTCCCGTGGATGCGGGTTCTCGAGCCTCGACTTTGGCCACGTGAATCGTCATGGAGCCCATCGAGGGAACACGGCATGAGCGATTCTTGCCATGACCTGGCTCGCTCCATCGGCAGCATTGCCGCAGACTACCGATCGCCTGAAGGTATCGCTCCGATCACTTCCCGTGTGGACAGGTGGATATCCCAGTTCGATCCAAGTGAGCGGGCGACGATCCTTCGAGAGATGAACTGCCTCCTTCAGCGTTACTATTGGTCGAGAAAACGTGTGCAAGATAGCATTCGGTCATTCCTGGCCCGCGAGGACCCGTTTGGGCCTGATCCCAGGGCTTCGCTCCAAGGGATGAACTTCATACGAATCCAAGTGGAAGGCGAGAGCCAGTTGGCATTACTTGCGCTCTTCACGTACGTTGTCTACAAGGACTATGGGCTAATCCTTGGCCTATGTGGTGGCTCGGACATCTTCGTGTATGTGGATGATTGCGTCTACACAGGGAACCGCTTGCGCTATGATGTAGTTCCGTGGATCCAGCGTTACGCACCTCGTGGTTCAACACTCATAATCTACCACATAGCTGCTCACCTTGAGGGATGGCAGTACGCAAAGGGCTATGTGTTAGACGCGGCACACCAGAAGAATGTCACCGTCAAGTGGTTTCATGCGGTAGAGATAGACAATCGGGCGGTTGTGGATGGGAGGGTCGAGTTCTTATGGCCGAGGCGCGTTTCAGGTGATCGCAATGTCGATGCATACGAGGAGCGGGTAACTCGTCGTTGTAGTGAGAATGGTTGGGCGCTGAAGCTCTGGCGAGACGAGTCAGTTGTACAGGAGGACTTCTTCTCTTCTACTGAGGCTAGGGATATCGTGGAGGGAGCATTCCTCAGGGTTGGTGCTCGCCTAGTTATGGCTGCGGGCACACCCGCGCCGTCCATGAGACCGTTGGGGTTTAAGAAACTTGAATCGCTAAGCATGTAGCCATAAGTACGGCACGCTTCTCGCCAGGCAGTCCGGCGGGAGGTGCCTGGGATGGTTATCGTGCATCTGACAGACGCGCAACGGCAGGAACT